>CASEKF010000009.1 GCA_949288455.1 uncultured bacterium
TTTTCTAGTAATTAGCGAAGAGAATAAAAAACCTCCCGAATTCGGGAGGTTTTTTATTCTCTTCGCTAATTACTAGAAAAATCGCATTACTTAATTAGCCAGGTCTTGAGAAGGCGCCGTAATTGTCAATCCTCCGTAAAATTATCCTGTTTTGCAGCTGTTCTAGTTGGCATTAGACAGATCCTCCTTAGGCTCCGTAATTGTCAAATCCTCCGTAAAATTAGTCTCTTCATCAGATGTTCTAGGAGCCATAAGACCTACCTGAGAATCAAAACGAGGCCAACCAACCTTAGTAATACCAGCTTGTCTATGATCGCCAGTAGCACACTGAATTATATAATAATCAGGATTATTTGTAGCATCGTATTTATAAGCAACATTATCTTGTGTCGGACATGTTGGGAAACGCTTCAAATAAGCACTTCCTCCAGATCCTTCAGCGCCTGTATCAGTAAAATTATTACCATTTATAGGATATCTGCCGTTATGATCAGCGGCATACATTTCAGCGGCAGTTCCAATATTCTTTAAATTGGAAGAACACGCTGTAAGCTGACCCTGAGCGCGGGCTTTAACAAAGTTAGGAACGAGAATGGCCGCCAAAATAGCGATAATCGCGATAACAATCATGAGCTCGATAAGGGTAAAACCTTTTCTTCCGAGTTTCTTCATTGATTCTTATCTCCTTTCGTAAAAATTTTAAAATAATAATTTCATCGATTTTTCAATCGACATTATGAATTATAGCACATAAAAATACTAAAATCAAGCTTATTTTTACATTTGACCGACGAGCTGATACAGAGGCAAAAAGACGGATACCACGATAAAGCCGACTATTCCGCCCATGCCGACTATCATTATAGGCTCAAGCATGGAAGTAAGAGAAGAAAGCATATAATCTACTTCCGTATCATAGAAATCGGCGATTTTGCCTAGCATGGCGTCCAAATTACCGGTTTCCTCTCCGACCGCGACCATCTGAGTGACCATGGGCGGAAACATTCCGCTGGCTCCAAGAGGCGCGGCGATGCTTTCGCCTTCCCTAATGCTGTCTCTGACTTTAGCGACGGTATCGGCTATAACCTCGTTGCCGGAAGCCTTGCCGACTATTTCAAGAGACTGCATAATAGGCACGCCTGAGCTTAAAAGAGTGCCGAGAGTTCTGCAGAACCTGGAAATAGCGACTTTTTTATTGAGAAGCCCAAATATCGGAACATTGAGCTTCAAGCTGTCGTACTGACGTCTTCCGGTAGGCATCTGAACATATCTGTTAAGCAAAAATGAAAGAACCAGGAATAAGATTATAATGGTAATTATAACGCCGACGTTCTGACAGGCTTTGGTTATGCTCATAAGAATTTGAGTTGGCAAAGGCAACGTAAGAGACATTCCCTCAAACAAAGTGACGAAAGTGGGAAGAATATAAGTGACAAGGAAAACAACGATACAGATAGCCATGATCAAAATTACGACGGGATAAGTAAGAGCGGCTTTAACTTTCTTTTTCAGGCTGTAATCTTTTTCCATAAAGCCGGCCAGACGATCTAAAACCTCGTCTAACACTCCTCCCATTTCTCCCGCTTTGACCATGCTTATGTATAAAGGAGAAAAAACCGTCTGATGTTTAGCCAAAGCGTTAGAAAGAGTAGAGCCTCCTTCTACGTCTTGCCTCACCTGAATGAGAACCTGCTGCAGCCTTCTGTCTTCAGTCTGTTCTCCCAAAATATCAAGACAGCGAACCATGGCTAAACCGGCGTTGATCATAGTAGAGAACTGACGGCTAAAAACGGTTAACGCCTGTTCGTCCACCTTGTTGAAAATAGAAAGAGCCCCTCCTTTAGATTTGGCTACGTCTTTCTTTTCAGTAATGTTAATAACGATGTAACGGTTGTCCTGAAGTTTCTGGGTAGCCACCTTTAGATTTGGAGCCTCAATTCTGTCTCTCTTCAAATTACCGTTAGCGTCTTTTGCTTCATATACAAAAATTGGCATACCTAAAACCTCCGTTAGCCAATAATTTAACCGGCCACGCACACCGGACCGAAAGATAATAGAGCGGCTAAAAAAACCGCTCTAATGAAGCTGCCGGAATAAATTGATCAGGCAAAACACTCCGGCGGCTTTCAAAAGAACAGTCGCAGTCTTTTATATTTTTGTCAGCTGGGCAACTACTAGAATTCCAAACGGAACAAGCCACCACCACATAGATCCAACGAGTTCTACCATAGAAGCGCACCTCCATTCTGTATTATGATTAAGACATATGAATTAAAAGTTTATTTACCCGTTTTGAGTAAAAACCCTAAAGGATTTATCCGTTAAACTTCGCCTTTGCTCAGCGTTTTTTGACTCCGCCTCTTGAAACGGCTCCGGAACTTATAGCGTTATCGATCATACGGCGCAAATCTTCCGGATGAGACGTACGAGCAATAGCTTCTTCGTCGGTTATCTGTTTAGACGTAAATAAATCCAACAGAGACTGCTCCATAGTTTTCATACCGTATTTTGAACCCGTTTGAATCGTGTTGTATATCTGATGCGTCTTGCCTTCCCTAATAAGAGACTTAACGGCCGGAGTCGCAAGCATTATCTCGACCGCCGGAACTCTGCCTATGCCGCTTGCATGAGGCACAAGCTGCTGACAAAAAACGGCCTCTAAAACTCCGGCAAGCTGAACTCTGGCCTGTTGCTGCTGGTAAGGAGGAAATACGTCGACGATTCTGTCGACCGTCTGGGGAGCGTCGGAAGTATGGAGAGTCGCAAAGACAAGATGCCCGGTCTCGGCGGCCACAAGAGCTCCGCTGATGGTTTCAACGTCTCTCATCTCGCCTACCAAAATAACGTCCGGATCCTCTCTTAAAGTGCCTTTAAGAGCGTTGCTCCAACTTTGCGTATCCTGCCATAATTCTCTCTGATTAATCATAGCTTTTTTATGAGGATGCACATATTCGATAGGATCCTCTATTGTAATTATATGTACGCACCTTTCGCTGTTTATAAGATCCAACATGCAAGCTATGGTGGTAGATTTTCCCGCTCCGGTAGCGCCGGTAACCAAAATCAAACCGTTAGGCTTAGTCACTACGCTTTCCACGATTTCCGGAAGGTTAAGCTCGTCTCTGGTAGGAACGTTGCTTGAAATAGCTCTTAGAGAAGCGCCTACGAAACCGCGCTGCCGGAACACGTTGACCCTAAAACGTCCAAAACCTCTCACTCCATGAGAACAGTCCAGCTCCCAGGTTTTTTCAAATTTTTCTTTCTGTTTATCATTTAGAATACTGTAAACTAAACGCTTAGTATCGTCAGGCATCAAACGCGGGAATTCCGTATGAATTAATTTGCCCGACAATCTCAAAACAGGAGGAAGACCGACCGTAAGATGAAGATCCGAAGCTTTTCTCTCAACCGTAATTCTAAGAAGCTCCTCCATTGTGACTTTTAATGTTGATTCAGCCATTATAAAATTCCTCTCTTTATATGTTTAGAACATGAGTTAGACGAATTTGGACTATATACGAAAGCCGGACCGCCAATCTGAAGCGAAAAAGCACAACTCGCATACGGCCGGTTTAATAATCAAAATCGCAATATGCCCGCCGCTAAATTTCCTGACCTTCGATAAATACGACTCTAAGACATTCTTCTATGGTGGTAATACCGTCAAGCACTTTTCTTAAGCCGTCGTCAGGCATGGTTTTCATTCCTTCCTCAATAGCGCACTGGCGGATTTCCGCAGTCGAACATCTCTGAAGAATCAAAGAGCGTATTCTGTCCGAAACGGTAAGAAGTTCATGAATTCCGGTTCTGCCTTTATATCCTGACATTTTGCAATTATCGCAGCCGCGCCCTTTATAGAAAGTAATTTCCGAATCGGTATAAGCCGCTAAACCGAATTTTCTGACCGATTCCATCGGAGGAATATACGCTTCCTTGCAGCTTGGACATATACATCTGGCAAGTCGCTGAGCAAGCACGCATATAACGGACGAGGAGCACAAGAAAGGCTCTATACCCATTTCAGTAAGACGAGTTATAGCTCCAGGAGCGTCGTTAGTATGCAGCGTAGACAATACGAGGTGTCCCGTAAGAGCCGCCTCTACCGCGATTTGAGCAGTCTCTCCGTCGCGGATCTCTCCGACCATTATAATATCGGGGTCCTGACGCAGAAAGCTTCTGAGAGCCGCAGCGAAAGTAAGACCTGCCTTAACATTCTGCTGAACCTGGTTTATTCCCTGAATCTGGTATTCTACCGGGTCTTCGACAGTCATAATATTAACGCCCTCTTTATTAAGCCTGTTCAAGATAGAATAAAGGCTGGTAGATTTTCCGCTTCCCGTAGGACCGGTAACGAGAACCATACCGTAAGGCTTATCGACCATATTTTCAAGCTGAGTTTGAATTTCAGGATAGAATCCCAATTTCCCAAGACCGATCATGACCGAGCCTCTGTCAAGAATTCTCATAACCACTTTTTCGCCATGTACGCATGGAATCGTAGATACGCGAAGGTCATATTCTTTGCCGTCATGCTTTAAATGAATTTTTCCGTCCTGAGGAACTCTACGCTCGGCAATGTCAAGGTTAGACATAATCTTAATACGCGAAACCATAGGAGCCTGAATATGTTTTGGAGGCTGCATAACTTCATGAAGAACTCCGTCGACCCTATATCTGACGCGAACTGATTTTGCGTCCGGCTCTATATGTATATCGGAAGATTTATCGTTTATAGCCTGAGAAATAATAAGATTGACAACGCGCACGATAGGAGCCTCGTCGACAAGCTGCTTAAGTTCGTCGAGAGAAACTTCCTCGTCTCTGGCGTCGTCAACCTCCATATCGCCGAAATCAGCCGCGCTTATATCTTTTACCGTTTCTTCCACTTCGGCAAGATCAGTGGATCCGAACTGCCTGGCGATAGCTTTGGCTATAGACTCTTCCGTAGCTATAAGCGGCTCCACGTCGAATCCCGTGATAAGCCGTATATCGTCTAAGGCCAAAACGTCCTGAGGATCTACCATGGCAAGCTTAATCTTGTTATCAGACATGCCCACGGGGATAACGTTATATCTCTTAGCCAGATGTTCGGGAACGGATCGGGCAAGCTCGACGTCGATCTCCGTTTCGTCGAGATCGATAAAAGGCACGTTAATTTGCATTCCTATTATTTCAGTAATATCCTTATTTGAAACGAACCCCATATTAACTAAAATCTTTTGAACAGTCTCGCCTGCTTTTGCGGCTTGATCTACGGCTCTCTGAAGCTGACGCTCAGTCACGAAACCGTTTTCTACAAGAAGCTCCCCTAATTCTTTTCTGCGAAAACTCATACTTTCACCAACTTAATAATTTATTTTTCATAAGCGCGTCAGGCGACGGCTCGACGTACCTTAAACAAACGGCTTTAAACTCGACAAAGATTGAAAATCGGAATAAAGACGCTTAAAGACGTCAATCTCCCGGAACTTCAAACCGCTCGATTATAAGAGAACAAAAAACCAACAAGTCGGCAAGAATAAAATTTTATTTTGCCATATAAAAAACTATAACTCAAAGACATGGAAACGCGTATGATAAGCATTCTATAAATATTTATTTTTTTCCTTCGTCCGATAAATTTGTTTTAACGCAAGAAAGCGAGCTATAATAAAGACGTCATAACTATCTTTAAACGGCGCGAAGGCGATCGAGGTCTTCTTAATCGCTCTGCAAATCTAATTTAGGACGCTTTGACAGACGACACTCCGACGTTTCGCTAAGCTTTTGTAGAAGGCCTTGCTTCCTGAAGCCGGAAAGCAAAATTTTTTCAGCCGTTCTCTGAAGTATAGTGGCGTAAAATTCACGTTTGTCCAAAGGGGGAACTAAAATAGTAAGAAAACCCATCCTATTGCCTCCGAAAACGTCCGTAAAAACTTGATCTCCCACAACAACTACTTTATCGTTAGTTACGTTTAAAATTTTCACGGCGTCGCAAAACGCCTTTCTGCGAGGCTTTATAGCCTTAAAAACAAAAGGTATTCCAAGCATATCGCTAAAAAAGCGCACTCGGCCTCTAAGCAGACAATTTGATACGATACAAAGCTTAAATTCTAATTTTTGAGCGTTCTTTATCCAACGTTTGACAGATTCGCTCATATTTTTAGATCTCCAGCCGACAAGAGTATTGTCTAAATCTAAAATAATAGCTTTAAACCCTAAAGCCTTAAGGCGCTCTAAATGAATATCCTCGACCTTCTCCATAAAAAAGTCGGGCAAAAACATCTTCAAATCAAGAAACATTTCTATATCCCCATAAGCAAAGAACGAATTTTAGTAGTGATCAAATCTATTGCCACTTCATTCTGTCCACCCTCGGGAACAATTACGTCGGCATATCTCTTGGAAGGCTCTACAAACTGCATATGCATAGGCCGCACCACGTTCATATATTGATCTATAACGCTCTCGACGGAACGGCCTCGTTCCATGATATCCCTTTTTAAACGCCGTATAAATCTCTCGTCGGCATGCGTATCGACAAAAATTTTTATATCCAGCAAATCCCTTAACTCAGCGTCTTCCAATACGAGAATTCCCTCGACGATTATTATCTCACCCGGCTCAATATGTATGGAATCTTTCTGTCGGGTATAAGTTATATAGGAATAAACCGGAAGTTCGACAGGCTGACCGGCAGAAAGTCTTCTGATATGTTCCTTTAGCAGCTCGTTGTCAAAAGCGAAAGGATGATCGTAATTAACCAGCCTGCGCTCTTGAATGGGAAGATGTCCCTGATCTTTATAATATGCGTCTTGAGGAAGCATAATAACTTTATCGTTGGGAAAAGAGCCGATGATTTTTTTGACGACCGTAGTTTTTCCTGAGCCTGTGCCGCCTGCTATTCCTATAACGGTATTTTTCAAACCTACCTCCTGAAAAGTCTGTCGCCGGACTAACATAATGTTCTGCAAAATCCATAATTAATCCTACAAATTTACAAATAAGTCGCCGCTAAACGCCGGATTGAGAATCAAGATAACTTCTTAAAATAATCGCCGCGGCTATCTGATCGTTGACGTTTTTCCTCTTAGTTCTGGACATGCCCGCGTCTATCAACAGCCTCTCAGCCTCTTTTGTCGAAAGTCTTTCGTCGACTTCCTTGACCGAAACGTTAAACGAAGAAGCTATCTCCGCGCCTATTTCCCTACATCTCAAAGCCCACTCGTTCAAAGAACCGTCCATTATTTTTGGTATCCCAATAACGACTTCGGAAGCTTCATATTCCCGTATTAATCCGCCGATTTTTTCTAACGCTTTTTTGGTGTTGGAAGCGTCTATAAAACCTAAAGGATTGGAAGAAATCCTTAATGCGTCGCTAACTGCGACTCCAATTTTCTTTCTTCCGATATCTAAAGCTAAAACGCGTCCTTTCATAAATATAACCTCTCGATTTACAGCCAATTTATTAATTTAAACGTATTTAACGAAACGGACGTTCTATATTCCGTCCAAGTTCTCAAAACATATTCAGCTTCCTTAAAAACTTCTGCGGTAAAACTCCGTTTTAAAGGCTCAATCTTGACATAAGGAAGAGCTCTAAAAAATCTAGAAGTCTCAAGGGTTAGCTCTAAATAGTCTTCGCCGAAACAAGATCGGCATTTTCCTCCTCCTTCGAAGTCAAAACGCCGAATATCCTCGCGACTCCCGCAAACCCAACATCTATCTACGACGGGAGCTACTCCGGCGTTCTTTAAAATAAAATAAAATCCCGAAGGAATAAGGCGAATTCGCTCTCCATTCTCGATAGCCATAAAAAGACGACTCAAAATCCTATAAATACCTTCGTCCGGATAGAAAAAAGGAAAAACGCAGTAAACTATTTCGCAAAAATACAACGCGCAAACAATAGCGTCGTAATCGTCCGTTATTCTATAAGTCCTTATGATTCCGGCCTCCAGGCATTTTTCAAAACTACGGCCCGGAGACAGCAAAAACTCAAATTCAGAAAAAGAATCGAACATGCCGCGCAAAGGACTCTTCTTCTTTCTTCCGCCTTTTACAAATACTTTAATTTTTCCAAAATCAGGCGTCAAAACATATAGAATTTCATCATGCTCAGAAAACGGCTGTTTTTTTAATACGAAGCCTTTCGTTTTATTCATAAGCAACTACGCCAAAAGGATACGTAACAAGACGAATCCAAACCGTTATAAATAATTATATCGCAAAAGAAACTTATGACTGCGAAAATGCCTTTCAATCAAAAAAGGGCTGCGTAACAGCCCTGAAAAGCTAAAAATTATCAAACTCCGGACAAAGATTCCCTAACTATAGCGACTCCGGCGCTGGCTCCAATCCTAGAAGCTCCGGCTTCTATCATTTCCTTTGCTTTCCGGTAATCCCTTATGCCTCCGGACGCTTTAACGCCCATAGAATCTCCGACTGCCTTTCTCATAAGAGCGACGTCCGCTGCTTCCGCTCCTCCGGAAGAAAAACCGGTTGAAGTTTTTACGTAATCGGCTCCGGCTTCTTTACTCAGCTCGCAAGCTTTTACTTTTTCGTCGTCCGTAAGCAAACAAGTCTCGATAATAACTTTTACGAGATGTCCGCCTGCGGCTAAAACTACGGCCTCTATATCCTTTTTAACGACGTCGTAATCCTTAGCTTTTAAAGCCCCTATATTTATAACCATATCTATTTCGCTTGCTCCGTCGGCTACGGCGTCCCTGGTTTCGGCAGCCTTCGTAAAGGAAGAAGAAGCTCCCAGAGGAAATCCGACTACGGAACATACCTTTACCGGAGAACCAAGCAGTTCTTTATAAGCGGTTTTAACGTTAAAAGGATTTACGCACACCGAGGCGAATCCATATTCCCTGGCCTCAGCACACAATTTTATAATCTGTTCTTTAGACGCGTCGGGCTTAAGGAGAGTATGATCTATATAAGAAGCGATAGGAGCAAAATTCTTATCCGACTCCGCGCAGTCCGACTTCTCGACTATGCCGTAAGTATCCGCTCCAACTCCGGCCGAATTAGCTTCGTCGGCGTCTATATGCATTTCCAAAGCGAAAGTTTTTCTAACTCTTACGTAGCATCGGTCAAAAACTAATTTTCTCGCGCCTTCTATGGCGACTTTTGCCCAGTCCCCGTTTTTGAATCCCCAAAGATCGGCTATTTCTTCGGTAAGATGAATATGACGCTGAGCTATGATCAACCCGTTTACCGTGACAGAACCGCATGGCCCTACGAGAGTAACGGAAGCCGCTCCCTCTAAGTCGCCCGAATCGCGTAAAGGAACGTCTTTAAGGCCTAACACAAAGGTGTCGGATTTAGAGACTTCTATCTGAGTATATCTGCGCAAAGGCCCGATAATCCTTACTTTAGGAAATTTACCCTTTGGACCTACGACTTCTACGGTCTGTTCCGAAGCGAACTCTCCGGGCTGAATCAAATCGGCTTTCTTCGTAAGCTCAGATCCTTTGCCGAACAGAATGTCCATATGTTCTCTCGTAAGATGAAGATGACGGGCTGAAGAATTAATTTTTACTTTTCTGACCACAGAAAACACCTCTTTATTAAATTATTGCGCTCCTAATAATAAAGATCAGGAGTATTGAAGGTCTTATGTCAAAATTAAATACATCTCGGAGGAGTTTGTCCTCTTTCAAGCCAATACATCAATTTAGCTCCATGAAGCCTAACCGACTGAACCGGATCTTGAAGCATAGCCTTTATATAAGGAACTACTCGAGCGTCTTGAAAATGAGCCAACGCATAAGCCGCAAGAGTTCGTATTTTATACGATTTGTCAGACATTACAAAAGTCAGAGGTTTGAAAGCTCTCTCGTCGGTTATCGTCTGAAAAGCTCTAATAGCCGCTTCTTTTACGTTCTCATTTTTTGAAAATAAAGCCTCTACCAAAGCCGGAACGGCTCTCTTGGAGCCTATTTCCTCAAGCACAAAAATAGCGTAAGAACTTCGCTCCGGATCCAAAAAAGCTTTAGACTCCAGAATTTTATCGACCACATAGTCGCACTTCATTTTAGCGAGGGCCATCGAAGCGTAATGAGCTACTATTTCGTTGGAATCTTCGAGTAAAGAGATTAAATCGTTCACGGCCTCAAGCTTCCCTATAGCCCCTAAAGCGAGAGCAGCCTGCATTTTCAAAAAAGGAGAACGCGTTTTACGAACAATTCTCATAAGCGGAGCGAAAGCTCTTTCGTCAGGGATTCCCTGTAAAGCAATAGCCGCAAAATAAGCCCGCTTAGGACTTTTCAAAGCTTCGATCAACTCCGGAGCGATTGAAGAACAGCCTATCCTTCCTAAAATATCGGCCGATTCCTCCCTGACGTATTTCTTTTCAGAAATATCCATCAGTCTGTCAAAAGCGTTCCTATCCCATCCGCCCTCTCTCATCTTAGAATAAAAAGCTGAAATTTTTTCTTTATCTTCGGCAAAAGACGTATCTTGACTCATACTCAGCTTGAGAGATCTATAATAGTAATCCAAAGAATCCTGTTTGCCGTTTGCCAAACGTCTGCGAGCCCTCAGCAAAGGATTAGCCGTTCCCTTAATCTTGCCGATTTTTTCAACTGAAAAATCTTTTCCCCATCTGCCGCCGATATTCTCTATTATTACGTTGCCAAGATATGACCCTATTACTCCGGCCGCAATAAAATAATGGTTCCTTCTCAATTTAAAAAACAAAGAAAGAAGATCGTCCGAAACAACAAGCGACTCCTCCGAATAATCGATATTAATCCCAAACTTTCTTTCCACCATCATTAAAAAACGTTCGGAAGAATGATTTAAAGAAGCCAGGGTTTCAGCGTCTGCCCGCGCCATATGAGTCCTCCCAATTATTTATTCGGTTTAACCTTCGTACAAAAACGAAGGCATCCGGTTCAGCGAGCAAGATAAACGCGAATCTCGGCATGTCAAAAAGACTTTGACTATAAACGCAAATTAAACGCGCGTTTATAATCCGGCCAAAGAAAATTATACGCAAATATATAAACGCCGGACTACTCGAGAGCCGGTAACCCCTTTAAAAACGTAAAATTCACGCCGAATACCAAGCGGCCGAACGTTTAATATTTTCGCTAATACGACTTCCCGATCCTTTAAAAGAAAACGCCAGGATTTTCAAAATAAAAATATTCAGGAAAAGTCTTGTACTCTAAATAAAAAGAAAGTCTAAACCGTAAAATCGTCAAAAATAAGCTTGGAAATCTCAGATATAAAATCGTCGGCGTCATTTACGTCCTCGGCGTCCCATACAAGAACGCATAACGAGTAAGCCGCGGTTCCATAAACGATCAAAGCTCCGTCATGCCGCGTATTCGAAACTTCGCCCGTCTTATTGGCTATAAAAGCGGACAAAGGAAGCCTTCTTGGAATTTTTTCCCTAAACATCTGGCGCGAAAGAATAGATTTCATCTCCCTATCGGCCTCAGGAGAAACAAGGTCTTCAAAATAAAGCCTATTAAAAAACAGCGATACGTCGTCGGCGGACGTTCTATTAAAAAGGCCCGGCTCAGAAGGCGGAAGCATCAGTTTTTTTACGAGAGAAGTGTTCTTCATTCCTATATCGGAAATATGCTCGTTTAAGGCGTCAATTCCCAATATGTCCGTCAAAATATTAGACGCGGTATTGTCGCTGACAACGATCATGAGCCGAGCTAAATCCATAAGCTCCAGCTCTAAACCGTCATGCATCTCGCTAAGAACTCCCCCGTCTACCATATCCTTCTCAGAAAGCTTAATTTTATCAGAAGGCGATAGCTTGCCTTCCTTTAAAAATTTGAAAAAGCAACTTAAAATAGGAAGCTTGATCATACTGGCTGCATGGCATGGAATTCCGCCGTTATAACTAAAAGAATATCCCGTTTTAAGATTCCGAACGGAAAAACCCGTTTTTGCTCGTAATCTTTCGGCGGCAAACCTTAATTTTGTCTCTAATAAATTATTCGTCTTCTTCATATGAGTCTTCGTCTATGTCGTCGTCGGAAGGAACTTCCTGACAAGGAGGTCTGGAAGAGGAAGCCATATAAGCCGACACTATTTTATCGGCAAACGTAAGAGCGCTTTCGGAAACTATTATCTCTCCCCATTCGTCGGATTCGGTCAAAAAAGAAGAAGAATTTTTCCCGTAAGGAGAAATTCTTGCCTGTATGCCTTGATTTTCAAGAAGATCTCTTATACAGAAAGCTTCATGTTCGTCGCAAACCGTCACAAGGGTAACAAAATTCCGATCGTTATCAGAGTCTACGTCCATCAAGGCGCCTAGATCGGCGCCGCAGTAAGGACAATCGGCATCTCCAAGAACAATTTCCTCAAAACACTCCGGACATCTCATATAAAAACCTCCACAAAAGCGCTGCAAATCGGCGGTAAAACCGGCGATTGGATAATATAAGAATTAAATGAAACGATAATCGAAAAGCGCTCAAAAATCAACGCTATAATTATCGTTAATCTAAAAAATTAAGATAAAAATAATTTAAACCAAAGATAATCAATAATCCCAAATATCAAAAAGCGCATATTTTAGCAAGCGAACCGCGCTATCTAAGTTTTAAAGTCGGGAAAAGTATAACGTCTCTAATAGAAGGAGAATCGGTTAAAAGCATAACCAGTCGATCTATGCCTATTCCCATTCCTCCGGCAGGAGGCATTCCATATTCCAGAGCGCAAAGAAAATCTTCGTCCAACACATGAGCCTCTTCGTCGCCGGAAGCCTTTAAAGCGGCCTGAGCCTCAAATCTTTCCCTTTGATCCAAGGGATCGTTTATCTCGGAAAAGGCGTTTGCAAATTCCATGTTGCAGATAAAAAGTTCAAATCTGTACGTAAGAGTCGGATCGTCGACTCGTTTTTTGGCCAGAGGCGAAATCTCAACGGGATAATCCGTTATAAACGTAGGATTAACAAGATGGGGCTCTACGGCGGCGTCAAAAACTTTTTCAATTAAATGACCGCATGGCTCGCCTTTTTTATAAGGTATTCCAAATTTTTCAGCGGCCTGAGAAGCTATTTCAGGATTTCTTAAATCGTTAATAGAATATCCGGCTAGGCGCATCAAAGCGTCGTTCATAGAAATCCGCTCAAAAGGAGTTTTAAGAGAAATCTCCCTTCCCTGATACATAATCGTCTGATCGCATCCCGCAGCCGCGGCAGTCGTTTTGAAGATATCCTCGGCCAATTTCATCATGCCTTCGTAATCAGAATAAGCTTCGTATATTTCTATAGTAGTAAACTCAGGATTATGACGGGTATCAATACCCTCGTTTCTAAATAGTCTCCCTATTTCGTAAACTTTTTCAAGTCCTCCTACGAGACACCTTTTTAAATGCAGCTCCGTCGCGATTCTCAAATACATATCCATATCCAAAGAATTATGGTGAGTAATAAAAGGCCTTGCGGCGGCTCCGCCCGCTAACGACGACATACAGGGAGTTTCCATCTCATAAAACCCCCTGGCGTCCAAAAGATTCCTGATAGACGAGACAATTTTGCTTCTGGCGATAAAAGTAGCGCGCGATTTTTCGTCCGCAATAAGATCAACGTAACGCCTGCGATATTTTAACTCGACGTCCTTTAAACCGTGCCATTTTTCAGGCATAGGATGCAATGATTTTGAAAGAAGTTCAAAAGCGGAAGCAAAAACGGTCAATTCTCCGGTTCTCGTGCGGAACATTTTCCCGGATACGCCTATAATATCTCCTATATCCAACAATTTTAAAACGGCGAAAGAATCTTCGCCGAGCACATCTTTTCTAAAATACAGCTGAATATTGCCATATACGTCCGAAATAGTAAGAAAAGCGGTTTTGCCATGCGAACGTACAGCTAAAATTCTGCCTGCAAGAGAAACTTGAGAATCGCTCTCCTCGCCTGTGGAAAGATATGAAAATTTATCTTTTGCCGAGGCCGTGTTGTCTGAACGAGAAAATTTTCTGCCGTAAGGATCCACGCCTAATTTTCTCACGGCGTCCATTTTGTTCAGCCTCTCTCTCTCCTGTTCGCCCCGTAATGATTGCGGGAGATTTTCCATATCCATAAATCTACCTCCAAAAATTTCGGCTCCAATCCGTCTGCGTCAAGACTCGGCTTCCGCCGAATCATATTGCTTCTCTTTTTGATAAATTTTAACTATTTCATAGACTACTTTCCCTTTAGGAACGTCTATCTCAACCTTTGAACCAAGCTCGCATCCTAAAATGCCTTTTCCTACCGGAGATTCGTTAGAGATAAAACCGTTTGAAGGATCCGCTTCCAAAGAGCCTACTATAGTATATTCGAAAGTCGAAGAGTCAGACTCGTCTCGTATAAGAACGGTAGATCCTAAACTGGCTCTGTCCTTAAGAATTTCCCGCTCGTCTAGGACTTTAGCGTAACGAAGAATATTTTCCAAGTTCATTATCTCGCCTTCAATAAACGCCTGTTCGCTCTTAGCGTCCTCATACTCGGCATTTTCAGAAATATCTCCAAATTCCTTAGCCTGCTTGATCCTATCGGCCACAACTTTTCTGTGATGCGTCTTGAAATAATCGAGTTTCTTCTGATATTTGGCGTACGCGTCTCTTGTCAGAATAATTTCTTTCGAAGGGGCAGTCATAATAAAATCTCCTTAACTCAAACTAAATTTCCAAATCAATTAAGCTTCTCTATGCGAGGCTTTAAATTTAATCGTTTTATAAGCGAAAGATAATCTTCGGGCTTTATGTCCGTCCAAGGTTTGCCAAGCAAAGCGACAAACACGGCTTCAAGAACGTTGGTGCCAAACGATCTTCCGGCTAAATCGGGGGTAGTCGCAATTAAATATTCCGCTCCTCGTGATTTTAAGTCCTCTACGTTTGCCGGAGTAACAGTATTAGTAACTATGATCTTACCCGGTATTCTCGGTGGAAGATATTTTCTTATATAATGAAAATCTCCTGCTATATAATCGGCCCATTCATAATATTGCGGAAATTTATTTTTGGAAGGCTCGTCTTGACGCTTTCCCATCGGATAAATAAAAGCCAAAGGAAGTTTTGATATTTCAGGAAGAAGCCTATCCGCCCAAACGGCAAGTTCTTCAAGAGAATATATAGGCGAATCCTTGCCCATAGAAAATATCAAATCTCCAAACATAGTCTCCGCGCCCTCGTTAACAAAGGCTTCAGCCATTCCAAACCTATCCATAGCGCAGACCATCATAACCTTCTTGCCCTTCAAGGAAAACCTGGGATCTTTGGCGATAAAGCTAACGACTTCCGCCTCAAGAGTATTTTTCAGTCCGCTTCCGTCGACGGCGGGAGTTTCTTTCAAAGTTTCCAGAAGTTCGAGACCTTCGCGCAGCGCGAACCGACCATGCTTGGAATAAATATATACGTCCAAGCCTCCTAATCCTATAACGTCGACTTTGCCGTCAAGTTCTCTCAACAAACTCTTAGCTTTTCTTAGGTCGCCGTTGACTCCTCTTCTCTCAATTAAGAATTTTTCGCCGGCAAATTCGGCTTCCGCTTTATGATCGCGCCTCGAAGTACCCAAACTTACGCTTACAATATGTTTCAAAACTAACAGCTCCTTTGCTTTTTTGCCTTTATAACGCTATCTATCATTTCGTCCGTAACAAGTCTCTCAAAACTTCTAAAACCGGCGAGAGTAAATCCCTGCCGTTCCGCCAGTTTATAAATTTCCCTAACCTTGTCAATTTGAAGCCCTCGTCCTATCGAATAAGGTTCAAATCTGCCTTCCATACATAAAACCATAGTTTCCGTCATACAAGCTAACGCTATGCCGGGATCAAAACCGAAATTATAATTCAGATCGACTCCTTCGGGGATCTGCATCAAGCCGCCTTCTATAACGAGAACGTCCGGCCGCAGAGAAGCTACCTCTCGGCATACGTCATGAGGAAGAGAAACGTCGCATATCAAAGCTCCGGACTTCATATAATCCGCTTTAATAATATCTCCTGAAGAACTTGTCGCGGATATCACGATATCCGCGTCTTTTATGCCGTCTTTCACGCTATTGCAAGTCGTAACTTTCTTTCCGGTCTCGGCATGTATATCGTCCGCGACTTTTTCAAGACGCCTTTGATTTCTTGCGATAAGAACTATTTCCGCTGCCGGCTCGTTAGCGGCGAAAATTTTAGCGCAAACGGAACCGATTGATCCGCTTCCACCTACTACGGCTACCTTAGCTTCCGAAATCCGTATCCCGATTCTTTCGGCAGCTCTCGCCGTAGCGTCCAAAGCGGCGGCCGTAGTACAGCTATTGCCGCTGGTCATCGGCAAATCCGGCATCAACGCCTGCAGTTCTACTCCGCCTTTGCCGATAACCGAGGAATATCCGCCCAAACCAAGTATCTGAGCGCCCTTTTCTTTAGCTATAAGAGCGCCCTCGTAAATTCTCTGAAAAACAAAGTCCTTAGGAAGTTCCAAAAACTGATGAGGGAAAAGGGTTATCCCGATAAACCAACCTTCCGCTTCCTCTCCGTCCGCGCATTTCAAACCGGTAATATGAGCCACTTCATGGGGCGGAGTCCACTCCAAAATTTTTTCTACCAGCGGCTTCCTCTTGCCTTCGGCTTGCGGAGCTATCCTGACGACATCTCTCATATCGAGAGGATGCACAAAAAAACCAAATCTGCGCATAATCGATAATCTCCATTAATAAATTTATTGATTCTCGCAAAGGGCTTTCAAGCCGGCAAGCATCATATCCGAATTGTCTCGAACTTTCGCAAGGAGAGTCGGCCCGATAAGTTCTTCAAGATGAGGGATTCCAAAATCAAAATCGACGCCCAAGGTAACTGTTGATCCGGAAGAATGCTTTTCAAACTTCCACGTTCCTTCAAATTTATCAAGATCGCCCTCTATAAGCTTATATGAAATAGTCAAATTATCTTTATCAAAAACGTCTCTTTCCGTCCAGTAAATAGGAGTGCCTTCTATATCCGACACCCATTCGGACACGGTCGTATTATCTTTTCTTTCAATAACTTTAACGCTCTCGACGTCCTTCATAAACTGAGGATACCTCTCCATGTCGCAAGCCGCGGCATAAACGTTTTCCGGTTTATCGTCGATAAAAATTGAAGTTTCTACATAAGGCATAAAATATCTCCTCAATTTTTAATTATTCTGTTGATTTCATCATATATTTTTTATTTTGTCAAGCCGTACAAGAAGCCGGAATAAAGTCAACGGCAAAAAGAAGAAAAACTAAAACATTTTTAACGGAACTTTCTTTAAATAACTTCGAAAAAACTACCTTCCGTATCCTAAAGTAAACTCATTTTAACTTACTATGAAGTTACCTCGGCATTTATTTAAGAAAAGTTTTTTCGGCCGTAGCTACGGCTTTCTCAAAAACGTCCAAAGCTTCGTTAATTTGCTCCTCGGTTATAATCAAAGCGGGCTCGAACCTTATAACTTTTTGGTTATTCAACGTATATACCGCCGTTACGTTTGACTTCGCCATCTCATACATAATAGATCCGCCGTAGGCTTCTTTACGCATCTCTACTCCCATCATCAAACCTATCCCTCTGACGTCGGCTATTATCTGTTCATGACGAGCTTTAACGTCTCTAAGCCCATCGATAAAATATTTTCCCATAATCTTAGCCCGTTCTATAACCCCTTCTTCTTCAAGAATTTTTAAGGTCGCTATAGCGGCGCTGCATGCGAGTTGATTCCCGCCGAACGTCGAAGTATGAATGGTAGGATTGTCAAAGAAAGGACGCCAAACTTCCTCCGTGGCTACGATGGCTCCTATAGGGACTACGCCTCCTCCTAAGCCTTTCGCAAGCAAGACTATATCCGGCTTTACGTTCCAGTGATTGATCGCAAGAAAACTTCCGGTTCTTCCCATTCCGCTCTGTACTTCGTCGGCTATGAAAAGCACGCCTTTATCGGAACATATTTTACGCACTTTGCTAAAATGATCCATATCCGGAACTATAATTCCTCCCTCGCCCTGGATAGGTTCGGAAATAAAAGCGGCGGTATGTTCGTCGATAGCGCGTTCCAAAGCTTCCGAATCGTTAAAAGGAATATGTACGGTGTCCGGCAAAAGAGGACCGCATCCGTTTTTATACATTTCTCTTCCCGAAACCGAAAGAGAGCCCATCGTCTTTCCATGAAAAGAGTTCACGGTTGAAATAATAGTAGTCTTTCCGGTCGTAAGACGAGCAATCTTAATAGCGCCTTCCACTGCTTCGGTTCCGCTGCTGCAAAAAAAACAATAATCCAGCCCGCCGCCGCACATAACGGACAAGCGTTCCGCAAGTTCAGCCATAACAGGATTAAAAAATACATGCGAAGAAATGGGCATTAAATCTATCTGGCGTTTTACGGCTTCGACTACGTCAGGATACCTGTGTCCCAAAATAAAAACTCCGTAACCTCCGGAACAGTCTAAATACTTCCTTCCCTTATCGTCATAAATATAAACTCCCTCGGCTTTAACCTCCTGAGCGTAATAACCGCTGAACTTTAAAAGCCTGGCCATAGACGGGGATATATGTTCTTTATAACTTTTTTCAGTTTGTCTTAAATCATACATAACGACATTTTTCTCCTCTAAAAAGAACGACAAATCGTTTAACGTTCACAAATTAACAAAAATAACAGAAAATTTTCTGCATTGCGATTCGATATTCCTTTTTTAAAAGCGATAGAAAAGGGTTTTTAAAAAAAAGCGAAGAAAAAGCTTTATGAATAAAAAATATTAAAATCGTTCAAGAGATATATTTATGACGCATTTGACCGAGATAAAAATAAATCTGGCATTCGCGCTGCTGTTTTTTCTATGTCTACAAACGGCTTTCTGCCGAACTGTCAACGAAACAAATCTTCCTTCCGGAATAAAAATTCTTACTTATTCCGACGAAGAATCAAAAACCTCCTCGGTAAATATATGGGTAAAAGCCGGATCTGCCGACGAATCTCAGGGCGAAGAAGGAATATCTCACTTTCTGGAACACCTTTTTTTCAGAGGAACAGACAATCAAGCGGGCAATGAATTTAAAGCCAGGATAGAAAAGCTTGGAGGAGAAGCTAACGCCGAAACGTCAAAAGATTATACCAGATACTTTATAAACGTTCCCAGCGAAAATACTTTAAAAGCTCTAAATTTACTAATTGAGACGATAAAAAACGCGGCGTTCAAAAAAGAAGAGCTGGACATAGAAAGAAAAGTAATATTAGAAGAATATAATCTTACTAACAACAATCCCGAGCGAGCGATTTACGACGAATTGATGAAGTCGGCCTATCCAAATCATCCTTACTCTAAGCCGGTAATAGGATATAAAGAAAATATCGAAAAATTTCAAAGAAACGATTTTTTATCATACAGAGAAAAATTTTACAAACCTTCCAATCTTATTTTTATAATAACCGGTTCGTTTCACGAACAAGACGCGATAAATTTGATATCTAAGGCGTATTCTAATTCTTCCGGACACGACAGCGTGAAACGCCAAAGCGTAGTCAAGCTAACTAAACCCGATAGAAAGATAATAAAATATAAAGGCCCTTCAATAACAGCTATGGGATTCTACGCACCTTCGGCGGAACAAAAACGAGAATTATGCGCAACCGACGCGCTTTGTTTTATGTTGGGAATGGGCAAAAGCTCATTTTTCAACAAACTCCAAAAAAGCCGCAAGGAAAACATAGAAAATATTAGCCTGGATTTTCAAACGATGAAAGAGCCCGGTCTTATTGTAATAACGGCGACTTACAAAAATATCGGCGAGGACGAAATAAAAAAATTGATAATGGGCGAAATTAACAAAATATCTTCCGGCGAATTTACTCAAGCAGATTTATCCAGAGCGAAAAATATGCTTGTAAACTCCTATATTTTTTCAAACGAAACGAACGCGGGATTTGCGGAGAGCCTGGGGATTTACTCCGTATTAAACGATTATAAATTCGCGTTAAATTACGTCGAATCGATACGCAAACTGTCCAAAGAAGATATAATCAAAGCCGCCGAAACGCTAAAACAAGGACCTATATGCGAAATTATCTACGCGTCCGATAAAAAATAGAGAATAATATGACTAAAAACGCAGTAAAAATACTTCTTGCAATTTTCATTTTTTTTATATTGCCCCTTCGGTCTACGGCTTCGTCGTATGAATTCAGCGATTCTATAGACGGGATAAAAACGTCTTATAATATAAATACGAAAACTAATATCTGCGCTTTTACAATATTGCTTAAATGGGGAGTCCATGACGAAGAATCGTATGTCTCCGGCATAAGATCGTTTATATCGGAATTACTCTTAACGTCTATAGACGGAATAAAAGACGAAAACGGAATAACGTTTTTCGAATCCGCGGGCATAGCTTCAAAAAACACGACGTCTCCCGACTATATAGAACTTTCGGTTACATGCCTGGCCAAAGATTTTCCAAAAGCTTTTAAACGAGTAAATGAAATTATAGCGGCCCCGTATGAAGACGAGGCTATTTTTGAAGAAGCCAAGAAAAGTTATCTGGAAAAATATAAAGATAAAAACGGCGTGATAGATAATATATATTCTTTATTTTTAAATGAATTTTATAAATATCACCCGTATAGGCTTATAAACCAATACAGTTTGAACGCCATTGAAAAGCTGTCTTGGGACGAGGCTTCGGATTTCATAAAAAAAGTATTGAAAAAAGAAAAGATATGCATATCGATAAGCGGAAACTTCGACTCCGATCTAGCTCGAAATATAATATCAGACAGCTATAGCCGTTTAGAAAACGCCGAAGAATCTTCCGTGATAAATATACAATGGGAACCGAAAGCGTCCGAAAAACAAAGTTTTTTATTTTCGTCTTCTCAAAGCGGATGGATTCTAATCGGATATTCCGCTCCGTCATATAATTCTCAAGATTATCCTGCCATGCAGATAATCTCAAAGCTTGTAGGACAAGGATTTTCATCTCGACTATGGCTGGAGATAAGAGAAAAAGCAGGCTTAGCTTATACCGTCGGAACGTTATATCCTTCTCTAGAGGGGCCCGGGCACATAATGTTTTTTATGGCTATTAACCCTAAAAACGCGATGAAAACGCGCAAATTAGCTCTCGACGCGATAGAAAATTTGAAAACGAAAGGGCCTAATCAAGAAGAAATAGAAATTGCCAAGGCAAAAGTATTAGGCGAGCATCTGTTAAGAACCGAATCGTCCTCAGGATATTCTATTGAAAAAGCTTCCCAACAGGCCATAGGAGATAAATTTTCCCACATTGACATAGAAAAAGAGATAAAACAGATAACAAAAGAAGACATTTTAAAGACCATAAATAAATATTTCAACAATCCTACCGTAATTATAATACGGCCTCCCGGACTGTATCTAAACGATACTTGGATGTGATAAAATGGAGAAAAGGGGCTTGCTACAATGACTAAAAAAATAAATATCGCTTTTGACGGTCCCGCGGCTAGCGGCAAAAGCGCGGTCTCTAAGGCCGTCGCTAAAAGACTCGGCTATCTTTATATAGACACCGGCGCAATGTATAGAGCCGCGGCTTATCTTGCCGTCAAGCACAGAACGGACTGTAACGATAAAAAAGCGATGGAGGAACTTGTTAAAACTCATTCCATCGAGTTAATTCCGGACGAATCGACAGAAAAAGGTTATAGAATCACCGCGGACGGAGAAGATATTATAGACAAGATTACCTCAGCCGAAGTAAACAATATAGTTTCGCAAGTCGCGTCGATAGGAGAAGTAAGAAAACTCCTAACCGCCAAACTAAAAGCAATGGCAAAGCGAAAAGGCATTATAATGAACGGAAGAGATATAGCCACCGTCGTAATGCCGGATGCGGAATTAAAAATATATCTTGACGCTTCGCTTGAAGAAAGAGCGAAAAGAAGATATAAAGAAATAAATGCGTCAGGGAAAAATATTACGTTTGAAGAGGCAAAACGAAATCTTATATTGAGAGACAAAACTGACTCTCAAAGGGAAGATTCTCCGCTTATGGCAGCCGCAGACTCCGTAGCGATAGATTCCACGAATTTGACGGAACAGGAAACGATAGATAAAATAACGGAATTGGCAGAAAGGATTATAATGGAAAGATGATAGGCCATATATGGTATTATATAACTCATCTTTTTCTTTTTGTTTTTTTTAAGATATTCTGTCATATTCAAATTGAAGGCCAAGAAAATCTGCCGGCAAAAGGAGCTTTTATAATGGCCGGCAACCATACCAGCTATATGGATCCGCCTCTTTTCGGAGCTATCTCAACCAGGCGCGTAAACTGCATGGCTCAAAATAATCTCTTTAAAATTCCTTTTTTAGGCTGGCTGATAAAAACTCTCGGAGCCTTTCCCGTCGACAGGGAAAACCCTGACTCACGCGTTCTAAAAACGGCCTTGGCTATATTGAAAAGAGGAGAAATAGTAGGGATTTATCCTGAAGGCAGGCGAATACTTCAAGAAGAAAAAGAAGGCAAAAAAAATGAAAAAGGCGTCGCTTTCCTAGCAAAAAACAGCGGAGCTCCGGTGGTCCCGGTATCGCTTATAGGCAGCAAGGAATGCGTAAGCTTCGGCAACGGGTTTCCGCGTTTTAAAAAAGTGAAGGTAATTATAGGCAAACCTATATATTACAAAAAAGCGGAAAACCCCAAAGAAGAAAAAGATAATATGTCAAAATTTTCAAACGAAATTATGAGAATCATATTGGAGCCTGTAAAGCTGGAAAGAGAAAAGGCAGGTTAAATTATGGGCGGAAAAATAGCGGAGCTGGAAAGAGGATCTATCGCCGAGGCGGCAGGTTTAGCCAAAGGAGACGAAATAATATCAATAAATAGCAAACCCGTAAACGATATTTTGGATTTCATATTTTTCTCATCGTCCGACTCGTTAAATTTGGAATATATGACAAATGGCGAAAGAAAAACCATGAAAATAGAAAAAGAAGAAGAAGAACCGCTGGGCATAACCTTTGAAAATATTATCTTTGACAAAATAAAAGTTTGCCGGAATAAATGCGACTTCTGCTTTGTCGATCAAGATCCAAGAGACGTAAGAAAAACCATGCAGATAAAAGACGACGATTATCGTCTTTCTTTTCTGTCGGGAAATTTTATAACGCTGACAAATTTAAACGAAAAGGACTGGCAAAAAATAGAGGAAATGAAGTTAAGTCCTTTATACGTTTCCGTTCATTCTACCGAGCCTGATATACGCCGAGGATTAATGAATAATCAAAAAGCGGAAAAAATTTTAGAATATATAGAACGCCTCGTTTCTATGCGTATAAATATACATGCGCAAATTGTTCTATGCCCGGGAATAAACGACGGGAAACGCCTTGAAAAAACATTGGCCGATCTGGGACAATTCTACCCTTCCGTGGAATCGATAGCCGTAGTGCCGGTAGGACTGACTAAATACAGACAACCCAACGGAATAAGAAGTTTTACGAGAGAAGAAATGCTCTCTACTATAAAAACGGTATCGAAAGTCTCTAAAGAATACATGAGAAAATACGGAGATCCATTCGCGTATTTAGCGGATGAATTTTTTATCAAAACCGACCTTCCGATTCCTCCCGCAAAATATTACGGTTCTTTTCCTCAACTTGAAAATGGAATAGGTCTAACGAGGCTTTTTCTAACCGAAGCAGCCAGAGGGAAAAGATATATTCCTTCAAAAATAGCGAAAAAAAGACAAGTAGGAGTAATAACCGGCAAACTGGCATATAAAACTATGACAAACGTAGTAGAACTATTTAGTCAAGTCGAAAATCTGGAAATAAAACTACATATGGCTAAAAGCGTTTTTTGGGGAGATTCCGTAGACGTATGCGGACTGTTGACGGGAATGGATATAATAGAGGCGATAAAACAAAGCGACTCATTTTCAGAAGTTATCATTCCCGGAATCTGCTTAAAAGAAGGAAACGTTTTTTTAGACGGAATGACTCTTGAAGAAGTTATGAAAATAACAAACAGAAATATCATTCCTACCGACGGCAGCTTTAAAAGTTTTAGGAACGCCGTTTTAGGAACAAAATAAAAAGATTTACATAAAACTTAAATTTCTATTCGGAGAACAAATATGACGCCAATAATAGCAATAGCGGGAAGACCTAACGTAGGTAAATCGCAATTATTTAATAAAATGATAGGGAAACAAGTGTCCATCGTACAAGACGAACCCGGAATAACAAGAGACAGAATTTATTATAAATGCGAATGGAACGGAAAAAACTGCATACTTGTAGACACCGGAGGAATAGATGACGACGCAGACGATCCTATTAAAACCATGGCTCAAATTCAAGTCAAAAAAGCTCTTGAAGAAGCCGATTTAATCCTGTTTGTCGTAGACGCTCAAGCCGGACTTACTCCTTACGATCAAGAAATAGCTAATATTTTAAGAAAGTATCAAAAACCAATTTTATTAGCCGCTAATAAATCGGACAATCAAAAAATAGAAAACGCGTCGTATGAGTTTTCTACGCTGGGATTTGGAAATCCATTCTGTATTTCAGCTCTTCATGGAAGAAACGTAGCCGACTTAATGGATGTAATGTACGAAAAACTAAAAATAGAAAAAACAAACGAAAAAACTGAAGCCTTTCCAAAAATATCTCTAGTAGGCAGAAGAAACGTCGGAAAATCCTCCATACTAAACGCTCTTTGCGAAGAAGAAAGAAGTATCGTTCATAATACGGCGGGCACTACCAGAGACAACGTAGAAAGCGTAGTAAAAATTGGAGACCGCAATTTTCTAGTAACCGATACTTCAGGCTTAAGAAGAAAAGGCAAAATAAACGAAAAAGTAGAGTATTACAGCGCTATCAGAACTTTGCAAGCTATAGAAGATTCAGAATGCGTAATTCTGGCTCTAAACGCTGCGGAGGGAATTTTAAATCAAGATTTAAAAGTGGCCGAACAAATACAAAAAGCCGGAAAAGCCTCTTTAATAATTGTTAACAAATGGGATTTAATAGAAGAAGAACTGAAAAAAAAACAGCTTATTCTTGAAAGAAAGAAAAAATGGATAGAAGAAATAAAAAGTATAATATACTTTCTAAATTATTCTCCCATTTTATTTACTTCGGCTAAAAATAAATCAGGATTTGGAAGCCTTTATAAAACGGTAAACGAAATATTGACCGAGTATCATAAAAGAATTGACACCTCTATAGTTAATAAAGTAATGAGGGAGGCCCAACGGCTTCGTCCGGCTCCTTCTTACAAAGGCAGGCAGCTAAATATAACATACGCCTGCCAAACCGGAGAGGCTCCTCCTAAGTTCACGATAAAAGTTAATTCCACGAATCTGATTCATTTTTCATATGAAAGATATTTAGAAAATTATTTAAGAAAAACGTTTGAATTTAAAGGGTCTCCCATTATTTTAAATTTTAAAAACAATAGAAAAAACGAACAATAGACTGGAGCCGACAAAATGACAATAGCAACAGCGATAGCAGCGATCGCGCTCTCTTACTTATTAGGCTCTATTCCATTTGGAGTAATCATAGGAAAAACTTTTAAAGGAATAGACATAAGAACCACCGGAAGCGGCAACATAGGAACAAGCAACGCGTTTAGAGCTCTCGGTCCGGCTGGAGGAAGCCTGGTTTTTTTAGCCGACACGCTAAAAGGGACGCTCCCGGCCATAGCCGCAGGTTTTTTCTGGACTTCTTCTCCTGACATACAGACTCTCTTGCAAATTGCCGCCGGAATAGGAGCTATCTTAGGACATAATTTTTCAATTTTTCTAAAATTTAAAGGAGGTAAAGGCATAGCTACGTCTTTTGGAGTATTTTTAGCTCTCAATTGGCAGATAGCTTTAATCTGCTTAGCTATCTGGTTAATAATAGTCGGCGTTACCAAAATAAGCTCTCTCGCTTCAATAACGGCCGCGATAGCGCTGCCTACGCTAGCTTTTTGCATGAATGAAAACGTCGCTTTTAAAACCTTTGCGATTATAGCCGCTTTGCTTGGAATCTGGATGCACAGAGAAAATATTAAGCGGCTTTTAAACGGCTCGGAATTAAAAATGTCTACAAAAGAAACGAAAAACGTAACCGTAAAAGATAATAAATAAAAATTTTTAAAAACTTATAAAATATATCTGCTCAAATCTTTATCTTCCACAATATCGGACAATTCGTTTCTAACAAAATCTCCGTCTATAATTATTGTCTCGCCTTTATGTTCAGGAGCCGTAAAACTCAAATTTTCAAGAACTTTCTCCATAATAGTATGAAGTCTTCTGGCTCCTATATTTTCAGTTTGATTATTTACGTCTTCTGACATAGAAGCTATCTCTCTTATGCCGTCTTCCGTAAATTTTAACTCTACTCCCTCGGTAGCCATCAGCTCGGAATACTGCTTCACAAGAGCGTTCCTAGGCTCGGTCAGAATCTTGATAAAATCGTCGGAGCCCAGATTTTCCAGCTCAACTCTAATAGGAAATCTCCCCTGCAGTTCGGGAATAAGATCGGAGGGCTTACTTACATGAAACGCGCCCGCCGCTATAAAAAGGACATGATCGGTCTTAATCGGTCCATACTTCGTATTGACGGTAGCTCCTTCCACAATCGGCAAAATATCCCTCTGAACGCCTTCCCTTGATACGTCCGGACCATGTCCGGATTCTTTTCCGGCTATTTTATCAAGTTCGTCAAGAAAAATAATACCATGCTGCTCGGCTGTTTCAATAGCTTGTTTTTTGACCTCGTCCATATCTATAAGCTTCAATGATTCTTCGTTCGCAAGAAGTTTTTTCGCGTCTTTAATAGTCAATTTTCTTTTCTTCTTTTTCTTCGGGATAAGACCTCCGAGCATATCCTGAAAATTAACTCCCATTTCGTCTAAACCTGCTCCGGAAAAGACCTCTATCATAGAAGAAGAATTATCCTCCACCTCAATTTCGACCATCTGTTCGTCAATCTCGCCGTTCAAAATCAGCGTCAGCAAAGATTCGGAAGAAACGTCTTCGTCTTCCTTTGGAGCCTCGGACTGTACGGAAGCTCCGGCAGCTCCTACGGTAGCCTGCATAATATCCAAAAGAGGAGAAAGAGGAGAATTCGTCTTAGGGGCATTAGGACGCTTCAGTATCCGTACGATACGCTCGCAAGCCAGCTTCTTAGCTTTTTCCTCGACTTCTTTAAGCTTCTTCTTTTCTTCCATTCTTACGGCGGTTTCAGCAAGTTCTCTCACCATGGATTCTACGTCTCTGCCGACATAACCGACTTCCGTATACTTAGTAGCTTCCACTTTAATAAAAGGAGCTCCGGTAAGCTTTGCTAACCTTCTAGCAATCTCAGTTTTGCCAACTCCGGTAGGCCCGATCATTAAAATATTTTTAGGGATAATTTCATCTTTTATATATTCGGGCAAAAACTCTCTTCTATATCTATTTCTTAACGCAACGGCGACCGCTTTTTTAGCCTTAGTCTGACCAATAATAAATTTATCTAACTCTTCTACTATCTGCTTTGGCGTCAATGAATTCATTTATTTCTCCTTGCTTGTGTCAAAAATCATCTTTTTAATTTCTTTTTTACTCAAACGTACCGTTTTGCCGCTTGGAGTTTTAAAAACAATACCGTTAATATTTAAGGATAAAAGTCCCTTTTCAACCTTTTTATTTTTAAGAGTCACAATATCCAAACCGCTGCCCTTCTCATAAAAAACGACGCTTGAAATATCTTCTTTTTTTAATTCTTTACCTATTGATATCCCCTCAAAAATAAATCTATCGGTTTGCACTTCTCCCCACACAATTCTACCGTCGTATAATTCTATCAAGTCTATCTTTTCGGACCCTTTCCAACTCTTTGAAGGAACTAACATTTCGTCTGTAATCGGAGAATCTTTTAACGTTACGATAGGAACGGGAAATCCGGCTGAATATTCCATAATGTTTGTCTGAAATCTGAGTCCGTCAAGTTGATTGGGCCACAAAAGAGGCTTCAAAACGACCTTGCCTTTACCCGTAGTCTTTATAGCGGATACGGCTTCGTCCGAAGTAAGATCATATTTTAAAAGGGCAATAGTCCCCGATCCGCATTTAACTGCGCTAAATTTATCTTCATCCGTTTTAAGAATAAAAACGACCGCTCCGTTAACTCCCGATAAAACGGGATGACTTCCAAAAGACGAAGCCACTATAGCCTTTCCCTGATTCTTTCTGCGGCCGTACTCTCCTACGATATCCTTGCTCAAGAGTCCTTCAGGAGTAATATCTTTGCGTTCCATGCCAAAATAACTCGCTAATCTCGAATCGTAAAACCACAAGGAAGTTCCATATTCGCTAACCCAATTCATGACAACCGAAGCCATATCTTGGGTAAATTTCTCCGGAGAGACCTGAATCACAAGAATTTTCGCATATTTCGGATCGTCTCTCAATTTATATATGTCATCCATATTAAAATCGGTAATAACCCTGACTCCGCATTCTTTTTCAGAATGAGCCTGCTTTTTTATGTAATCCGGCAAATCTCCTCCTTCGACGGCTCCCATAATAAAAACTGCGAGAATAAATAAAGCGTATATTTTCGACAATTTTTTTAATTTCATTTCATATTTTCCCTTCGTCTTATTCAAGTTCGCCCATAAATCCCCATGTAAAAGCTTTAACTAATTTTACGTTGATAATTTGACCTACAAGCTCTTTTCTTCCTCTAAAATTAACCACGGATTTCCTTGAAGTTTTTCCCGTAAGAAATTCGGGATCCTTTTTAGAAACTGTTTCTACCAAAACTTCCGCGCTGACTCCTTCATATCGTTTATGTTTTTCAAGCGTAACGGAATTCTGAGTTTCAATAAGCGAACGCAATCTTATAAGTCTCTCTTCAGGAGGAACGGAAGGAGTAATTTTTACTGCCGGAGTGCCTTCGCGTTCCGAATAAGCGAACATAAACGCGCCGTCAAAATTCATTTCGCGAACAAAATCCATGGTATTTTCAAATTGGGATTCGGTTTCTCCCGGAAAACCGACTATTATATCGGTAGTAATGGCGATATCGGCAATCTCTTTTCTCAATTTAGCGACTACAGCGGCGTAATCTTCCACCGAATATCTTCTGTTCATTCTTCTCAAAATGACATTATCCCCGGACTGCAAAGGCAAATGAACATGTTTGGCTACTTTATCAAGAGAAGCCATAGTCTCTATAAATTCATTGGAGAAGTTAGAAGGATGAGGGGACATAAATCTAATTCTTCTTATTCCGGGTATATCGTTTATCTTTTGCAAAAGAGTTCCAAAATTTCCGTACGATTCGCAGTCTTTGCCATAGGCGTTTACATTTTGGCCCAGCAAAGTAATTTCAAGCCCTCCAGAAGCGGCGAAATCCTCGGCTTCTTTAATTATGCTTTCAGGTTTTCTGCTTATCATGCTTCCTCGTACGTAAGGAACTATACAATAAGTACACCTGCAATCGCATCCCTCGGCAATGGGAATCCATCCGGAGAAGACACGATCTCTAACCGGAGATATTATATCGAAATTCATTTCCGATAAATCGCAAACGGCTCTTCGTTTCCCCGTCCTTTGATAAAAATCTATCAACTCGGGGAGCCTGCCTATATTTCTCGGACCGACGACAAGATTAACGTTTTTAAATCTTGAAAGCAGTTTTTTGCCATCTTTTTGAGCTAGACAGCCTGCAACTATAGTAATCAAATCAGGGTTAGATTCGTTTAATGTCCTATACTGTCCAAGCCTTCCATATGCCTTAACGTCCGCTTTATTCCTGATGCAACAAGTATTTATCACAAGCGTCGAAGATTCTTCCGGTTTGTCCGTTCTTTCATATCCCATAGAAGTCAACAGAGACGCTATAAGTTGAGAATCATATTCGTTTTTCTGACATCCTAAAGTTACTATATGAAATTTTTTACACATTTTCTCACTTCTTTTTTAAATAATTTACCGCGGCTTCAAGCTGTATATCTCCGGGTCTCCCCGCTTTCGTAACGTCCATTTCCTTTTTAATATCCGGAGTTATTCCTATTTTATTTATATTTCTGTTTTTAGGAGTAAAATAGTGAGCTACGGTTATTTTAAAAGCTCCGCCGTTTCTAAGAGGAATCAATTCCTGAACAGATCCTTTACCGTAAGTTTTTCCGCCCATAAGCTCTGCCAAGCCGTAATCCTGAAGAGCTCCAGCAGTTATTTCCGAAGCGCTCGCGGAATATTTATTAACCAAAACTACGCAAGGGACCGGTAAAGTTCCGCCTCCTTTTGAACGGGCGTATTCCTTCTGCCCGGATCTTCCGGCCACTGAAACTATAACGTTGCCGGCCGGGATCATTTGGCTGCATAAATCTACGGCCGCGTTTATAAGACCTCCGCCGTTATTTCTTAAATCAATTATCAAACCTTTAATATTTTTAGCTTCTAAAAGTTTTAAAGCTTTCTTAAATTCTTCTGCGGTCTCATCGCCAAAAGTCCTTATTTTGACATAACCGACAGTCTTATTTATTAATTTGCAGCTTACGGAATGCACCTTAATATTTTCTCTCACTATATTAAAATTAAGCAATTTAGAAACGTTTTTCCTTTTAATAAGCAAACTTACTTTAGTGCCGGGCTCGCCTCTCATTTTACCCATAGCGACGTCTATAGGCATATTTTTAGTAGGCTCGCCGTTTATTTTCACAATTACGTCCTCAGGCAAAATACCAGCGTCATATGCGGGAGTACCTTCTATAGGCTCGAAGACGGTAAGCAAATTGCCGTTATCTTTATCCTGTTGAATAAAGACCCCTATGCCTCCGAACGTACCGGCCTGCATCTGTTCCATAAGGGATCTATAATCTTTTGGAGTCAGCAAAAGGGTATACGGATCGTCCATAGCCAGCAAAAGGCCTTCTATAGCCGCAAACCATAGCAAAGATTCTGACAAGCTTGAAGAAAGAGCAAGAGATTTAATCTGAGAATCAAGAGAGTTAAAAGACTCTATACGAACGTTTGAATTTTTCTTAGCGGTCCGTAAAAGCCTATTGATTTCTTTTTGTACTCCCTTAGCCAGAACGGCGTCGTCCGTATTTTCTATAAATTTTTGCTTTATGAGTATGTAAGCCGACTTAAATAAATTAAAATCCGGATTAAATCCTAACTTAGACGAATTATTCAAAAATATCGAATAATCTATCTCATCGCCTTCCGCGGAGTCTTTATCGCTATTTTGAGCAAAAGAAACGCCTAACGACAAATAAAAAATAAATAAAATAAATAAGAATAATCTAATTTTTTTTGCCATAACCTACAAAGTTCCTTAAATAAAATTGATTTAAAATCAGTTTGCCTTAAAATTTTTCTCAGGCGTAAGCGTTAGTGTCAATTAAACCGCCTCCCATGCAGGCTAAGCATAAAGTAAAGCCGGTTCCCGAACATACGGCGCAATTTTTCCGCTCATCTTTTTCCATGTTTTGACAAGCCTGACATTTTACCTGACCTTTGCCCCTGCATTCCGGACAGATTATCTGGATCATCGAAATTGTTCCTCCTTATTATTTCCGATAAAGCCATGATCCCTCCGTTTACAAGAGAATGGCCTCCAAACAAAACAGGATTATCTGACGCGCAAGCGCGATAAGTAAATTCTCTGATAAAAGGCTCTTCTATATTTTTCCATAGAAGCAAATCGGAAAAATATATTTCGTCAAATCTTCCCGATCCGGCAAACAATGAGAAAATAACTCTCGTGTCAAATATACCGCAACTAAACACTTTTTCAAAATTATGCCAAAAAGCGTCAAAAACATACTTATCTCGTAAACTTCCCAGAACGGTATAAGAAGCGCAGCCTTTTGATTTAAGTCCGCGTTCTTCCGAAACGAAACGCTTTCGACATTTAAAAAGCTTATCTACAAAAGCGGCCGCAAAAGGATTAATCCTGCCGTACAAAAAAAGCTCCCCGTCATTCTCGATCAATCTTTGTAAAATCCCGTCTACGTCAATCGAGCAAAATATACTTTTCTGAAAAAACTTCTTAAAATAACAATCCCAATCTATATATTTGGCCATAATGGCAAAATCTGCGGGAGAATCGGCGTCAAATACGGTCCCTAAAGAAAAAGGCATAATGCAAGCCTCAAGTCCGCAATATTTAGAAAGGCAATGCGAAAAACCGTTGTCTTTAGACGGGAAAAAATCTAAATAATAAGCCGCGTCAGAGACGTTAAAGCAGACAAAATCCGAAGAATACAAATTATTAGAAATAAAACGCCCTTTTTTCAGACGCTCATATATGAAAAGCAGTTCGTCGTAAGATAGAAAAAAGCAGCTTCCGCCGCTAAAAAACATAGCCTTATCAAATTTATACTTTTTTGCTAATCTGGCAAGACACTTGCCTGCATGCTCATCGGAATACTCGGCAGACTCAGCTAAGATCTCTACGCAAGAAGCGGCGTCTCTAAGCAACGATTCGTCGGCGCAAACTATTGGAACGTTAAAAAAATCTAAAGTCGATAATTTGCAAAGAGTATCCAAAGTCATTGCATGACGCGCCGCTTTTATTGAACTCAATATAATATTTTCCTCAACGGAAGGCCAAGGCTCCATTATAACCGGAGTTATTTTATCATTGTCCATATTTTAGTAAAACGAAGAGAACTCGTTTGCGATCAACGTATACATTAAATCTTTTATTTCCCTCGGCGTATGAGCGTTTCCAAGAACCCACATCAATTTTACAAGAGCGGCTTCAACAGTCATATCATAAGCTAACACGGCTCCCATTTTTTTTAACAGCCTGCCGGAGGGATAAATATCCTCGGTATAGCCGTATTCGCATTGCGAGGTTACGACTATCGCAACGCCTTTCTCTATAGCGCGCTTTATTGGAGGAATCAAAGATTTTTCGCCAATCGGAATATTTCCGGTGCCAAAACTCTCAAGAACAATTCCCTTATAGCCCATATCGACAATTCTATCTATAATTTCCGGAGACATACCCGGGTAAATCTTTAAAAGATAAACTTCCGTAACTATATTTTTTCGCAAAACTGGTCTAGCGTTGCTTCTCCTAACGCCTTCTTTGGTAAGATTCAAGCGAACGCCGGCATGACCTAAAGGATCTTGAGAAAAAGTGCCAAAAGCGTTAATGTCAAATCCGCTTATCTTTTTTGTCCTATTAGCCCTCAACAAAGAAGTTCCAAAGAAAATGCAAACCTCGGCTATATCCATTAAGGCGTATCTAAAAGAATATATTAAATTATTTCTGGCGTCGCTTCCCAACGGACTTGACAAAGGGATCTGAGAACCGGTAAATATTACGGGTTTACCGAGATTTGTCAGAAGAAAAGACAGAGCGGACGCCGTGTACACCATCGTATCTGTGCCATGCACAACGACAAAACCTTCGTATTCATCGTAAAGATCATATATTTTTTCAGCTATAGCTATCCAATTTTCAGGCTTCATCTCCACGCTGTCAAGATTAGTTAACTGAAAAGCGTCTATATCGGCGATCTGCTGAAGTTCCGGAACAGCCGCTAAAAGCTCTTCGGCTAAGGCAAGATCAGATAAAGTCTCGCTATCCATAGCTATTGTGCCGCCGGTACAAATACAAAGAATTTTTTTCTTCGTCATTTCTCATTATCGTCCTGTGATATTTTTTCCGGACCTCCGTTGTCAAATCCTTTTAGAAAATCGCTAGGCTTAAGATTATCTATATATTTTCTAAGCATTTGCTTATCATGACCTTCTATATCAATATCTCTGCCTTCCTGCTGTCCCGAAGCCTTTTTTGCAATTACGCTCTCTTCCATTATTATTCTATCTTCTACGTATATAGGAGCCTTTGTTCTTAAAGCGAGAGCTATGCTATCGCTAGGCCGAGCGTCTATCTCAGATGTTTTTCCGTCTTTTTCAATGATAATTTTCGCATAAAAAGTATTGTTCTGTATATCATGTATCTGCACGCTTTGGACTTTCGCTCCTAAAGCGGAAATAATAGAAACCATAAGATCATGAGATAAAGGACGCGGAACTGAAGCTCCTTCAAGAGCCAAAGCTATAGCCGTCGCTTCAAAAGGCCCTATAAGGATAGGAAGATATTTACGCCCTTCAAGATCCCGAAGAATCACTACCGGATCATGCGTTAAAAGATCTATTCCAAGTTTATCTACAGACATTTTTTTCATATTTTTACCACCTTGTTATAAAATAAATATGAATTGAACGACTTCCAGAATCTACTTAAGAGGCTAACTAACAAAAATAATATAACGAAAAAACTTATGATATAAACACATAAAAACTTAACGAAATAAATTCAAGACGCTTAAATTAAACTGCCGTATTATTAATAAATTAGAAGTTTATATGATTGTATCATATATTTAATAAGAAGGCAAATTATACGACTTCTAAACTCTAAAACAAAAAAGAGAGACCTTTTAAAAAGGCCTCTCAAATTTTAAATCCCGGCAGTTCTCTACTCTCCCAAATCGCTGCCGATTCAGTACCATCGAAGATGAAAAGCTTAACTGCTGTGTTCGGTATGGGAACAGGTGGAACCTTTTCGCTAAAGCCGCCGAGATATATATAACATCACAATTAATAAATCAATAAGAATAAGACAAAACTAAATATACAAATAAGCCATGAATACATCGTTAAAGAATGAGATACATAAATTCAATAATTATACGACTATTAGTATTAATACGCTCAACGTATCTCTACGATTACACGATTAACCTATATACCTCGTAGTCTGCGAGGAGTCTTTACCTGATTTAACAGGAATCGATACCTTATCTTGGGGAAGGCTTCGCA
>CASEKF010000010.1 GCA_949288455.1 uncultured bacterium
CTCGGCGGCTTTAGCGAAAAGGTTCCACCTGTTCCCATACCGAACACAGCAGTTAAGCTTTTCATCTTCGATGGTACTGAATCGGCAGCGATTTGGGAGAGTAGAGAACCGCCGGGATTTAAAAATTGAGAGGTCTTTTAATAGGCCTCTATTTTTTTATATTTTGCGTCGTTTTCTTATATTTTAGTTTATGCTATAATATTATGGCTCTATTTAAGCATTTTATATCTTTCTGGAGATTTATTTATGTTGTTAATGAACGCTTTATCCCTCGTCGATAAAAAGATAATTGATCCCTATTTACAATTCAGGCCTTACTACGCTTCCGACGGTACTTTCGCTAATTTATTTATTTGGCAAAATCTTTATAGAACTAAATTTGCTATAGACGAAGATTTTCTTTTTATTAACGGGGGCTGTGAAGAACATATTGAGTTTTGCGGATTTATGTACCCTTTCGGAGAAGGAGATTTATCCAAACCTCTTTATAAAATTAGAGAATATTGTTTATATTATGGAATTCGTCCTCGTATTTTAGGAATTACCGAGGATATGAAAAACGAGCTTCAAGAAAAATTTCCCGGAAATTTTATCTTTATAGAAGATCGAAATAGCGCCGACTATATTTATTTGACGTCTGATTTATCTTCTTTAGTAGGTAAAAAATATCATGCGAAGAAAAATTTGGTAAATAAGTTTTTAGAAGAATATGACGAGAGATATTCTTTTTCCGATATTACTCCAGATAATCTAGGAGAAGTATTTGAATATCAAAAAAAATGGATGTCGCGTCATGAGAATTTGGACGCTTTTGATATCGAACAGGAGGCTCAAGCTATTAAAATAATGCTTGAAAATTTTGAGGCTTTGAATGGAAGAGGCTTAATTTTAAAGGTTGACGGCGAGATATGCGCATATACGATGGGAAGCGAAGCTAATAAAGACGTTTTCGTCGTTCAGTTTGAAAAGGCGGACGTTTTCGTAAAAGGAGCCTATCAGTTTATTAATAAGGCGTTTGCCGATCGACTTAAAGCTTATAAGTATTTGAATAGAGAAGACGATATGGGTATAGAAGGTTTAAGAAAAGCTAAACTTTCGTACCATCCGGCTATGTTGCTGAAAAAATACGACGTAGTTTGGGCAATGGACGAAAAATGATAAGATTAGCGACTCATTTTGATATATATAAGATAGAATCTTTATGGAAAGACGTTTTTGCAGACGATTTTGATTTTTTTAAAGTTTATAAAAAATATTTTGATTTAAAAAATTCGACTATATGCGTTGAAGACGAAGTTTATAAGGGGATGGCTCATTTTATTCCTTGTATGTTATCTTTTGGAGACGAAAAGATAAAAGGACTTTATATTTTTTCAGTAGCCGTTTCTTTGGAATATAGAGGCAGGGGAATTGCTTCTCAAATATTGGCTTTTTTAAGCGATTACGCAGATTCTAAAAGATATGATTTTATTTGCTTAATACCTGCAAACGAATCGTTATTTAAGTTTTATTATAAATTTGGCTATGAGCCGTTTTTTTATATAAAAAAAATAACGCCTAAAAGATTAAAATGTAATTTTATTTTTAGATCTCCTAAGAAATATGATTTAAAAATTTTAAATTCAATTTATGAAAGTTTTTTGAAGGATAGGCTTTTTGCGCTGAGAACGCTGGAACTTTGGAGTTATATTATAGAAAGCGAAAACGTTTTAGTTTGTCTGGATAAAGATGAGATCGTAGGTTACGTCGTATACGCTGCCGATATAGTCTACGAAGTCTTTGCCGCAGAAGGATATTCGGCGGAAGACATTTTATCTGCCTTCGCTTGCCGAAGTTCGATTTTAATTGCCTTAGCCCCTGCCGCCTATGGGGAAGGTATCCCTTTCGGATGCGTTAAGTTTTGCGGGAGCAATCGATTGAAGCGGCAGGATGTGAAATTTGCGCGGCAATTGCCATATATGAATCTTCTCTTTAATACTTAATTAAAGTTATATTTTAATAGAGCGGGTATATATCTTTCCACGGCTTCGTATATGAAAACGTCAGGCTTTTCTTCGTCTATCATTTCTTGTTTGAAATCATGATAGATAATATATACGGATTCTTCGTAGTATGGAGATAATATTGGAATCATAAGATTTGTAAAACTATCTCTTACCATCATTAATTTTCCCAGTCTTGGTTTGGGAGCAGTATATCTTAATTCATTTGTCGCTGATGGAACGGGCTTTATTTCCGTTTTTTCAATTCCTTTTAAAACATATTCGTAAGGCTCTGTAAATATATGCTCAATTCCTGTTATTCGAGCTAGATCATATCCGGCTTTTTCTATTTCTCCCGTTCTTTTTTCATATTGAATTCCTAATTCTTCAAGGCGTTTTATTTTTATTCCCTGAAGCTCCAATATTTTTTGCGCGGTTATATATGCTCCGGCCGCGTTCCAATGAGTATCTATTTTATAGTATAGAACGTCAGTTTTTTTTGCGTTCTGAAGATCTTGATAAGGATATATTATGTTTATGTCGGTATGCTTTGTTAGATAGTCAATGAGTTGATCTGTGCGAGATATGCCTTTTTTCCTTATTATTGCTTTAGGCATGTATTCCGAATACATATTTTCTTTGTTTGGGCATATTGTTAGTATGAATTCACAGTTTCTACTTTCTAGATATCGTTTTAAAACGGTCAAATTTTCCGTGATTTTTTTGAGTTCTTCTTCTGTAAAAAGATTTATTCTTTTATAGTCCGCCAGAGGATCTCCATCGTTTATGTCTTTATAGAAAAGCCAGCCTTTATCAGATATTATAATTTGATTGGATTCTATGTCTTTAAACAGAGAGTATTGCGTAATTCTATAAAGGGTTATAAAAAAGCTTCTAAACGGCAGGTTATCCTGATAATAACCTTCAAATTCCCTCGGAAATTCTTTCATAGTGAGACTGTTAAAAACGGGAAATTGTTTTAGGCGCCTATTTTCCGAGTTTGATGCGTCAGCGATATTTGGGCTTATAAAAAACCATAGGATAGAGGGGGCGGCAATAAGAAATAAGAAGCCTATTACGTTAAGTTTTTTATATATATTCATAGTTTGCCTTCCGTAAAATTATATTTTAAAAGCTCCGGAAGATATCTTTCGGTCGTTTCGTAAATAAAGACGTCAGGATTTTCCCGCGAGATCATGTCTTGCGTAAATTTATAGTATATAACGCAAAGCGACTCTTTATAATAAGGAGCTAATATAGGGATCATCATGTTTGCGAAACTGTCATGAACTATCATCATTTTGCCTAATACGGGAGATGAAGAAGAATATAACGCTATTCCTTCTGCAGAATTTATAAGATTATATTCAGTCTTTTCAACTCCATTTAAAGCGTATTCATAAGGTTCTTCCAAGACGTTTCTCGCCCCCGTAAGATTGGCAAGATCGTAACCGGCCTTTGCCGCGTCTCCTGTTCTGGCTTTGTAATTTATTGATAATTCGTCTATATCCTTTACGCGTATCCCCTGTATTTTTAAAAGTTCTTTCGCCGCTATATAGCCGCCTACGGCGTTCCAGTGTATATCTGTTTTATAGTATAAAAATCGTATCTTCTTCGCTTCGATCAGAGCTTTATATGGGTATACCGCCGTTATGCTGGTATGTTTTTGTAAGTGCTCCAGCAGCTGTTCCGTACGCGAAGCTCCTTTTTTTCTTATTATTGAATCGGGCATATATTCATAATATATATTTTCTTTATTTGGACATATTATGAAGATAAATTCACAATTTATTTTTTTTAAATACGATTGCAGATTTAAAAGATTTCGCGTTATTTTTTCAAGTTCTTCCGTTTTGAAGAGATTTATTTTTTTATAATCGGAAATGTGATCTCCATCCTCCGGAGATTTGTAAAATAGCCACCCGTCTTTAGCGAAAAGCGTTTTAGGAGATTCCGCTTCTTTAATAATCTGATATTGAAGATTTCCGTATAAACTTATTAAGGCCGTTCTGAACGGAAGACGATCGGCGTAAAAGGCTTCGAAATCTTTTGGAAATTGTTTCAAGGTTATAGAGTTCAAAACCGGAAAGTCTTTTAGACGCCTATTTTCTATGTTAACATGTTCTATATTTGGACTTATAAAAAACCATAAAACCGAAGGAGCGGTAATAAGACATAAAAAAGTTATGATAATAAGTTTATCATGCAGCTTCATCTTTCTTACTCCTTTCTTCCAAGGGTTTATATTAATATTTGAGGTCTTCTTTACGAGCGATAATTGCGATTTGGACGGTTTTATTGAGGCTCTTCGAAGTTATAGTTTAACAGAGCCGGAAGAGTTCTTTCTACCGCCTGGTATACGAACGTTTCGGGTTTTTCCGCGTCTATGCATTCCTTGCTGAAATAATGGTAGACTATAAAAGTAGAATCCTTATAGAAAGCGGATAAAATGGGCATCATGGGAATTGAAAAGCTGTCTCTTATAACTAATAATCTATTTCTACTTGCGTTAGGAGATACGTACCTGATTATTTGATGATCTAAAACGGTTATTTCCGGGTTTATTTCCGAATATCCGGAAATTTTATATTCGTACGGTTCTGTAAAAATATCTTTCGCTCCCGACAAATTAGCTAAATCGTAACCCATAGCCGCTTGAGCTCCCGTTTTTTTCGAAGGAGTTATTGAGACCGCGTCCAGCTCTTTTAGAGATATTCCAAGTTTCGAAAGAATATCTCTAGCGGTGATATATCCTCCTATGTCATTCCAGTGAGTATCGGTTTTATAATAGATAAAAAATTTCTTTTTCGCTTCCAGAAGTTCTTCGTAAGGATAGACTATATTTATATCGGTATGTCGCTTTAAATAATCTAAAAGTTGCTCCGTCCTAGATATGCCGTTTTTTCTAAGTATGGCGTCCGGCATATATTCGTAATACATATTTTCTTTGTTGGGACAGATCGTGAATATAAATTCGCAATTTCTTCTCTTTAGGTAGGTTTTTAAGTCTCTTAAGTTTTTGGTTATTTTTTCTAGCTCTTCCTGAGTAAAAAGATTGACTCGTTTATAGTCAGATATAGGATCTCCGTCGTGTTCATCCTTATAAAACAGCCATCCGTCTTTTCCAAAAAGAATTCTGGGATTTTCTATGTCTTTTAAAATTTCGTATTGCGTAAGGGCATAGAGTCTTATTAAAATATTTCTGAAAGGCATATGATCCGAATGCCATAGGTCAAATTGTTCCGGAAACTGTTTGTAAGTTATAGAGGAGAACTCAGGAAATACGGTAAAGGGCCTGTTAAGCGTATTTTCAGTTTTTAATTTCGGATCCGCGAAAAACCATAGAAAATAAGGAACCGTTATAAGACTGATAAATAAATATATCAATATTTTATCGTGAAGTTTCATTTCCGCCTCGCGTAATCGTCTGTAATTAGTCTGTAGGTATACCTTTCCTGAATTTCATATATAAAGACGTCAGGCTTTTCCCGATCTATCCAGCTTAGATCGAAAAAATAATAAAGAAGAAAAACCGATTCTCTATATTGAGAGGCAAGAATAGGCATCATATCTTCTCCAAAAGAGTCTCTTATCATCATAAGTTTACCTTCAGCTAAAGATTCGGCAAACATTCTGGTTTCCCGATCTGCGGAAGGAACTACTTTAGGCTTTATGTCGGAATATCCTACCAGATCAAACCGGTAAGGTTCTTCAAGAATATAATTGATGCCGGCAAGTTTGGCAAGATCATATCCTTTACCTAATTTTGCCGACGAGCCTTTAGATTCTTGTTTGCGTTTCGTCAAAAGTTCTAAAGAAGGCATATCTTTCTCAAGAGCCTGCAGCGCCGCCTTTGAGGCCTCATACGCTCCTTGCGCGTTCCAGTGAGTATCATATTTTTGATACAATACTCCATGTTTTTTTGCCTTTATCAGTTCTTCTAGAGGGTATATTACTTTTATGTCTGTCGTCTGTCTCAGGCGTTCTATAAATTGTTCTGTATTAGACTGTCCTTGTTTCCTTAAAATTGAATCGGGCATATATTCGGAATATACGTTTTCTTTATTTGGACAAATCAGCAATATAAAATCAGAACCTCTTTCTTTGAGATATTGCTGAAGCAAAAGAATATTTGCCGTCATTTTGTCAAGTTCGTCTTTAGAGTACGACGCAGTTCGCTTGTAATTCGTAATAGGATCTCCGTCGTTTTTATTTTGATAAAACATCCAGCCGTTTTTTGCAAATAGAGTTCTATCCGATTCTACGTTTTTAAGCGTCCAATACTGAATTAAAGAATATAGCCTGATTAGCTCGTTTCTAAAAGGGAGATGATCCTGATAATACCCTTCGAAATTTTCCGGAAATTCTTTCACGGTTAAAGCGTTAAAAACCGGCAGTTCTCTTAAAGCCCTGTTTTCCATGCTTTCATGTTTTATGTTTGGGCTTACGAAAAACCATACTATCCCCGGGAGAGTAAGCAATGCTATGAATACGACGATTAAAATTTTACCGTAAATTTGCATATTAGTTTTATTTTTTAAAATCTAAAATATATAAATGGATTATATGTTCCGCTGATTAATTTTAACAGACACCATATGAATATAAAGATATATCCGAATACCGCCGCTATATTAATAATATTGTCGTTAATTTTTGTTTTTAATTTAGATAAAAGATTATTTTTAAATTCATTGAAGAAACCGCAGCATATTATTCCCAGAACGAACGATATCCAAGTATGTATGTTTACGCATTCTCCAAAACTATACACGACTTCCGAATTTCCGATGAACATAGCTTTAAAATAATTTAAAGCGTCCGGAAGCGAGTTTGATCTGAAAATAACAAATCCTGTGACTATTACGAATAGACAATAAAAATGGTTGAAAAATTTGAGCTTATTGTTCTCTATAATTTTTCCTAGAAAAAGTCTCTCTATAATTATAAAGAATCCATGAAAAGCTCCCCATAATATAAACGTAAATCCCGCTCCGTGCCATATTCCGGTTAAAAGGAATACGATCCATAGATTTACGTACGTTCTTATATTTCCTTTTCTATTTCCGCCTAAAGGAATATAAACGTATTCCTTAAACCAAGTCGAAAGGGAAATGTGCCATCTTCTCCAGTATTCCCTAATAGATTGAGATATATAAGGGATATTGAAGTTTTCCATAAAGTCGAAGCCGAACATTTTTCCCAAACCTATAGCCATATCGGAATAACCTGAAAAATCATAATATATTTGTAAGGTATAGCAAATTATTCCAGCCCAGGCTAGAGGAGCGGATATCTCCGTAGGATTCGCCTGGAACGCCTTGTCGGCCGCTATCGCTAAAGTATTTGCGATTATTACTTTTTTCCCGAGTCCTAAAATGAAGCGGCGTATTCCTTCGGCAAATTTTTCAGCTTTTTCTTCTCTTTTGTCTAATTGTTGTTCAATATCCTTATATTTTACGATAGGCCCGGCTACTAACTGAGGAAATAGCGAGATATAGAGAGCTAGTTTTACGAAATTTTTCTGAAGTTTAATTTTTTTATAGTAAAGGTCTATAATATAAGAAATCGATTGGAAAGTATAGAATGAAATTCCAATTGGGAGAGCGACATGTTTAAATACGAAGGCTTGTTTTCCCGCTATCATATTTAATGCTTCAATAAGAAAATTGAAATATTTGAAATATCCTAATAAACATAGATTTCCTATAAGAGTCAGAGCCAGTATTAGTTTCCTTGTTTTGCCGTCGTATTTATCCATCCATATAGATAGACAATAGTTAAATACGATAGAAGAACAAAGTACGATAATATAACTTGGCTCGCCCCAGAAATAAAATAAAAGACTGGCGAAAAGGAGAAATCCGTTTTTATACTTTGTGTCAATAATATAATAGATAAATAGAACTATGGGCAGAAAACACCATAGAAATACCATTGAGCTGAAAACCATAGCTTAGTTCCTTTAGATTGTTTATAATTTTATTTTTATTCAATAAACATTGAAAATTTTTACAAATGACTCTAGTGTTATCTCCAGCTTTGGATTTTAAAATCTAAAATATATGAATGGATTGTATGTTCCGCTGATTAATTTCAAAATGCACCATACGAGTATTAACATATATCCTATGCAGGACGCTATATTTAAAATATCGCTGTTTACGATTTTTTTAAGTTTGTCTAAAATTGTATTTTTATATTCGCTTAAAAAGCCGCAGCAGAGTATTCCAAGAATACAAGTAAGTATAATTCTCGTATTTATGACTTCTCCAAAGCTGTAAATAACGTCGGAGTTGCCAATAAACATAGCTTTCAGGTAACCAAAGCCCGAGCTTATAGTTTCTGCGCGGAAAAATACCCAGCCTATCATAAAGACTAAGATACAGTATATATGATTCAAAAATTTTATTTTATTATTCTCAAGAGCTTTCCCAAGAAAAACTCTTTCGATCACGATAAAAAAACCATGGTAAATTCCCCAAAATATAAACGTTAGCCCGGCTCCGTGCCATATTCCGGTTAAAAGGAATACGATCCATAGATTTACGTACGTTCTTATATTTCCTTTTCTATTTCCGCCTAAGGGTATATAGACGTATTCTTTAAACCAAGTTGAGAGAGATATATGCCACCTTCTCCAAAATTCTCTTATAGATTGAGAAATATAAGGGATATTGAAGTTCTCCATAAAGTCAAATCCGAACATTTTACCAAGACCTATGGCCATATCCGAATATCCTGAAAAATCATAGTAGATTTGAAGGGCGTAACATACTGCTCCTGCCCAGGCTAAAGAAGACGAAATTTCGGAAGGATTTGCGTTGAACGCTTGATCCGCCGCCGTAGCTAAGGTATTTGCTATAATAACTTTTTTACCAAGTCCCAAAATAAAGCGCCTTACGCCTTCTTCAAACTTTTCGGCTTTTTCTTCTCTTTTGTCTAATTGTTGTTCAATATCCTTATATTTTACGATAGGCCCGGCTACTAACTGAGGAAATAGCGAGATATAGAGAGCTAGTTTTACGAAATTTTTCTGAAG
>CASEKF010000011.1 GCA_949288455.1 uncultured bacterium
GGAAGTATCGGAAGATAAAGAGACGACCGGCAAATCAGAAGGCAAAGTTGAATTTTCTCTTATTTTCAAATGCGTTGCGGGAAGATTTAACAAAATCTTCTTACCATTTTCGTCTACTACGAGTTCGGTATTTAATTTGCCCGTTTCGTTCCGTTTAAGATCAAAGTCGTTATCGGACTTTACGCTATGATTTACTTGGTTTATAGATTTTTTGTCGCTTTCAGAGCCCAAAGTATTTTTACGTCTTTTTTGTATTTCTTCTTCAAGAGCCAGTAAAAGTTCAGTTTTATTCTTTTCCGTCCGCTCTATAATCAATTTTTTTTGCTCTTCTTGATCTAAAATCTTATTTTGTTCTCTGCTAATGGGTTCAGAACAAGATTTTTCAGATTTTTCAACTAATAAAGACGTTTCATTTTTCAAAGCCAGCGATAAATTAGCCTTAGGAAGTCCTTTCGTAGCCGATTCTATAATCTTTTGATCTAACTCTAAGCTTTTAACGTAAGCTTTTTGCTTTGACTCAATAGTATCTTCTATATACTCAGCCCCTATGGCGTTTATATTTTCCAAATTAGTCGACTCTGCGAAGGTTTCGGAAGCGCTTTCAGAAAGATCTATTTTAGACGTTTTTTTAGAGATAATATTTTTCATTGTGTTTTTTAATCTGCCTAAAAAGCCGTCGTTATCTTTTTTCAGTTCCACATGTTTCTCTTCGTTAAGTAGGTCAGGTTTTTCCATAATTTTTTTTTCTTTTTTTGACATTTGCCAAACTCTCCGACCCCTTCAATAATCGTAATTGCTATTTCATACATTATGCTGAATTATATTATAACATATAAAAAAAACAAACACAAACCGATAAAAAACGGAAATAAATAATATAAGACAACTCAATAACGCTATTCGGCAGGGGGGATATTTTCAAAAATATAGAATATTATTATTTTTAACATAAATAATGGAAATACGGAAATACGCGAAGATATAAACGCATACTTGCGATAAACTATCGTTTTTTATAAAAAATCAAACGGAGTTCACAATTTCATGGAGATAAAAATAAACGGGATCAAGTATACGATAAACGAGCGCATGACGATAATGAAAGCCGCAAAAGAATATGCCGGAATAACTATACCTTCTTTATGCTATGAAGAAAGATTGGGTCATATAACTTCTTGTTTCTTATGCTGCGTCGAAGTAGAGGGAAAAAAGAATTTAATTCCCGCCTGCAGCTCTTTTATAACAGACGGTATGTCTATCCTGACAGATTCGGAAACCGTTATAAAATCTCGGAAAACATGTCTTGCGCTTCTTTTATCAGAGCATTACGGAAACTGTTTCAGCCCATGTTCGCTAGCCTGCCCCGCAGGAGTAGACGTTCAAAATTATCTAAAGCTAGCTAAAGAAAAGAAGTTTGCCGAAGCCGCGGCCATTATAAGAGAAAATAACCCTCTCCCGGCAATATGCGGACGAATCTGCGTAAAATTCTGCGAAGATAAATGCAGAAGAGCTCTTTTAGACGCGTCGATTTCTATAAACGCAATCAAAAGAAGCTCCGTAGAAAAAAACTCGGAAAACGTCTTAAATAACTGCTCGAAAACACTTCCGAAAAAAGGTACTGCGGCAGTAATAGGAGCCGGCCCCGCAGGACTCTCTTTTGCATGGTTCTCGGCCAAAGAAGGATATGACGTAACGGTTTTCGACGCTATGGAAAAACCAGGCGGAATGCTGAGATACGGAATTCCGTCATACAGACTGCCGCGGACAATTTTAAACGAAGAAATTGCCGAAATCGAACGTCTTGGCGTTAAGTTTAAAACAAATACAAGAATTGGGAAAGATATTTCATTCGACGAAATAAAAAAAAGCTTCGATAAAATTTTTATAGGAACTGGAGCCTGGACTCCTTCTCCTATCGGCATGGAAAACGAAAAAAGCAAAGGGGTAATCGACGTCGTAAAATTTTTAATAGAAGTCGAAAATAAAAAAATAACGGAACTCTCGGGAACCGTTATAGTAATAGGAGGCGGAAACAGCGCGATAGACGCCTCCAGAACAGCCTTAAGATTAGGGGCGGAAAACGTAATCATAGCCTATAGGAGAAACCGCGAAGAAATGCCCGCTCATATCGAAGAAATAGAAGACGCCGAAAAAGAAGGCGCGCAATTATTATTTCTAGCGGCTCCAAAAAAAGTAATAGTCAACGAACAGGGAGAAGCTACGGCCTTGGAATTTTTAAAGACAGAAATTATCGCTTCGGAGGCCGGCAAAAGGACGAACGTAAAAATAAAACCTGACAGCGAGTTTACTATTCCGGCAAACTTAATAATAACGGCGACGGGACAAAAATGCGATCTGACGTTTCTCAACGACTATCCCGACTTAATTGTTAACGGAAAAATAAAAGTAAATCCCATAAATATGGCGACAAACTTAGACGGCGTATATGCCGGAGGAGACGCCGTAACAGGGCCTGCGACCGCAATTGAAGCGATTGCCGCCGGAAAAACCGCGGTTTTGGGCAAAAGCGAAAGATATGCGGCTTGTTCTTCGGCAAACCTGTCTCAAATAGAATTGGAAACTACTCCGAAACAGGATAAACGACAACAAATTAAAGACTTTCCGGTTCATCTTAAAGGAAATTTTGAAGAAACGGAACTAACGCTTGGAGAAGCCGAAACCGTTTCCGAAGCCGGAAGATGTTTACAATGCGGCTGTCAAGACGAAGATACCTGTCAACTAAAAGAATATGCCGTAAAATATAAAGTCGAGACGACAAACGAAAAATCAATTATTCCCCAAGGCTCCGTCTTGCAAAAAACTAAGTTTATAAAATTTGACTCGTCTAAATGCATTCTTTGTCAAAAATGTATAAGAACCTGCGAACGAGCCTCAGGATTAACGATACCGGGCCTGTTCAATAGAGGAAGCGAAACAAAAATAGCTTTCGAAGGAGGAAAAGCGCTTTCCGAATCAAGTTGCTCGTCATGCGGAAATTGCATAGATTCATGTCCTACGGGAGCTCTAAGCGATATTGATAAAACGGTATCTTATTATAATAAACAGGCGACATGCGTTCTTTGCGAAGGTCTTTGCAAGGTTAACCTGAGATACGGCCCATACGGCGTATACGCTACGTCTACAAGAGATAAGCAAACCGGAAAAGGAGATTATCTTTGCGAATACGGACGGTATGCCTTAAAATATTTATTTGACGCCAAACGGCCGTTAATGAACGGAAAAGAAGTCGACTTTAACAAAGCCGTTAAGGCCATAGGAACAATAATCGACTCGACCGTTCTGAAATACGGCCGGGACTCCATAGGTTTTTTTCTGTCTCCAACGTTGACCAACGAGGAAATTTTTACCTGCGTCAAATTAGCGAAAGCCATAATAGGAACAGATATGGTATCGTCTCTCTCTTTCCTAAATCCGCATGGAAACATTGAACGAAACACGCTTGTAAAAATTCATTCTACCGCAGATATCGATAATATCGAAAAATCAGATCTAATATTTCTTGTTTCGGGCAATACCGAACGCACATGCTATAAAGCCGCCTGCTCCATACGAGAAGCCGTGATCAACGGCTCCAGGCTCGTAACGATCGGCAAAAAAGAAAAAACTTTAGACAGATTCGCAGCGGCTCATCTTGATTACGATCTTCCCGTCAACGTCATAAATGGTCTTCTGCAAGACGAAGAAACGGCGCGGCTGTTTAAAGAAAGAAAAACTAAGATAACGGCGATATGTACGTCAGACTCGCTCGACTTGGCCCCCGCTTTGCTTAGACTTCTGGAAAAATACGATTCAGTCTCAGGCGAAGGCAAAGGTCTTCTTATACTAGGAACCGGGGCAAATTCCGCGGGATTAATAAGATTAGGAGCCCATCCAGGATTTTTACCGGGCAGCTTTGAATACTCCGATAAAGAAGCTATACGGCTTTACAAAACTCATTGGCATTTGGAAGAAATTCCGACGCCCGCCTCAGCCGACAAAATAAAAACGGGAATTTTCGTAGGAGAACAGCCGGAAAAAGAACAACCTAAAAACTTAAACAATATTATCGTCATATCTCCTCAAATCGAGATGAATAACGCTAACGTATATCTCCCTTACGCTCTCTCAAGCGGAACTTTTACGTTGAGTTCGGGAAATAAAAAAATTTCGCTGAACGAAGCCGATAAAGAAAAAACGTTAATATACGCGCTGGAAAAAATCGCTTCGGCAATTAATATATCAAAAGTTAAAACGACGCTTTTAAAAGACGAATTTCAAGACAATATAATAAGAAGCGATTCCATATTATACATCGGATTCGAATTTAGAAATTCCAAAGATTTTAATCCTGCGGCAATTAAACATAATTACAGAAAGGATAATTAAATATGTATAAACAGGAAGATTTTTATAAAAAAGTTTTAGAAGCCGTCAATGAGATAAGCTCTTTCCTTATAAGTTCTGATTTTAACTTGGAATCAGTTCTTAGCGTAACTCTAAAAAAAGCCGTAGAAATAGCCGAAGGGACATACGGGCAAATACTTTTATACGACGGATATAAATTAAAAATCGCCGCGTCTACAAACGGAGAAAATATAAATCATGAGCTCTCGCCTTCCGACTGCTTATGCGGAGAAATTTTAACTACGAAAAAACTTTTTAATATTCCAAACGTTTCAAACGATAAAAGATTTAGTCGTTTTTTCTCCGATTCGGTAAGCGAACTTGCGGTTCCTATGCTTCAAAACGGCAAAATCTTAGGAATAATCAATATTGAAAGCTCTAAAGAAAACGCTTTCAGCGAAAACCATGAGCGTCTTGCGGAAACTTTGGCCTTACAGGCGGCGCATGCCGTAAAAATTGCGAAAATATATTCGCAAGGCAAAATATTGTCCGATATAAAAGAAGCGATAGTGCAAAATCGCAAAGAAAACGAAATCTACTCAAAAATCATTGACGGAGCCCTTAAGTTAATCGACGGGAAGGCCGGACAATTTCTGATAAAACGGGGGGAATCCCTGATTATAGCGGCGACGACGGGCAATGAAAAAATTATGGCGACATACGAAAACATAGACTCCTGTATAAGCGGACTGGCGGTTAAAAGCAAGGCTCCGGTAAATATTGGAGATATAACTAAAAACGAATATAAACCCCTTTATAAATCATATCTCGGAAATATCCGAAGCGAACTAAGCATACCGATTATAGACGACGGAGAGGTTATCGGAGTTCTAAATTTCGAGCATCCAAAAACGGATTTTTTTGAAGAAGAACATATCAAACTTCTGCAAGCTACGGCTAATTTAGCCGCAATAGCCATGAGAGATTTAAAAATAGCGGCAAAATTCAGAGACGGACTTTCCGATATAAAAGCGTTGCTTAAAGAAATGGAAGAATTTCCCAACAAACTATCTTCCGCTCTCGTAAACGTAAGAAAAATAACAGAATTTTTTGAGGAAAAGAACGAAAAAGCGCAAAACGGTCTTTTGCCTCCGGCATGGTATGTTTGATGAAAAAAATATTTTTACTTATATTTCCGCCGTTTGCCTATCCTCTATCCTATCCCTGCGGAGCGGCTTTTCTAAAAGCCAATAGCGAAGCCGACGGCTGGCAGATAAAAGCTCTGGATCTAAATATTATGCTGTGCCATATGGCGCTTACGGAGCTGAAAAACGGAAAAATCAACAATTTGCCTCCGTCCAGGCGAAAAGACGCCGAATGTCTTCTTGACGCCGCAGATTTTTTCTTAGGCAAAACGAAAGAGTCATTTTGTAATAATTCCGAATTATATAACGCTTACGCGGCAAAATTCAACGACTTTACGCATTCTCTTTTAAATAGCGGCGAGAATATTCAAACGGACGAATATTTACGAAACAAAATAATAAATCTTGCAAAATATGCGGCAAGTTTTAACCCTTCGGCCATAGGGTTATCGATCTCATATTCAAGTCAGCTGCATCCCGCCGTTCTGCTGACGGAAGCCGTAAAGAGATTAAAACCGGAAGTCGCGTCGATATTCGGAGGAAGTTTTTTCTCGGTTTCCAGAAATCATCTGTTAAAGCGCTATCAAGGCGTTATTGATTTTATAATAACCGGAGAAGGAGAAGAAGCGCTTTCAAAACTGCTGGACGGTCAGGATCCAAAAACGATTCCCGGAGTCTCATTTATTGAAAATGAAATTTTGTATGAAAAAGAACCGCAAATAATAAATTTAAAAACGATACGTCAACCTGACTTTTCAGATTTTGATCCAAGCTTATACTTTTCTCCAAAAATCGTACTTCCCATAACGGCCTCAAGAGGGTGTTATTGGAGAAAATGCGCTTTCTGCGTACATTATAAAAGCTCCGGCGACTCATATAGGCAATTTTCCCCGAAAGATATAGCCGATTATATCAAAAAAATGGCGCAACTAGGAATAAGCCGCTATTCGTTTAATGACGAAATGATCGCCCCGGCATACTTTGAACGTCTCGCTTCGGAAATTATAAAAAGAAATCTGAGAATACATTATTACGCTCTAGCAAAACCAACCGCAGAATTTACTAAAGAAAGATTAAAAAAAATACGCGAATCAGGCTGCGAATATATCATATGGGGTCTTGAAAGCGGATGTCAAAGAATTTTAGACCTTATAAACAAAGGAACTAATACGCATAGTATAGCGTCGACTCTGCAAAACGCAACCGAATCAGGCATAAAAAATCATGTATTCGTAATAGCGGGATTTCCTACGGAAACGAAGGAAGAATACGCGGAAACTTTAAATTTTTTAAAGGCCAATAAAAACGCGATATCCGAAACCCACAGAAGTTTATTCGCTTTGGAAAAAGGCTCGATCGTGTATAATAACCCTGAAAAATTTGGCGTTTTACACGTCGAAGAGGACTATTCCGATCTTCCTCGTCCGCTTGCTTATAAAACGTCAGGCGGAATGACGATGCGAGAAGCCGAAGAAGAATTCAGAAAGTCTCTCCCCTTTCTAAAATCATTTAATCCATACTCGAAGTATCTGGGAAATTTCAGAGAACACGCTTTGATACTATACGGAGAACAATCGAAGATATCAAACAAAACGAAATAAACTTTGCAAATTATACGTAATACCCCAAAATAAAGGAGGCAACTAATTTGTATTCGCTCCTTGAACAAGAGATGAATAAACACGCTTTGGACTGGATTATTATTTCAGGGAAACGAGCTTCGTCTCCCGACATTCTGTATTTCACTCAAGAATTAACTTTTTCTAACCCGATAATTCTTATAAAAAAAGGAGAAGAACCCATATTCATACATGAACTTATGGAGTCTGAAGAAGCTTTGCAATCTCCTAAAAAAACGATATGCAGAGATGAAATTATGCCTAGGCATTCCTTGCCTAAATCTTTTGAGAAATCCACAAGAAACTTTATACAAGCCTTAGCGGCAAAGTTTAAGATATCAGGCAAAGTGCTATGCTTAGGAAGCGAGCCGCCTCAAAAATCGTTTTTAATCTACGAAACTCTTAGTTCTCTAAATAACGTAACCATCGCGCCGCACAATTTAATTTCTTTTATGAAAACGGTCAGAGAGATTAAAAGCGTAGAAGAACTTAAAAAGATAAAACGCGTATCGTTAAAAACGGTAAGAATTTTTAAAGAAACCGTACGCTTCTTAAAATCCTTAAGAAGAAGTAAATCTTCCGTTTTAACGGCGGGAGGCGAAACTGCAAAACTTGGACATATCAGGGACATCGTTAATAAAATTTTAGCGGAGGAAAGACTTATATCCGAAGAACCCCCGATAATATCTATGGGTTCGGACGCGGCCTCTCCTCATATGAGAGGAAACGATCGCATGGAAATTGCGGAAGGGGCTCCTATAGTAATGGATATATCTCCCAAAAGCCTGGAATCGGGCTATCATTCTGATATGACAAGAACATTCGCTCTGGGAGAGCCTTCAAATTTTACAAAGCGAATATATCGCGACGTAAAAAAAGCTTACGAAAAAGCAGTCTCTCTTATAAAAGAGGGAGAGTCTCTGCGTATGCCGGACGAAACGGTACATGATTTTTTCATATCCCAAGGCTATGAAACGATAAAATCCAATCCTAACGCAAAGGAAGGGTACATACACTCGTTAGGGCATGGAATCGGGCTAGAGATACACGAAGAGCCTTTAATAAGCCGAAGGAACGTCAAAGATTGCGGAATTTTCAGAAGTTCGACGGCATTTACAATAGAGCCGGGACTGTATTATAAATCCGAACAATCCGGCGTCAGACTTGAAGACTCTTTCTGCATAAACGAGAAAGGAAACATCGAAAATTTAACGGAATTTCCAATGACTCTTTCAATAGAAACAGAACACGATACTATATAAACCGGAGGATCCATGACTGGACAACCAAGAGTAAGAATAGCTCCATCGCCTACCGGAGAACCTCATGTAGGCACGGCATACATAGCTCTTATAAATAGAGCTTTCGCAAAATCTCAAAACGGCAAATTTATACTTAGAATCGAAGATACGGATCAAACGCGTTCTACGGCCGCTTCGGAACAGGCTATATTCGATTCTTTAAAATGGCTGGGTCTGACTTGGGACGAAGGCCCGGACGTAGGAGGGCCTTACGGACCTTACAGACAATCCGAAAGAACCGAAATATATCAACGATACGCTCAAATCCTTTTAGAGAAAGGACTGGCATATAAATGTTTCTGCACAAAAGAGGATCTTGCGGCTCTGAGAGAAAAACAGGAAAAAGAGAAAAAGCCGGCTCAAGGATATTTCGCTCAGGATTCGCCTTGCAGAAAACTTACTCCTGAACAAATTAAAGAAAAAGAAGCGAAAGGAGAACCGTACGTAATCAGACTAAAAGTTCCCGACGAAAATCCCGACGCTTTAATAACCTTCTACGATCATACGAGAAAAAAAGAAATCTCGAGAAAATATTCTGAAATAGACGATCAAGTGCTGTTAAAAACAGACGGATTCCCAACTTATCATCTGGCCAACGTAATAGACGACCATTTAATGGGAATAACGCACGTTTTAAGAGGAGAAGAATGGATAGTTTCGACTCCTAAGCATATACTTCTTTACAATGCCTTCGGATGGGAAGCTCCAAAATTTTATCATTTATCGCTTCTCAGAAATCCGGATAAAAATAAAAGCAAGATTTCAAAACGGAAGAATCCCGTTTCGCTGAGATGGTTTAGAGCCGCGGGCTACGTTCCCGACGCTCTGTTAAATTTTCTTGCTCTAATGGGCTATTCTCGTAGCGCCGAAGGTAAAACGAAAGAAGAGATAAGTTCCATGGAGCTTTTCTCTATGGACGAATTAATACATGAATTTATCCCGGGCAGAATATCCACTACGGGGCCGGCGTTCGATTATAACAAATTAGACGCTATAAACGACGCGTATACTCAAAAAATGACAATCGAAGAATTTTGTGCCTACAAAGACGAACGATTAAAATATTTAATGGAATATTTAGGGCCTTTAGCAGTAGAAACTAAAAATAGATTTAGAAGACTTAATAAAGAGATAGACGATATAACCGGCTTTTTTTTCAAACTGCGCCTTTCATACGATTGCGACGAATTCAACAAAATAAAAATGCCTCCGGCCGAAATATTATCCATGTTTAAAACTTTGAAAAAAACGTTTAAAGACAAAGCTCTTTTATTAAATAACCCCGCCGATTTTCACGAATGCATTAACGAGATATCAGAGCGATGCGGGTATTCTTCAAAATCTATCCATATGGCGATAAGAATAGCCGCCTCCGGAGAGGGAGAATCTCTGCCTTTATACGAATCTCTGGCTCTTCTTGGAGTTTACAGATGCATAAGCAGATTTGACGACGCGGGAGAAGCTTTAGAAAAGCACATAAAAGAACGCAAGGAGAAATGACAATGACCATTACCCAAAAGACTGACAGCGAATTACAAGCGCCCAAAGAAAATACTCCGTCCGATTTTATAAGAGAAATAATAAATTCCGATTTAGCCTCGGGAAAACGCAGCCATATCGCGACGCGGTTTCCTCCGGAACCCAACGGATATTTACATATAGGACACGCTAAATCTATCTGCCTGAACTTTGGCATAGCGCGACAGTATAACGGAACATGCAATCTTAGATTCGACGACACGAATCCCTGTAAAGAAGACGTCGAATATGTCGAATCGATTATGGAAGACGTAAAATGGCTAGGCTTCGATTGGGAAGACAGAATGTACTACGCTTCCGACTATTTCCAAAAGCTTTACGAGTACGCCGTTAAATTAATTAAGCTTGGAAAAGCTTACGTATGCGAGCTTACGGCAGACGAAATAAGAGAATATCGCGGAACGTTGACGGAACCCGGCAAAAACAGCCCTTACAGGGACAGAAGCATAGAAGAAAATCTGGCTCTGTTTGAAAAAATGAAAAAAGGAGAACTTCCGGACGGATCGGCCGTTCTAAGAGCAAAAATAGATATGGCGTCTCCCAATATAAATATGCGAGACCCGGCGATATATAGGATACGACATGCCCCTCATCATAGAACCGGAGACGAATGGAATATATATCCTATGTACGATTTTGCCCATTGTCTGTCAGACAGTATAGAAGGAATCACTCATTCCATATGCACTTTAGAATTTGAAATCCACAGACCCCTTTACAACTGGTACCTCGAAACTCTAAACGTCAAAAACCCGCCTCAGCAAATAGAATTCGCAAGATTAAATCTTACTTATACCGTTATGAGCAAAAGAAAACTTCTTCAACTAGTAACGGAAGGTCATGTAAACGGCTGGGACGATCCAAGAATGCCTACCATAGCGGGCATGAGAAGAAGAGGATTTACTCCGGAAGCCATTAGAAACTTTTGCGAGCAAATAGGAGTGGCAAAAGCCGATAGTATAGTAGACATGGCGTTCCTGGAGCACTGCATACGAGAAGATCTAAATAAAAAAGCAAAACGGGTAATGGCCGTATTAAATCCGGTAAAATTAATAATCGACAATTATCCCGAAGGATTAGAAGAAGAAATAGAAGCCGTCAATAATCCGGAAGATCTCTCACGGGGGACAAGAAAAGTAAAATTTACCAAAGAGTTGTTTATCGAAAGAGAAGATTTTATGGAAGAACCTATCAAAGGTTTTCATAGATTAAGCCCCGGCAAAGAAGTAAGGCTAAAAGCCGCTTATTACGTAACATGCTCTCATATCGTAAAAAACGAAGACGGCGTAATAACGGAAATTCACTGTTCATATGATCCTAATACGAAAGGCGGAACGTCTTCCGACGGCAGAAAAGTACGAGGCACGCTCCATTGGGTCAGCTCGTCGAATTATATCGAAGCGGAAATAAGAATTTATGAAAACTTATTTGCCTGCCTAAATCCGTCAGCGTTGGACAATTTCATTGACGGATTGAATCCAAATTCTCTTTCCGTCAATAAACAAGCTAAAATAGAGCTTTCAATGGCCAACGCTCAAATTGGAGAAACGGTACAATTTGAAAGACTCGGTTATTTCTGTGTAGATAAAGACTCGTCCGCAAATAAATTAATATTTAACAGGACGCTCCCACTGAAAGACAGCTGGGCTAAAGCGGCTAAAAAAAATTAAAATAATACCCGGCGGTTTTTTATACTAAGAAAAACCGCCGTTTATTACTAAAAATGTCGGTAAAAATTGGAACTTGTCACCACATTGCTTTAGTACAATGGAATCATGATAAAGACCGTGTAAATATAATGTTCAAGGCCCATCCTAAAACGGAATTGACAAAATTTATAAACGCGTACAAATCAGCAAGTTCCAGTAAAAACAAATAAAGAAAAGTTTAAAATTAAATGAAATTTGAATGCTTTATTTCAAATGAAATATTTTTCTAATATCCTCGGCCAATAAATTTTTCTGCCAATGCATCATCCCGCATTTAGCAACAAGATCTTCTAAATCCGAAATAGTTTCGGAAGCTATCTTTGACAACGTCTTTTGATTAGCGATTAAAGTCGGATTTAAATTCAATTTTAAGGCGATCCTGTCTCTGGCTTCTTTTACTTCGGCCGCTATCCTATCGTCGCACTTTACCGGCTTAACGGCGGAAGGATGTTTTCTGGAAGGAAGCAAATGCGAAGGAATTCGTCTTGCGGCCTGTCTTGCAAGCTCGCATTTTTCAAATCTGCGCTTGCCTGGTAAAATATGCTCTGCGACCGGAGATTCAGATACCGGACGATCAGCGGACGCGCACCACTTAGATAATCGTATTAAATCCTCATTTTTTAAAATCTTAAAAACGGGAATATTTTTTAGTTTGGCTTCTTCTTCCCTCCAATGCCATAAATGCCGTAAATACGCCAATTCTAAACGTTCTAAAGCATAAGAGCCTTTTATTCTCCAAGAATCATTATCTTGAGATTTAAAATCGTTCGCCGAAGTATCTATAAGACGACGACATTGTTCCTCGAACCACTCTAATCGTCCGATTTTATCTAACTCTCCTCTTAATATTTCGTATAATTCCGGAAGATATTTTACGTCGTTTACGCTATAATCGAACATCTTATCGGGAAGAGGACGTTTTGACCAATCCATTTTCTGAGGGCCTTTTGCAAGAGTGATATTAAAATGCTTATGCACAAGATCCGCCAAACCGAATTTTTCGTATCCAAGAAACTGCATAGCTATCATCGTATCAAAAACTTTATCCGGAATAAAATCAAAATCGTTCTTCATAAGTTTAATATCGTAAGCTCCGCTATGAAGAATGATAAGCTTGCCATGCAAAGCCATAAAAAGTTCCGAGACGTTTTCGTTCGAAAGAGGATCTATAATAAAATTTTCTCCGGCCGCATTAAGCTGAATAAGACAAATTTTAGCGTAATAATGATGTAAACCGTCAGCTTCCAGATCAATGCAGACATCTTTTACTTGACTCAAAAATTCAAAAAAACTTTCAGGAATTTCGGCTCCGGAAAAAAATTGAAAACGTTCCTTAATCATAAAGTTTTTTCCAGTCTTCTTATTAATTCAAGAGCTTTAAGTCTCGCTTGCGAATCGGCATAATAAATATTTTCTAAAGAATCCGCCTTGATAACTTCAATTTTTGAAATCACTTCGGCCGTCACGGCGTATATATCGCAAAATCTTATTCTGCCTTCCAAAAAAGCCTTTACGGCTTCCTCGTTAGAAGCGTTAAGAACAGCCGGAGACGCGCCTCCGGCTGCAAAAGCGGCATATGCGAGACCCAGACATGGGAAACGCGCTAAATCGGGTTTTTCAAAAGAAAGAGTAGAAACAGATAAAAAATCGGTGTCAGACCATTTTTTTGAGAGTCGATCAGGATAAGATAAAGCGTATTGAATAGCTAATCTCATATCAGGCTTAGATAATTGAGCTATAATCGCTCCGTCGGAAAATTCTACCATAGAATGAATTATGCTTTGAGGATGTATGAGGACGTCCACTTTATCGGCGGGCAATCCGAATAAATGACAAGCTTCGATAACTTCAAAGCCTTTGTTCATCAAAGTCGCGCTGTCAACGGTAATTTTTTTTCCCATGGCCCATGTAGGGTGCCGCAGAACCTGACTTACGGAAACGCTTTTCATACGTTCTAAAGAAAAATCTCTAAGAGATCCGCCGGAACAAGTAAGAATAATTTTATTTAAAAATTCTCTATCCGAGCCGATACACTGAAAAACGGCGCTGTGTTCGCTATCTACCGGGCGAATAACGATTCCATATCTCTTTGCGAGAGACATGACTAAACTACCTCCGGATACAAGGGCTTCTTTTGTCGCTAAGGCCAATTGTTTTCCGGCCTTTATAGCGGAGACGACAGGCTTTAAACCTGAAATGCCGACTGAAGAAACTAATACGAGATCGGCCTCGTCCATAGAAGAAATATAAGAAACGCCCTCTTCGGACGAATACAATTTAGTCGGAGAAGAAGGCGGAAGATTATCCTTAAGCGAACGAAAAGCCCGCTCTTCAATTATAGCTGCGGCGCAAGGCTGAAAACGTAAAATCTGTTCCAAAAGCTTTTCCCAATTTGAATATGCGGAAAGAGCGACTACGCGAAATTTATCCGGGAAACTTTCTATAACGCTAAGGGCTTGAGTCCCTATAGAGCCGGTAGAACCTATTATTGAAATATTTATCATAACGAAAAAAACATACGCCTTTAAAAAATTAAGAATATTTGCCAAGAAAAAATATATGAAACAACTCGCTCGTTATATTTTAATATTCGGCCTCAAAATCCAATAAAGTAATAAAATAAAAAGCAAGCCGTAGGAGCCGATAAAAATAAGGAATCAAATCTGTCGAGAATGCCTCCATGCCCCGGAAGCGAAGCTCCGGAATCTTTAACTTCAACGTCTCTCTTCAGGACAGACTCCCACAAATCGCCCATCTGAGCCGTTAAGCTGATAATAAGGCCAAACCACATTGAATCGACAAAACTTAACGTCAAAAGCCTTCCTGCTATAAGGGCTATAATTATTCCGGTAAAAATTCCTCCGATAGCTCCTTCGACCGTCTTATTAGGACTAATATGAGGACACAATTTAGTCTTGCCTAAAAATTTTCCAAAGAAAAAACTGCCTATATCGGTAAAACAATTAGTCAAAACCAAAAGAAGAGCCATCGCCGCTCCCTGATCTATCGTAAAGCCATACGCCGTTATAGTTCCGGGAACGTCTCTAAGATAAAAAAGCATAGAGAAAAACCAGCCTATATATATATATCCCAATATAGTTACGGCCGAATCTATCAAAGCAGATACATGATTGTCCTTTCTTATCACAAAAACGCACATTGTAATTAAAAGCAGAGCAGTCAGAACAGGAATTGAAAAATCAATAGGCAGCGTCAGAGCGGAAAGATAAAGAATAATAACGCTTATAACTCCGTTTACATAAGAAGGTTTTATGCCTTTAAATAAAGCGAGCTGATAAAATTCTTTCATTCCCATAATACCTATCGGAAAAATCAACAGAGCCATCGCCCATTTAGAATGCAGTATCAAGGCGACCGATATTACAATCAGAGCAACTCCGGTAATTATTCTCTTTGCCATCTCCAAATCAAATACCGCCTCCAAATCTTCTGTTTCTCGACTGATAAGACTCTATAGCTTTTAAAAGGCATTTTTCGTCAAAATCAGGCCAAAGAACGTCGGTAAAATAAAATTCGGCATAAGCTGACTGCCAAAGCAGAAAGTTGCTTAAGCGTTCCTCTCCGCTTGTTCTTATAATCAAATCGGGATCTTTAATTCCTTCAGTCATTAAATATCGGCCGATAACGTCCGGAGAAATATCGTTTAATTCAAATTTTCCCGCCATAACGGCTTCCGCTATCCTTCTAACCGCATAGGCTATTTCATATCTAGAGCCATAATTAACGGCAAGACATAAAGTCATTCGTTCAAAATTTTCGGTAACTTTTTCAGTTATTTCAAATTCCCGCGTAAGCTTTGGGGGAAGACCCGTTTTATCCCCTATTATTTTAAACTTTATTTTCTCTTTAATTAAATATTTTCTTTCTTCCTTCATGTAAAATTCAAAAAGACCCATCAAAAGACTTACTTCTTCAGCCGCTCTTTTCCAATTTTCGACGGAAAACGCATACGCGGTTAAAGTCTTTATTCCCAGTTTACAACACGATTCGACAATATTATGGAAAGCTTTTTCTCCGGCTTTATGTCCGGAAATTACCGGCAGAGATCTCTGTTTGGCCCATCTGCGGTTGCCGTCCATAATTATGGCTATATGTTCGGGAAGATTATCTTTAAGAATCATATCGAATACCTTAATCGAATCAAAAAAATTAATTTCAAACTGAACGCCGTATAAAGGTCTTGCGGTATTTAAGGCGCAAATCGCTTAAAATATTTTAAATAAAAAAGAGAATTATATGACAAACGCGCCTTTATTTTAGATAAAACGCGAACGCAAAATCTAATAACGCAATTTACCAATAATCCTCGTATGACAACGCCAGCTCAGTAATACCGCAAGATTCTCTTACGGAAATAATTCTCAGCCTGCCTACTCCGACATATTTATTCTCAGGTTTTACTATTATAATTTTCAAACTTCCGGGTTTAAAAGCGCTTAAAATATTGCGATCAAACGCTTCCGCTATCAAATCCATCAACCTTCTATTATCTCTTTCTCTTTGGCGGCCGCAATATCGTCAAAAGTTTTAATATACTTATCGGTAATTTTTTGAACCTGTTCGGCAGCTCTCTTAACTTCGTCTTCGGAAGCGACGGAAGATTTTTTAAGTTTATTGAGCTCGTCGTTAACGTCTCTTCTTATATTTCTTAAAGATACTTTTCCCTCTTCCGCTTTCTTTTTAACGACTTTCGTTAGTTCTTTTCTACGTTCTCCGGTCAAAGGCGGAATAGAAAGCCGTATAATATTTCCGTCGTTCACGGGATGTATCCCGATATCAGATTTCTGTATAGCCTTATCTATGGTAGAAAGGACGCTTTTATCCCACGGCTGAATAACAATCGAGCGGGGATCCGGCACGGTAATATTAGCGACTTGAGAAATAGGACACATAGATCCGTAAGCCTCTACCTGAACTTTATCAAGAATAGCGGGCGTAGCTCTCCCGGTTCTAATTCCAATCAAATCTTTTTTGAAAACTTCGACGGTTTTCTTCATTCTATCTTCAGTATTAGAAATTATTTTAGGATCCAGCATAATGTTTACTCCTTTATTATAGTTCCCTCAGGCATGCCGTTTAACACGGCGGAAAGAGCTCCGGGTTTAGTCAAATTAAATATATGAACCGGCAAAGAATTTTCTCTGCAAAGAGATATAGCCGCGAGATCCATCACTTTCAAATTATCTTCTATCACTTTTAAATAAGAAATCGAATCGTATTTCTTCGCGTCGGAATATTTATTAGGATCTTTATCGTAAACCCCGTCGACAAGAGTAGCCTTCAATAAAGCGTCCGCCTTTATCTCAAGAGCTCTCATAGCCGAGGCGGTATCAGTGCTGACGAAAGGAGCTCCGGTTCCACCCGCAAATATGACTGACTTTCCTTCGTCCAAAAACTTTCTCGATTTAACCGGAGATATGGCAGGAGCAAATTTTGGGACTTCAACCGCGGACATAATTTCAGCTTCAACTCCCAACGATAAAAAAACTTCTTGCAGAGCGATAGAATTCATAACGGTAGCCATCATTCCTATCGAATCCGCAAAAGCTCTGTCAAAACCCGCCGCGTCTCTTCCTCTCCAGAAATTTCCGCCTCCTACTACAATGCCTAATCTAACTCCGGCCTTTATAATAGGAATAACTTCCAAAATAATTTTAACCGCCGCATCCCTATCGATACCGCTTTCTTTATTTCCGCTTAAAGCCTCGCCGCTCAATTTTAAAAGTATCGTTTTATATATCATAACTTCATTTTAAATAAGACTGCCGAGGCAGACAAAACGTCTCAGGCTTCGGCAGTCTATATAACAAATTTATTCTCCCAGAGAAAATCTTACGAACCGTTTAACTTTAATATCTCCGCCGGCTTCCTTAGATACTTTCTGAAGAAGCTGAGCGATATTTAAAGAAGAATCCTTTATATAAATTTGGTCTACAAGACAAGCGGACTGGAAATATTTTTCCAATTTACCGTTAGCTATTCTTTCAACTATATTCGCAGGTTTATTAGGATTTTCTTCAGCCGCCAATTCGTTTATAAGAGCTTTCTGTTTATTAAGCTCCTCTTCGGTAAAGCAATCTCTTGAAACAAGCCTTGGAGCTTGAGCGGCTATCTGCATCGCCAAATTTTTGGCGAGTTCCGCGACTACAGGGGAATCGGCCGCTTCTTTCGACGAGGCCGTAAGTTCTACTAACACTCCTATTTTTCCGCCCATATGAACATAATCGGTAATTTTGCCGTTGCCGGCGAAAGATAACTTCTGACAGCGTCTTAAAGACATATTTTCGCCAATTTTACCTATAGCTTCAGAAAGCGACTCCTGCAGCTTCGCTTTTACGGATTCGGGAAGAGAGTCGGCGGAAACCGAATTTTCTTCGACATCCATAAGCATGCGAGCAATAGCGTCCGCTAAACTTTGGAAAGATTCGTTCTTAGCTACGAAATCAGTCTCGCAGTTCAGTTCTATAATTACTCCTGAATTATCTTTGACAAAGGTCTTAACTATACCGGAATTTGTAGCTCTGTCTTTCTTTTTCTCCGCTTTCTCGGCTCCTTTTTGTCTGAGAATCTCCTGAGCCTTCTCAAAATTGCCTTCCGCTTTGCTTAAGGCTTTTTTACAGTCCATAATACCGGCTCCGGTTACCTCGCGAAGCTTTTTTATATTTTCAGTAGTTATATCAGCCATTATTTTCCTCCAAATTCACAAACAAACCGTTTATTCATATTTTGATGTATCTTTTATGAGTTAGCTTCCTCAACTTCTTCGACCATCTCGGGAAGTTCATCCTCTTCATATCCTTCGTCAGTAAGAATTGTTTCAAGCTCGGCCTTAGCCTCGATCACGGCGTCGGCCATTTTGCCGCATAACAGCTTAACCGCTCTTATAGCGTCGTCGTTTCCGGGTATAGGATAGTCTATCTCGTCCGGATCACAGTTCGTATCGACGATAGCGACTATCGGGATGCCTAATTTTTTAGCCTCTGCGACTGCGATTCTTTCAGTTCTGGGATCTATAATAAAAAGAGCGCCCGGAAGTTCCTGCATATCCTTAATGCCGCCTAAAAATTTTTCAAGCTTTTTCATCTCGTCAAGCTTTGCTTTCACTTCTTTTTTTGGCAGCAAGTCAAAAGTTCCGTTATCTCTTTCAGCTTCGATTGTTTTTAGTCTGTTTATACGTTTTTCAATAGTTTTAAAATTAGTAAGCATGCCGCCTAACCATCTCTGGTTTACATAGAACATTCCGCATCTGGCAGCGTCTGCGCATACGGCTTCTCTAGCCTGTTTTTTAGTTCCTACGAACAGTATGCTTTTTCCGGATTTTACTACTTCCTGAATAAAATTATAGGCGTCTCTAACTTTGCCTACAGTTTTCTGAAGATCGATAATATAAATTCCGTTTCTTTCCGTAAAGATATAACGGGACATCTTAGGATTCCATTTTCTCGTCTGATGTCCAAAATGTACTCCGGCTTCTAAAAGCTGCTTCATAGAAATTATAGCCATTGTTATTTTTCCTTTCCGGGTTATCTGCCGCGTTTCGTCGTCTTCATGCTCACCCTTCTAAAGGACCCGGACATAAATCAAAAACGCTTAGATTTTAAATATCTGCGAAAAGGATCTCCTTTCATTTTTATACGCTTTATCAAGCTATTATATATTATTATTTTTTCCGTTAGATTGTCAATAGATATATTTTAAACGAATACGATTTTAAAGCGGCCCGCCTAAAAAGCGTAAATTATCGCAAAAAAAGGAATAAACGATAAAAAGAACTAATTTTAAACTATTTGTTAATTATTAAAATAAACTTATTGCAGGTATGATAAATCGTTCAAAACTAATCGAATCACTTTTTACGTTTCTGGAACGAATAGCGTCTCAAAGACATTTGCTCGCTCTAAGAGACGGAATGTTGGCGTCTATCCCTATTATTTTAACGGGAAGCGCTTTCTTGCTTTTAGGATCTCAACAAGAAGTTATCTCGAAATATTTTCCGGCATTGGCAAATTCCGCTTTCGGCCAATGGTATGCAAATAACTGGCAGGAAATTTTAATTCCCTTTAGGTTTACTATGGGAATTTTATCTGTTTTCGTAGCCTTCGCCATAGCCTCGTCTCTGGCGAAAAGCTATAAACTGCCGGAACTTCCTTATGCGATGGGAGCCGCAGCGGCTTTTTTTCTGACGATTAAGCCGGCTAAAGCCGTCATAAGCGGCTCGCCGGAATGGGTCGTCCCGCTCAAACCGCTAGGAGGAGACGGACTTTTCTTAGGAATAATATGCGGGCTTGCTACGGTAGAAATATCAAGATGCGTAACGAAACTTTTAAACAAAACGATTAAAAAAGAGGAAACAAATAAAGACGACAAAACCGACGTCCCTCCAGCGGTAGCCGAAGCGTTTATGAGTTTTCTTCCTCTGTTAATCGTAATATCCGCCATATGGGCAATTATGTATGTTTTTAATATAGATATATATAATTCGCTCATAAATTTAATGCAGCCGATGGAAGAATTGGGAGACACCGCTATATGCGTAGCGGCCGTAAATCTCTTTATGCATATATTCGGTTTTGCGGGATTACATGGAATATCCGTCATAAACGGAGTATTTTTTGCGCTTTGGCAAAAATTTCTACTGCTTAATACCGAAGTTCACGCTATAAATCCCGGAGTCGCGCTACCTGCGATAACTGCGTATCCTTTTTATCAATGGTTCGTATGGATAGGCGGAGCAGGCTCTACTCTTCCGGTTCCATTTATGCTTTTATTCTTCAAAAACGAACGTCTCAAAAAAGTAGGAAAAATTTCGCTCATACCGTCGCTATTCAACGTCAACGAACCGCTGCTCTTCGGATTGCCCGTAGTGGCTAATCCCATTTTTATAATTCCTTTCATTCTATCTCCGATATGCTGCGGATTGATCGCTTTTCTGGCGTTCGCATCTAACCTGTTAACAAGGCCTTTTATCGAAGTTCCCTGGGTTCTGCCGGCTTTCATAGGAGCTCCGCTGTGCTGTCAGGATTTAAAAGGCTTAATTCTTTTAAGCGTAAACGTTATGGTAAGCTCTTTAATATGGTTTCCATTTTTAAAAGCCTACGACAAAAAACTCATAAACTCGGCAGACGAAACCCCAAAAAAGGAGAAAACGTACAATGAATAAAACGACTGCTTTAATAATACTTTTATTATATTTTTTTGCGGCCGGTTCATCTGCATATGCGTTTGACAGGACTGCTCCTCTTAAACTTTTTTATTCCGAAAAAACATGGGAAGAAACGGCGTTTATCGTGACAAATAAAGAAGGCAAGGAACGTCTGTATATTTCTTCGGGATCGAAGCTGCTGCAAGATATAAAAACCGTAGAATCCTGGTCTTCCAGCGGAAACACTCTAGCTATAAGCGGCATCGGAGGAAACGTTTTTTTTACTGAAAATTCCTGTTCGTCACATACCGCAGATTTATCGGAATTTACGCCTCTTGGATTTATGCAAAACGAACAAGCCGGATGTTTGCTGCCGTTGGAGCCCTTGCTTAAGGGATTAAATATCAGCTTGACTCTTACGAATCTCGACGACTCGTATCAAGCCGTTATAAAACCGGCTATTATAGAAATATCGCAAAAGAAAAGCGGAACGTCAATTATAATTGAATCGGCCCTTAAATCTCAATACGAAATTAAAACGCTTGACAACAACGAGGCGGCTATTTTCATAAAAGACGCCGTGCTGACGGAAAATACAAAATGGGATACGACCACGGTTTTTACGGAAAAGGAAACTACTGAGGAAGGAACCATCCTAAAATTTAAGCTTCCGCAT
>CASEKF010000012.1 GCA_949288455.1 uncultured bacterium
AGGACGAAGCTAAGTTCATAGAAAGCAACAAGAAGAACGGCGTTTATAAAAGTCATCGCCCTTATGCGAAGACTCGAAGATCGAGCTCGTCTTCAGATAACAAATCGTATTTTCAAAGAACATATAACGCGTCTGAATCAAGCGGAATATTAGAGCCGATAATAGTAAATCTTGCCGACGGCTCCGAACTGGATTTATCGCCTATAATACTTCGCGAAGCTAAAAAAAACAATGTCGATCCCATGCTTATAAGAACAATAATCAAATTTGAGTCAGGATTTTATCCTTACGCAGTCTCTCCGGTAGGAGCCGGAGGATTAATGCAGCTTATGCCGGATACCGCAAGAGGACTCGGAGTAACCGACGTCTTCTCTCCTCATCAAAATATAGCCGGCGGAACTCTGTATATAAGAAGACAGTTAGACGCTTTCAACAATAATTTACCCTTTGCTCTGGCCGCTTATAACGCCGGGCCTGGAGCTGTTTTATCCTATGGAGGAATTCCTCCTTACGCCGAAACGGTAAATTACGTAAATAGGATTCTTCAAGAATATTCGGGAAGCGGCAAACCGAAAAACGACGAAACGAAACAAACAGTTAATACAAAGCGGAAGAAGTCCGTAAACGTATATTCAACGCTTGACAGAATGAGAATGTTAACGGCTCCAAAATAAGCCGCCAATTTCTCCGAATCTTTTCCTTAATTTAAAAACAAGAACGAATCCAACAGCCCTATTTCTAACTAAAACGTTCTCCCGCAAATAACTGAACCCAATGAAGACAGTTCGAATTATCGGGAATTACGCCTATTCCAATATATTTAAACTCAGGATTCAAAATATTTTTTCTATGACCGGGAGAATTCATCCAATCTCTCATAACGGCCTTAGGATCTACCTGACCTTTAGCTATATTTTCGCCGTATAAAAAATACCTTATGTCATTATCCTTAAATATGGATGAAAAAGATCTGCCGTCAGGACGGTTGTGAGAGTAACATCTTACAATTTCCGCAGATCTCTGTCCGGCAAATCTATAGAGAGCGGGATCCATAATAAGAGGAGAAATTCCGGCTTTTTTTCTTTCAGAATTAACTAGAGATAAGATTTCGTTTTTAAAGCCGGAGATATCGCCCGAAATATCGCCCGAAAAGACCTGAACCCAATGAAAACAGTTCGAATTATCAGAAATTTCGCCTACTCCAATATATTTAAACTTGGGATTCAAAATATTTTTTCTATGCCCCGGAGAATTCATCCAGCCCGCCATGACATCCTCTGCGCTGCGGTAACCTTTAGCTATATTCTCGCCGCATGAAGAATATCTCGTGTTAAAGTCGTAAAATATAGACTCGAAAGATCTGCCGTCAGGGCGAATATGAGAAAACGACTCCAAAAGCTCTTTGGATCTTATATCGGCTATTCTATCAAGAACAGGGTTAATCTCAAAAGGAGGCAGTCCTGCGGCTGCCCTCTCTGAATTAACAAGAGCAAGAATCTTTTGTTTACTGTCGATATTCTGCGCGGTTAAATCATCAAAAGCTAAAATAGAAGCAAAAACCGAACAAAACAGAATTAACGAAACGATTAAAACATTCTTTAACATCTATTTCCCTCAGTCTTATTAAAGATCATATTTTTCTTTTATAGCTTTCATTAAATCGTCGGCCTTCCGTGAAGCCGCTTTAATACGATCGCTGTCTTCATTTAAAGTCGTAAGAGTCGAAACATCGCCTTGAGAAACTGCGGAACGCACCTTTTTCAGAATGTCTAAAGACATATCGAACGAATGAACTACGGCTTGTTTATGCTCTATGCAATCTCCGAAAGCTTGAACCGCAGAAGCCCTGGCTTTGAGTTTTTCCATATTCTCTACAAGCATGTCAAAATCAGAATAATCCTGCTTCATAATAGACTGAACTATTTTCCCGGCGAAATCGTTTGGGTCAGTCCATGATTTGCCGGAACTTAGAACCATTTCCATATCATAAACATATTGTCTAACGCGCTCTCTATCGTTTGAATAAGAATCTGAAAACGACTGACTTTCAGTTTGCGCTAAAGACGGAAGACTTTGACTATTCTTGTTCAAAGTATTATCGGCAGATATTTGTCGCGCTTGCGCGCTCGCAGGGGAAACGGGAACGGCATTCTGCCGCTGAGAATCCGCGGGAGCGGAAGCGGCAAAAGTTTTCGGCTGAGAATCTGAAGCGTATGAATTAAAAGTTACGTTAGGATCAGAGGATACGGCCGAATTAGACTGAATGTTCCGAGCTAAATCTCCGCTAACGTTAGCCTCGGAAGAAGAGACGGCAGAAGATGTCTGAACGGCTTGTTCTGAACTTACGCTTACGTTAGAACCCGGAGAGACTGCCAAAGCAGAATGATCGACATTATAAGACCGAGCGGATTCTCGGCCCAACATAAAAACTACGGCGACAAAAAGAATTAAAAAAAGAGCTACGAAAGTTACTATTACAGGCAAAGGTATTTTTATGTTATTACCGTTCATAAAGTTTCCTCCCATAAAAAACGATCTATAATTGAAGTAAGTTTCCCAAGCGTCTTTTTATTATTTGCGGAAACCGCGACGCAGCCCGACGATTTCTCAATGCTCAGCGTCGTTTCCGGATCGATAAGATCCGCTTTGTTTCCGGCCAATATCTGAGGTATATTGTCTAAGGCAAGCTCTTTTAAAATATTGTTGACAATCTCTATCTGTTTCTGCCAGGAGGGAGAAGAAATGTCGAATAGATGTATGAGAAGATTAGAATCCTGCATTTCCTCTAAAGTAGACCTGAAAGCGGCAAGCAAATCAGGAGGAAGATCTCTTATAAATCCCACGGTATCGGTAATTATCAAATCTCTGTCATGAGGAAAACGGACTCTCTTGGTAGCCGTATCCAAAGTTGCGAACATTTTATCTTCGGTAAGAGTAGAGCTGGAAGTAAGAGCGTTTAAAAGCGTCGATTTTCCCGCGTTGGTATATCCTACTATGGAAACTACGGGCATATTGCTTTTTTCGCGTTTTTTTCTTCTTTCTTGCCTTGCCTTAGATATGCTTTCAAGCTCCCGTTCAAGAGAAGATATGGAATCGCGTATGCGTCTTCTCAAAACTTCCAGTTTAGTTTCTCCCGGCCCTCTCGACTTGACGCCTCCGGCTCCCCCGGTTATCCTGGACAGAAAATCGTCTTTAAGCACAAGTCTAGGCAAACTATATCTCAATTGAGCAAGCTTAACCTGAAGTTTGCCCTCTCTGGTCTTAGCTCTTTTATCAAAAATATCCAAGATCATCTGAGTTCTATCGATAACGTCTATCTCCGCTTTTTCAGATACGGCGCGCATCTGAGAAGCTGATAACTGACCGTCAAAAACAATTAAATTAGCGTTAGTCTCAAGAGAAGCAATAAATAATTCTTTCAGCTTACCTTTCCCTATGACATACGTTGGATCCAAATTACGCTTTTTCTGTATCACGGAACCTACGATATGAATTCCCGCGGATACGGCTAAAGATTTCAGCTCTTCCATAGAAGCCTCGGCTTTTTCAGACGGATAAGAAGATACATGCACAAGAATGGCCCTCTTAGATTTGTCATCCGTTTCGAGAGATCTTAACGAATAATCTATCTCAGCTTCCAATTCAGATATAAAAAAACGAAAATCCCTTTTTAAACCGTAAACGGAAGAATACGAAACTTCCGAATAAAGCTTTCCTTCAAATTCGAAAGGCAAAAGATGAGCCGTATAAACTTTGCCCGGAAGACCGGAAGGAAGAGTCTCAAGAGCGCAAACCGAGTCAAGCCTTAAAAGAGCAAGATCCGTAAGATCGTCGGAATTTAAAGGTTGATCTCCTAAATGAGTGTGAACTAATCTCAATCCTCTCAAGCGGCTGCGACTGGTTCTGTATCTTCCGAAATCGCTCATCTCTATTCCTTTTGCGTCCCCTACGAAAACGTCATAAACCCGGCCTCTTCTATCTATTAAAACGCCTATCTGCCTCGTTATCTCCGACGAAACGGCGCATAAAGATTTTGCGAACTCAGGACTGACAATCATGTCGGGATCTATTTTTTTTTCAAAAAGTTTATCTATGTCTTTTTTTTGTCTGGGTTTTAAACCGTCAATATTTCCTTTAGCCTTTAACGCCATACTACGCCTTTCAAAAAATAAGGACGGCCGTATTTAACGGAAACGCCCCTGTTTATTTTAAGTATGTGATTCGCGAATTATCAAATAACGTTAACCCCTTAAAATCTGCCGATTAAAATAACGAATCTTTTCTATTTATAAGAGTTCAACTTCTTTTTTAAATCTACTACAGGAGTAACTGCGGACCATCTCTCCACAACTTCTCCGTCCTTAACTATCAACAAAGTAGGAATAGATCGTATGTCAAGCTCATTACTGATATCCGGAGATTCGTCTACGTTTACCTTAACGATCCTGAGATTAGGCATCTCGGCGGCCAATTTATCTAATTCTTTGCTCTGCCTCTTGCAGGGACCGCACCAGGGAGCCCAAAAATCGACAAGCACGACTCCCTTAGAATTTATCACGGCTTCCTCAAAAGTAGCGTCGTCTGCTTTGGTTATCGCGGCAAAAGAAGACGAAGTCAATAAAAGCGAAAAAATAAACGCGCAAAAAATTGTGAAAAAATTATTTTTCATACGTTTCCTCCATATTAGTTAATAAAAACGTAAACGCCGTAAAGCGGACGCTCGAAAAAATAAAATTCAAGAAAAATATTCTTAAAATTTTATCGCGATTCCTTCTATATAAATTACTTTGAGAACCTGGCCTTAAAAAGTTCCTTTATGCCTTCGTTTATATATCTTACTTCAAAAACGGCAATTGAATCCGCGCCTTTGTCATAAAGAGATCTCAATTCCTCTTCAATTCTCTCGGGAGACTTAATATTTGAGGTAAACTCTTCGTTTATAATAATACCCGGAACGACTCTCTTGCCTTTTAGTCTCAATTTAACGGCCTCATATTTTTCTCCGGCCATAGACGCAGGATTTTTTACCGAAATATAAATCATAGGCTGAAATTCATCCGTATAAATAGTTAAATCTTCGTATCTCATCTCAGTCCCATAAGCCGTAAAACCTCCCTGAAAACCTATTATCGGAGCCGTAGAGCTAATTCTTAAAGGCGGATCGGAACTTCTGGCTTTCCTTGCCAAAAGAGCGAAAAAGTCTCTAGTGGAACGAGATCTCCAAGTCATCCAAGTTTTATCGTTTTCAGGTAAGTCTAACGCGTTAAGACCGGTATCCTCGGAAAACTTTTCAAGGCAGTAAGGACAATAGCAAGGAGAGATTTCATAATCTATATGAATCTCGTCCGCTCCGGATTCTCTTGCTTTTTTTACCATTAAAGAAGCTATATATTCATGATTTAGCGGGTTGTTTGGACAAATCTGATAATGGTAATACTTATTCTCCGTATATGTTCCGTCTTTAGAGCAGTGCCTTAAAGACGGATTTTTTTCCCAGTATTTTTTTTGAAAAGTATCTTTAAAAACAAGAGTTCCAATAGCGGTTTTGATGCCTCTGTTATGAGCTTTTTCGACAATTTTGTTCAAAACCGGAAAATACCCCTTGTCATCTACGGACGAATGAAGCAAAACTATTTTCTTAAAATTACACTCCTCAATTTCGTCAAACATCTTCTCGTCTATGTCTTTTATCTGATTTCCAAGTTGAATCCAAATCATATTGTCGTTAAAAATCATATCGTCGGCAAAACTGACGCCTCCGACGGCGAAAAATATAAGTAAAAATAAAACGATAACTCTTTTCATAAACAAAACGGCCTTTCGTTATTTTATAAACAAGCAAAGTCAAAATACTATTAAAAACGTCGCGTCAAGAATCCATGTTGACTTTCAGCCATTCCAAAAAATCGTATGAAGTCGGATTAACCGTCACGCAGGATTCTTTTGACACGGCGACCATTCCGGCGGGCATTCCTTTCTTTTTCGAGACGTATTTTGCAAGAGAACAGGATACCGGCACTTTTGAAGATTTACGGCCTTTAGAAAAATACGCGGCTATAGTGGCGGCCATAATAATAACTTCTTGAGGAGGCTTTTCGGCGTTCTTTACCGTTATTAATACATGGCTTCCCCCCATACCTCGAGCATGAAACCAGTAATCGCTTTTCTTGGCTAGCTTTAAGCTAACTTCATCGTTCTGTTCCGGGTTTCTGCCGGATATAATAGTATAATCCCCGTATTTAAACCTTCTGGGAGACGATTTTAAAATAAAAGAAGTTTTTGATATAGGTTTTGCGACATCAAGCGGAGAAGACGCGCTTTCAAGAGATTCCCAATCGTCGGCATCCTCCAGCAAACGCTTTGATTCCTTAATTAAATCAAGCGTCTTCTCGGTTTCCGACAATCTTTGCCTTAAAACGGGCAGACCTCTTTTAGCTTTCTTAAATTTAGAAAAATATGCCGCCGCGTTCTCAGCCGGCGAAAGAGACGGATCCAGCTTTATTTTTAACGCCTCTCCGGATACGACGTCTTCACATTCGAGAATCTCGTCGCCCTCTTTTATGGAACAAATATTGGCTAAAATAGAATTGCCAATATCGGCTGCGCGGTTGTTTGCCGTCAAATTTAACAGATCGTTAGATATGGCGGATCGTCTTTTTTCTAATTTATTAATTTCTTTTGAAAACAGAGAAAGCCTTAATTTTTTTTCTCGTTCAAACTCGCTTTCGCGTTCCTTATCTATCAAAGAAAAATATATATCTTCGCTGACGCCGTATTTCTTCTCGCCGCCGGAATCCGCTTCCGCTACGAAAAAATCGTCCGGATCAGACGGAAAGACGTATTTCCGATCTTCCGAAAACTTATTTTGCGGAATCGAAGAAAAAGATCCTAACGCTCTTTCCTGAGAAAGCAATATCAGATTGCCTTCGCGCCTTGTAAAATCTATTACAAGATTTAATTGAGAATTGAATTCCATAAGGATTATTTTTTCATTTTTATAACGCTTTACTTTCAAAAGTTTTTTATTTTTAAGATGTTTCCTTAAAAGCATGCAAAACGACGAGGGAACTAAAGCGGCAGGCTTTTTCCCCGACAATAAACAAGCGGCCGGAACTTCGCCCTTTAGCTTTATCAATAACATTCTCTCTTCTTTTAAGTAAAAAGTCGCTACGAATTTTCCCTTGTCAATCTCGCTGATATTTCTTAAAACGGCCCCGGTCAATAAAGCGGAAAGCTCTTCCGCAAGACTTTTCATAAGCGTTAAATCCATTCTAAAACTCCTTTTTATCGGCAAGTCGAAAGATACAACATTGCCAAACTGCGGCATATATCAGAAAGTTTTTAAGTATTCCTTAGCGTTAGGACGGAAAATATTATCCATCATGTTTTTATATTCATAATAAAATTTTTCATGTTCTTCTTTTGGAAAATCGCTCATGATAATGCCCTTTCTTATTATCTCGTCGAAATGCTGATCAAAGAAAGCGATCATTTTGTCTTCTATATCCGGGAAATTCTCCGAACAAAACTCTTCAAATTTCTCTATGTCAAAATATTCCCTGCTAAGAGAAATAGCATGATTAAACTTCTCAAGCTTCGTTTTAGAAGGATCGTTCAACACGTCAAGATATTTGTTCTGCTCCATGTCAATTCTCATATCCTTAGCCGTAACTGCGCAGAAAGACAACCATTTAACCAAAGCGCATATAAGCCAAGGAAAATGAACGTGAAGCGAAGTAAAATTGGAGTCGGGACATGCGTTAGCAAAATCTATGGGATATATAGATCCGTCTTTTATAATAGCCTCGAAAGAATTATATGTCCAACGGTGATACGCGTTGATAAAAAGCGAATAACCCGACAGCCTTTCGTAAATATCCTTATCAAGATTGCTCTTTTCCGTACTATAATGCTGATGAAGAGGCTTGTCAGGACAAAATATCATAGGGAGCACTTGAGGGCCTACGGACATACAACGTATAAAGACGTCGTAATCTTCGATAGCTTCTTGAATATGGAAAGCCTTGCCGTTAGTCTTGTCATATCTTCTATAAAGCTCTTCGAGAGAAGATATTTTATAAACGTCGCTTCCTCCGCCCCCAAAGGCCTTTTTTAAATAGACCGGATACTTATTGTTAAAATAAGTTTCCATCGTATCTTTTAAATAGTTGCCAAAACAGTAAAATTGTTCTCTCATGACGGAAACTTTAGATTCAAATCCAAGCATTCTTTCAAAATCTTTATTAACTCGTTCCCAATCGGTGTATTTTCTGGATTCGTCAAAACCGTATTCCGTATATTTTATAATAAGCTCTTGATAAGACTCCCATCTTTCCTGTTCTTTCTGATCCTCCGTATAGGGGGAAAATTGAGGAAGAAGAACGGTCGTAGGCAATCTATCCTTCGGATGCATAGCTCTGGCGATCAAATCGTAAGTGCTGTGCTTATCATGATTAGAAAAAGTATTGCTGTGATTAGCTATGCTCATTTGAGAATTGATAGCCTGCTGAGCCCAGCATTTATAATAAGAATTCCAATGTATGGTTCTATCGATTATAAAGTCAGCCTCGTCATTTAAGCTTTGGCCGCATAAAATAGGTTTAGCTATAATCCTTCCGAGCTGAAGCTCATATTTTTTGCCTCTCCAGCTGAGAAGAGGATCAAGAAACCTAAAAAATCCCGTAAGAGCCGGACGCATAGTCCAATCGAAAGACGCCATAATTTTAATTTTTTTTACGATCACAGGATCGTCGTCATAATTTTTTGTTACACAGTCTTCGCGTTTGATAACAAACACCTCCTTTTAAATATCAGCTCTTTAATATGGAGCGAAGCTTCCCAAAGATTAGCCGCTACAAAAGTCGCTTTAGGAATCTCTTTCTCAAAGTCCGAGCCGTACCCGGTCGTAACGAGAATGGGATAAGCGCCGATATTGACGGCGGTCAACGCGTCTGAAAGCTTATCGCCTATAACAAAAGAAGAAGATAAATCTATATCATAATCTTTGCAAGCCCGTAAAATCATGCCGGGCTTCGGTTTTCTACATAAACAATTATCTTTTTCCAAATGAGGACAATAATACAAGCCGTCGATTCCCGCTCCGGCATCCTTAAGCAGTTGATACATTCTATCGTTGACCAGCGCAAGATCTTGTTCCGAAAAATAGCCTCTGGCAATCCCGGATTGATTGGATATTACGATGAGAAGAAAACCGCATTCTCTGAGCAAATTTAAAGAAGGGGCCGCATCAGGATATAATTCGACTTCGTCCGGATCTGACAAATAATTTTTTTCTTTTATTAAAGTTCCGTCTCTATCTAAAAAAACGCATGGTTTCTTCATTGTTTAAATAAATCTTTAACTCCTTTAACATATGGCGCTATACTTCTGGGAGATTTAGAGTTTTTAGTTTTTATATCAGGATTGGCTCCCGCTTTATAAAGAGCTTTCGCCGCGACGACATTCCCCCTAAGAACGGCAATATAAAGCGGAGTCCTGCCTTCGGCGTCTTGAATATCCAGCTTTGCCTTCAGACTTATAAGCATTGAAAGAGGTTTAATATTTCCGGATTCCGCGGCTATGTGAAGAGCGGTTTGGCCATTATTTGCTTGAGCGTTGACGTCGGCTCCGTTTCTCGCTAAAAGAGCGACTAAATTTTTATTTCCGCTGTAAGAAGCGGCCTGTATCGGAACGCTTCCGGACGAAGATCTCGCGTTAACGTAAGCTCCGGCCTGAATCAGATAAAGAGCGCCTTTTTCAAAACCGACGTAACATGCCTTGTGAAGCGGAGTGTGACCGTTATTTGCTACGGCGTTAGGATCAGCTCCAAGCTCCAGCAAAAATCTAAGAACGGTTAAATTTTTCTTATTAGCGGCCACATGTAAAGGAGTCCAGCCATATTCATTTTTTTCGTCTTTCATTTCCGGATATTCGCGTAAGAGAGACGCGACAGTTTTTAAATCGCCATCCTCAATAGCTTTATGAATGGGAGCTGCCGAAAGCGCGACGGAAAAAAACGATAAGAAAACAAAAAGATTTAAAATGAAAAGTTTCATGCATTCCTCCGTTTTTTAAAGATAATTTACTATCTAAATTTTGCAAAAAGAAACGATAAACCTTTTTAATTTAATCTTCAATAAGAAATAAAACGGGGATAACCGTCGATAAGTCAGTTATATGCCAAACGCGCCGTACCCCCCTGCCTTTATGCATTGGGATATAAAGCACGCTTTGTGCTCCCGTCATATACGCTTCCTCTTGAAGTATATAGAGAATAGCAGTATAATGTCGCTATGGAATATAAGAGCAATAACAATGTGGTATACTCCTGCAAATATCATGTAGTCCGGCGTCCTAAATACCGCCGTAAAGTCTTGGTTAATGGCGTTGACGTTCGCTTAAAAGAGATGATACAAAAAATCTGTACCGAGTATCGTATCGACGTCATTGAGATGGAAATTATGCCAGATCATGTACATTTGCTCATAGAGGTAGACCCACAATTTGGTATTCATAAAGCGGTGAAGCAGATAAAGGGGAGAACCTCTAGAATTTTGAGACAAGAATTTTCCTGGTTGACCGCTAGGCTGCCGACGCTTTGGACAAACTCGTATTTTGTTTCCACTGTAGGCGGCGCGCCTTTATCTGTTATCAAGCGATACGTCAAAAACCAGAAGAATATGTAAAGCGGGGTGAGACTATGGAATATTCATACAAATTCCGCCTTTATCCGACAAATGCGCAGAGAACTCAAATAGCCCGGAATTTTGGTTGTTGCCGGTATGTATTTAACCGCTTTCTTGCGCAAAGGCAGGAAAAATACAAAGAAGAAGGAAAAGCCCCCGCGCGATTTCAGCAAGAGAAAGAGTTGACTTCTATAAAACGGGAACTGTCTTGGTTAAAAGAAGCGGATTCAACATCACTACAAGCAGTTCTTCAAGATTTAGACGTAGCCTTTCAAAACTTCTTTCGCCGCATAAAGCGGGGTGAAAAACCCGGTTATCCCCGATTTAAAAGTAAGCGCGACCATCGGCAAAGCTATAAAAGTAAATGCGTAGGGAGAAATATCAAAATTCTGGACAAGTCTGTTCAGCTTCCAAAGCTGGGAAAAGTGAAATGCCGTATCTCAAAAGAAGTCAAGGGCCGTATTCTCTCCGCTACTGTTAGTCAAAATCCCAGCGGCAAGTATTTTGTCGCTCTCTGCTGCACTGACGTAGAGATTAACGCTCTGCCCGGCTCCGGGACGGTTGTCGGCCTTGATATGGGATTGAAGTCATTTGCTATCGACTCTTATGGGACGGAGTATCCTAACCATAAATTTCTGTTCAAAAGCTCCCGTAAACTCGCCAGCCTCCAGCGTCAGCTTTCCCGAAAATCAAGGGGGAGCAATCGCCGCGAAAAAGCGAGACTTCAAGCGGCTCGTCTACATGAACACATTTCAAATCAACGGCAAGACATGTTGCACAAGCTGTCTACAGACTTAGTGCGCCGGTACGATGTGATTTGCATTGAGGACTTAGCCATTAAGAATATGGTAAGGAACCACAAACTGGCGCAGTCTATCTCGGACGTAAGCTGGAGCGAGTTCCGGCGACAACTGAAGTATAAGGCTCAGTGGTATGGGAAGGTTGTGGTCACGGTAGACCGCTTTTTCCCCTCCTCGCAACTTTGCTCCATATGTGGCGCACAGTGGCCCGGTACGAAAGACATCTCTGTTCGGGAATGGATTTGCCCCTTCTGCGGCGCTGTCCACAATCGTGACGCGAATGCCGCAAAGAATATCTTGAATGAAGGTCTGCGCCTGTTGGCGTAAGCCCTATTTAAGGTAGGGCGGGACACGCCCGAACCTATACGCTCGGGGACATCGCGTAAGACTTGCTTGCAAGCGGTGATGGCTGAACCGAGAATCCCCCGGCTTTAGCCGTGGGGAGTGTCAACAAACGTGCCGTAAAGCCCCTGCCTTTAGGCATGGGGATATAAGGCACGCTTGGTACTCCCGTCATAGACTTGTTCGAAAGTTGTTTGGCGCAGTACGAATATAAAAAAACTTCTGGGACAAGCGGCTTGGAGAAGTCTTCTTAGAACCGAAAAAAAAAAGTCTTATCTAATATCGACTTAGATAAGGCTTCAATGGAAAAAAATGTTAGTTCCTCTAATTTTCCGTATAATTATTCAATACCAAACATGCCGTAAAAACAGATCCGGAAAGGCGAAGGAGCTAAATTAGCGTCAAGCGCTATAACAGATAGCGATCCGCAAAATTAAAAATTTAAGCGCCTTCAGAGACTTTTAATATTAATATCTTCTTTTATTCTGTCCAAAAGTTCGCAAACTTGTCCGTGTCCCGAAAGAGAGCAGCCGCATGCCAAATCATGCCCGCCGCCTCCGTAAAAAACAGCGTATTTTCTGACCGGGAACGAAATATCCGAAGAACGAAGGCTGACAGACACGGTACTATCGGGCATTTCGACAAAAAGACAAAAAACTTTGCAGCCTTCGACCACGTTCAAATTCTCTATTAAATTATTTAAATCTTTTTTCTGTAAATTATATTTTAAAAGAAGAGAAGAGGGGAGAAATGAATATAACAGCTTTCCTCCCGAAAGCGACTTAACGGAAGTCATCAATTCGCCCGTAAGCTTCATAAAGGAAAGAGAATTAGATAAGAAAAGGCGCTTCATACATCCGTAAGCGTCGGCGCCCTTAGATATCAAAATTGACGCTATTTCATGCGATACGGCGGAAACGTTGGAATATTTAAAGCCTCCGGTATCGGAAGCTATGGCAAAATATAAAGCGGAAGCCATATCCCGATCAATTGACGCGCCTAATTCATTTATCAAAAAAAATATCATCTCTCCTAAAGCTGCGGCCCTATCGTCGACCCAAGAAATATCGGCATTGAGAGAATTGCCTTTATGATGATCTAAATTGATAATCTTTTCGGCTCGCTTTAAACCGGAAAAGCTATTCGGAAGACGAGAAAGACTTACGCATTCCATTAAAATCGCGCGATCAAAATTTCCGTCCGGCAGAGAGTAAACGAATCTATCCGCGCCTTTAAAAGAAATAAAAGTATCGGGAATAGGATCATGCGAAAGACATACGACTTCTATTCCCATTTGCTCCAAAGCGGAGGAAAGCGCTATCATAGATCCTAAATCGTCCCCGTCGATATTGACATGAGGCGCCAGAAAGACCCTTTTGGCAGTCTTTAAAGATTCCGCGACCTGTCTTAAAGGCGAATGAGAATCATTCATCCGATTTATGCTCCGAATCGTTTAATTCATGCAGTTTTTCATCGCTCATTCTCGCCTGACTTATCAACGCCGACATTTTTACTCCATATTCGATAGAATCGTCCGGCTCGAAAGAAAGATCCGGTATCCGCCTCAATTTTAACTCGGGAGCAATCTCTTTTTTTATATATCCCTTAGCGTTGTTTAAAGCCTTTAAAGAATCTGATTTGGCCTGTTCGTCCCCAAAAAAGCTTACGAAAACCTTGGCGTAACGCAAATCCGGAGAAACTTTAACGTCAGTTACGGAAACAAATCCGATCCTGGGATCTTTTAGCCTTGGCAAAGTCTCGCTCACAAGCTCCTTTATAAGATTGCCGACTCTTTCCAAACGAAAACTTCCCATTTTTACCGTACTTTCTCCTTCATTTGGTAAGCTTCTATAATATCTCCTACTTCTATATCGTTAAAAGACTCTATGCTTATGCCGCACTCAAATCCCTCGGCAACTTCCTTAACGTCGTCCTTAAAACGTTTAAGAGACTCTAATTTGCCTTCATGAATTAATTTTTTGCCTCTGTAAACTTTAACGTCTGAATTTCTTGAGATACTTCCGGACAAAACATAGCTTCCGGCGATAACGCCTACCTTAGAAGCTTTAAATATCTGTCTGACTTCGGCTTTTCCAATAAGAACCGACTCGTACTCAGGCTCAAGCATGCCTTTCATAGCCGCCTTAATATCTTCAATCATATGATAAATTACGTCATAAAGCCGTATGGTAACCTTCTCCTGCTCCGCTAATTTCTTAATATTAGGCTCCAGCTTTATATTAAAACCGATAATCAAAGAAGAAGATGCCCTGGCCAAATGAACGTCTGATTCGCTTACCGCTCCCACGGCTCCATGTACGACGTTTACTTTAACTTCGTCGTCAGGCAGTTTAGCCAAAGAATGTTTTATAGCCTCTACGGATCCGTTGCTATCCGCTTTAATTAAAACGTCGAGTTCCTTTCTCTCTCCTTCGGACATGGTTCTAAAAAGATCTTGAAGAGTCGTGCGAGGACCGGAAACAAGATGTCTCTCTCTGTCGCGCATCTGTCGTTCGTCGGAAATCTGCCTGGCTAATTTATCGTCCTTCACTGCTCTTAAAATGTCTCCGGCATTAGGAAGATCCATAAGACCGACTATCTCGACCGGAATAGAAGGAGTAGCTTTCTTTATCCTCTCCCCGTTCTCGTTTATTAAAAGTCGTACTCTACCGCTGGTCAAACCCGCTATGACTGAATCTCCGGGTTTTAAAGTGCCTTTTTGAACAAGCACGGTAGCGACGCATCCTAAGCCTCTGTCAAGCCTTGATTCCAAAATAATTCCATAAGCATGGCGCTTAGGATTAGCTTTTAATTCCTGCATTTCCGCAACGAGAAGAATCATTTCAAGCAAATCGTCGAGACCTATTCTAGCCTTAGCGGAAACGGGAACGCAAATTACGTCTCCTCCCCAATCTTCAGGCACAAGGCCATGATCGGCAAGCTGCTGCTTTACTCTGTCTAAATTAACTCCGGGTTTATCAATTTTGTTTAAAGCGACGATAATAGGAACCTTAGCGGCTTTTGCATGATTTATGGCCTCTATGGTCTGGGGCTTTACTCCGTCGTCTACGGCGACAACAAGTATAGCGATATCGGTAACCTGAGCTCCTCTTGCTCTCATAGCCGTAAAAGCTTCATGCCCCGGAGTATCGACAAAGACTATTTTCTTGAAGTCATGCTCTACTACGTAAGCTCCGATTTTCTGAGTAATCCCTCCGGCTTCTCCGGCGGTAACGTTCGTTTTTCTTATAGCGTCGAGTAAAGAAGTTTTTCCATGATCGACATGGCCCAAAATAGTAACGACAGGAGGACGCGGAAGCATAAAACGAGGATCGTCCACGTCGTCTTCGTCAGAAAGGATGTCTTCTCTAAACGATATTTTATCATGCGGAATTTCGAAAAGATCCATAATAAAATATATCAGATCTTTATCCAAAGAATGATTTATAGCTAAAAGTCTACCGTTTTCAAGAAGCTTCTTTATTATGTCCGAAGATTTAATCGACATTAACGAAGCGAATTCGCCTATCGTTATCGGGAAAGCGACCTCAATAGCCTGCTCAATAACGGGGGCCTCCGCCTTCTTTTCTAAACGAGCTTTTTTCTGAACGGCCGCAGATTTATGAGTCTGAATAAGCATCCTGCCTTTAGCCGTTATTTGCTGTTCTTTTTTTTCTATATAATGCTGTTTTTGCTGACGCTGAGAATTCTGAACAGGTTTCTGAAGATACGGCATAGGAATATCTGCCGCGGAAAGTTTCGAAGCGAATTGACGCTGATAATTCGACGAAGAAAAACCGTCGCGTTTCTGAAAATTCTGAGACTGCCTGGCTCCCCTATCCTGGACTCTGTCCTGACCTCTGTCCTGATACTGGCTGCCTTGCTGCTGGCGCTGGGAAAAATCAGGTTTAGAAACAGGTTCGTCGGCAGTTTTCTTAACGGAAACGGACGAAGAAGGCGCCGGAGGCAAAGAATCGTTTTTCTGTTGTTTTTTGGGGGCTACGCGGCCGAAAGTTTCCGGAACCGCGCTCGTTTTATCCTTCTCTAAACGTTGTTCCGTAAGAATAGAATCCGAAGAAGACTCCTGCCGCTCCGAAGGAGAAACGGAAGACGAAGAAATATTATCCAAACTTGGAGTTGAAGAATTTGAGGATATTTTCCCGGAAGACGAAGGCGACGAATCTTTAGTCAAATCAGCAGTTTCCGCTGAAGCTTTAAGAGACATACTTTTAACTTCATCTTGCGATTTATTCGTAGAGTCTGTTTTAACGGATCTCTTTATAAGAATAACGGTAGCCTTGTGAGCCACCGAATCTTCAATACCGCTCTGATGAGAGCGTACCTCGAATCCGATTTCTTTTAATACGTCCATAACTTCCTTACTACTGACAGAAAGCTGTTTTGCTAATTCATACACCCTGATTTTTGCCATCCTCACACATCCTTCAACTAGGCTTGTCAGCGCGCTAAGCCCGTTATTTTTATTTTTGATAAATTAGCCGTAAACGCGGCTGCAACAAAATTAAGAAACTCCGAAGAACAAAAGGCCAACGCATATTTTCCAAATGTTCTCTAAATAAAATGTCACGATTAATTAAATATTGTCCTTGAACGGCTGCTAAGTTCATATACTCGCCGTAAATACTAAAAACCGCCTAAATTCTTCTTCAAGTCATCAATATAAGCATAAATAAACTCAAGGCTTTCAGGATCTATGCAATTTAATAATTTCTTCTTAACGACTCCGTTAGAAGCAAGTTTCTCCAAACACGAAATATCTTTACAGAAATATAAGCCTCGCCCAAAAGAAGACGAAATGTCTCTCTGTACTCTGTAAACTCCTTTTTCATTCCTAAAAAGCCTAATAAGAAACCGCTTTTCTCTTCTTTTTCCGCAAATCTTGCATTGTCTTAAAGGAACATGCCGAAGCAAATTACCAGGAATAATCTCCATATTCGCCGTCCTCTTCGGCAATACGAGCGCGCCTTGTTTTTTTCTTCTTTTTTAAAGACGTCTCGTCTTGCTCTTCGCTAACTCTTCGCTCTTTTCTTTTCTTCCTTCTGGGATTTGAGTCTCCGACAAGCGGATTGTCATTGTCCAAAACGGATCTCCGTTCCGCTTCTTCAGATATCTCCTCGGAGAAATCGTCATAAGAATCTTCCGGCAAAGAAGTTAAATCCTCTTCTTCATAATAAGAATCCGTAAATATTTCGTCGTTTTCCAAATTGGAAACATCTTCAGATTCTTCGGCTTCTTCAATAATCTCGGTTTCTTTGTCAAAATCTTCGGAACCCGGTTTACCGTCTTCTTCAAGAGCTTCCTTTTCGGCTCTCAGTCTGGCTAATTCAAACGCCTTAAGATCAATCTCTTCCTTTTGTTCGTTGTAGGTAGTCTCATTCTTTATATCTATTTTCCATCCCGTAAGACGATGAGCCAAACGAACGTTCTGACCTTCTCTGCCTATAGCTAAAGAAAGTTGATTATCCGGAACGATCACCAAAGCCGATTTATTAAAAGGATCTAAAATAACCTTCAAAACCTTGGAAGGATTGAGCGAATTGGCGATAAAAACAGACGGATCCGCATTCCAATTAATAATGTCTATCTTCTCGTTTTTTAATTCGTCGACGATGTTTTGCACTCTCGATCCTTTAGGGCCTACGCAGGCTCCGACGGGATCTACTTTTGCGTCTCTGGATTCCACGGCTATTTTCGATCGATTTCCGGGTTCTCTAACGACTCCCCTTATGGTTATAAGACCTGATTTTATCTCAGGGACTTCATATTCAAAAAGCTTAGCCACAAAATTAGAATTGACTCTTGATAAAAGAATTTGAGGGCCCCTGGGAGTCCTCTGAGCTTTTAAGATTAAAGCTTTAAATCTATCGCCATGTTTAAAATGCTCCGTTGGAACTTGTTCGTTGGGAGGAAGAACTCCCTCCAGCTTTCCGAGATCCGTATAGTAGTTTTTCTGCTCAAAACGCTGTACCGTACATGTAACTAAAGTGTTCTCCCGTTTCTGGAACTCGTTGAAGACTACGTCCCGTTCAGCTTCTCGAATCCTCTGTACTATAACCTGCTTAGCGGTTTGAGCCGCAATTCTGCCAAAATCGTCAGGAGTAACGACAACGACGACTTCCTGTCCTGGAACGGCTTCGGGATCTATCTCCATAGCGGCTTCAAGAGATATTTCAAACATAGGATTCTTAACTTCTTTAACAACCGTTTTAAGAGCTCTTGCGTCTATAGTTCCCGTAGTCCGATTAATAACGACTTTTACGTCCTGATTCGAATTATAATTACGCTTATAAGCTACGGTAAGAGCCTCCTCTATAGCCGTACATATAACCTCAAGAGGAATTTCTCGCTCTTTTTCAATTTGCTTTAAAGCAGAAATAAAATCGGGATTCACAAATTTTTCCTCCAATAAAAATTATGGACGCTTTCCGTCAAAAGTCATGAAATTCAAGCTTCATCGATTGGCTTATATCCCCAAGCGCACAACAACTTTTAGCGAACGCCGGAACAGAACTAATATCAGCCGTATTCTTAACGCGCAAATTATCAGACAAATCCAACCGCGCAACGTCAGCCTAATTCAGGAACGCCTTTATAATCGTCTGTCCCCGGCGAAGCGACTTCAAGAAAATATTGCTCTTTAATAAAATCAAATTCGTCAAGCTTCTTGCTTAAAGTTCTGCTAACAGACTCGCAATCAGCCGTGGTAACGCCGCCTTCTTTATCTATGGTAACTCTTAAAACGTTATGTCCATTTTCAAAAAGATACTCGGAACTAATAAAATCAACTTCGTAAAAAGAAGCCGTCTTTTTAGCAATATTTTCAATTTTTTTCATTTTATCGGCGGAAACCATTTTTTGCACCTCAAAATAAAAGAGTGGGAAAACCCACTCTGTGAACGCGCAGAGATTAATTTATTTTTTATAATATAACACATCTCTATTTTTTATGCAATATTTTAAATAAAAAATATTAAATACTGACAAAATTTCATAAAAGACAAAAAATGTAAATAAAATAAAATGTAAAATATATAAAATTACGTTAATATTATGAGGAATAAAACTACACTACTTATGACAAAACTAGCGTTTTATATATCTTTTATCGTCTTATTAATTCCGTTTGTAAGTTCGGCCGCTGAAATATACGCTCCTTCTCAGGCTCCGGCAGGGTATAAAATTCCGATAGCGATTTTATCAAAAGAGAATGCCAAAAACTCAAAAATTTCGGTTTCCTTATACGATAAAGACAAAATAACGGCCTTTTCCGAGTTTAACCTTGATACATCCGGGTTCGGAAAAACCTTTTTAAAATCTCCTGATAAACCGGGCAAATATGAACTTCAAATCTTCATTGAAAAAGATTCCTCTATAACTAAAAAAACGCTGCCCATAGAAATAGCAAAAAAAGATCTGATCTTCCTTCAAGCCTATCAAGTAAGAACTCCGTCGGGTCGCTTTTATACGGATAAAATACGCGTTAAAGCCAAGGTCATAGATTTCGCTTCTAAACAAGCTAAAACTCAAGAACCGATTTTATTTGAGATTTCCGACGCAAAAAATCAGAAGTTGAATAAAAAACTTTATACAGACAAGTTCGGCTCATGCTCTTTCGATATTCCCGCGGAACCTCCGTATGGAAAAACTCTAGCTATAACCGCAAGCTCGCCGCACGGCGAAAAAACTTTAAGCTTAAAGTTGAAAGACTGCCTTGCGGATCTGAAATTTTACAAATTAGAAAATAAAGAAATATTATTTCAAGCGCGTTTTGCGGACGGCAGACCTATAACTGAGCAAGAAACGGAAATTTTAATACAAACCGGCGGAATGCAAAAAATTCTAAAAAGAAAAACAAATTCTACGGGGACATACAGGTTTAGGCTAAACGCTTCAAACGCGTCGGAAGAAAATATTTTAATTTCCGCTAAGATCGATATAAACGGAAAAGAGCTTTCGGCTAAAACTAAAATAGCTCCTAAAAGTTACGAACAAAAAACAACGACAGATCTGAAAATATTATCATTTAATAAAGAACAAGCGGAAATAGAGATAAATACCGACGCCGCTAAAAACGAAGCGATACTATGCGCCGAGAGCGACGGCTCGGCTTATGATTTTTTTCTAGCAGAACTCGACGAGGGAACAGGTAAAACTAAAATAACCTTAGAGAATAGCGAAGTCGAAACTAAAATTTTTATAATGCCAAAAAACGAAGACTTCGAAGCCGTAAAAATACGTCTAAACGGCGAGTCCCAATTAAACGCGTCCCGGATAAAAAACTCAATAAAACCGGGAGAACCTTTAAATATAGAAGCTAAACGCGGCTATGGCTCCATAAGCGTAGCGTTCTCAAGAGAAAATCCGGAAAAAGAAAACACCGACATTCTTTTTATCTCAGACATACAAAGCGGAAACGACGGAACATTTTCAGATTCAATAATATTGCCTTTCGATAATTTCTCGGGATACGCGGCTTTTTATGATAATTACGGAAATCTTTTCAGCGCGCAAAAACTCAATATCTCAAGTAAATTTTCCTTAGACGCTCCGGCTTTAAAACATAACTTTTTCTATGAAGGCGACGCGATAACCTTGCCGGTGACGCTTACAAATTATACTAAAGACGAATATACGGTTAATTTAACCGCGTCGGAAAGAGACTCTATCGACATAGACGAAACTAAAAAGACAATAATCGTAAAACCTTATGCGGACGAAACCGCAAATTATAAAATATCTTTTAAAAAACCCGCTGGAGAAATTAAGTTGGCCATAGGAGCAAAAGTCGAGGGCGATTACAGAGAGATAAGAGAAAGCGTTTGCATAAGAAAAAAAGGATACGCAGACGAAACGTCCTCTTGTTTTAAACTATCAGACGAGCCTTATAAAGAACGCTCGGAAAATAAATGCGACGTAGAAGCGGAAATTTACTCGTCTTTCGAAGGTTTAGCTCAAAACGCCGTAAAAGCTCATAACGCTAAAAAAACTCTTACAGGCTCGGAACTTATAGGTAAAAAAATGCTCGGAACTTTTCTAAAAAACGATATTCCTTTGGAGGAATTCAGCTCCATCGAAAATACGGACGGAGGATTTAGAGATTATACGGAAAGCGAACCGGCTCTTTCGTCTTTTATTCTTAGAATAATAGCCGGACGCAAAGACCAAGAAGAGCGGTTTGATAGAGTAAAGACATACCTAAAAAAAGAAATCGAAAAAACCGACGGAGTACGAAAAGCTCTCATTTTATACAATATGTTTATGGCAGGAATAAATATAGAAGAATATTCTAAAGACCTCGAGCCAAACGAAAGCGACAGCGCCGCGACTCGCCTCTTTAAAAGTAGAATAACGGGAAAAGATCCCGATATCGATTTTCTCAGAAAAAAGTTAAGCTCATTCAAGGGTAAAAGTTATTTTCAAGAAGACGGTATGTTAAGCGGCAATATTTCGCAGCGTCAAAAAGATATAGACGGAACGGCCGCGGCAGTATCAGTAATGACTGAACGAGAAGTTTCGGAGCTTAACCCCGAAGGACTGGAAAATTTTTTACTATCGTCGAGACATAGCGACGGAACTTGGGGAAACGCCTTAAGAACTTGGCTTGCGCTTTCGGCGTTAAGCAACGTTAAAACAAAAATAAGCGGCGGAACTTTAAATATAAACGTCGACGGCAAATATATAAAAGAAAATATAAAAGAATACGAAGCGATTAAAAAATTCTATTTTAACGACGTTCAAAACTTTGAAATATCAAGCGAAACAAATCGCAATTTGTATTGTTTTTTAAAAAAGACCGCGTATTCAAAAAAACTGCCTGCCGGAATGAATAAAATTTCCATGAAATTTTCAAATACGAAACTAAAAGTCGGAGATACTGTTACATGCTCGATAGAATGGGACGCAAGAGCATATCCGGGTTATAATTTCATAATTTTTGAAATTCCTTGGGGATTTAGCTCTCCGCGGCAAATCTATTCCAAAGACGCGGCAAGACAGGCTAAAAACGACGGCGAATTTACGTTTTTAAGCCCTGAGTCAGGACGAATAGAAATACCGCTAAAAGCTATTTATCCGGGCCGTATTTCAATAAAAGAAGCGCATATAATCAACGCCGATAATCCTGCGGTCAATGGACGCAGCCAATCGTTAAGCGTAGAAATAACTGAAAATTAAAATTATTTACGCCGGAAAAAAACTAGTATATCCATACGTTTTATAATATCTCTCCGCAACTCAAAAATTATCCGACAAAAACTTTCTAACGTCGTCGAGACGGGAGGTATAAAGAGTCTCCGGCAACGCTTTTATAAAAGTGCGGCCGTAAGATCTTGTCGTAAGCCGCTTATCTAAAATAGCCGCCACTCCTTTGTCCGACGCCGATCTTATCAATCTGCCAAATCCTTGTTTAAGCCACGTGACGGCTTCCGGAAGACTTAAATTCATAAAAGGATTTAAACCTTGACTTGCAAGCCGTTCGCTTCTGGCTTCAGCGATAGGATCGTCTGGCGCGGAAAAAGGCAGCTTAGTTATGATTAAAAGCCTCAAGGCCTTTCCCGGGATATCTACGCCTTGCCAAAAGGAGTTAGAGCCGAGAAGAAGGCTTTTATCGTAGCTTTTAAAAATCTCTAAAAGCTTATACTGAGGCATATCCCCCTGTTTTAAAACGAGTATGTCGGTAAGGTTTTCGGAAAGAAATTCAAAAGCCGAATTCATATGCCTAAAACTTGTAAAAAGAGCGAGGCATCCTCCTCCCGAAATATTAACAAGATCCAATATTCTCTCTGAAGCCTTAGCTTCAAAATCTAAATTTCCCCTAACTGGTTCCGGTAAATCGTAAGGCATATAAATAAGAGAATTTTTACGGTAGTCAAAGGGAGAACTAAGCTCTAAATCAGAAGATTCTAACACGCCCGCTCTTGATTTGAAAAAATCCAAGCCGCTGCCTGCCGATAAAGTGGCGGAAGTTAAAACAACGGGAACGCTACCTTTAAAAATAGTCTTCGACAATTCGGGCGCGATATCAATATAAGAGGCGTTAAGAGATAAAGTTCTTGCGTTTTCTTTATCGATCCAATAGACAAAATTATCGTCTGAAAGAGATATCATCGTTTTAAGAGAAAGAGCCAAATCATGCGCCCTGGCCCCGTATGCCGCCGCTTCGGCTTCCTCAAGAGGGTCGGAAAGAGAAGATTTTATTTTTTTTAACTTTCCGGAAAGCTCTCTCAAAATAGGATTAAGAATATCTATAATCCATTCTTTTTCTCTCAGTCTAACGGGTAGTTTTTTAGACGAAAACAAAATCTCGACCATATTGAAAAATTCTTCAGACGCTTCTCTAAGCTTTAATATAAGGTTTTTTAACTCGGACTCGTAATCTTCTTCAAGCGAATTAAGCCTAGATAAAAAACCTTTTTTGCTTTTTTCGTTATATAAACAATCGGCCAAATATTTAATATTAAACGGGGTAATTCTAAGTCCAAAATATGATCTGGCGGCTTCCTCAAGATTATGCGCCTCGTCAAAAATAACCGCGTCATAATGAGGCAGTATCGTTTCTCCGGCCGAAAGATTAGCAAAAAACAAATGATGATTGACAACTATAATATGAGAACTCTTAAGTCTGGCTCGCTCTTTCATAAATCCGCATTCAAGAACAAAAGGACATCTCCCGCTAAAACACATATCAGGCTCTCTGCATATCTTATCCCATATATTCTGAGGAACTTCAAAAGATAGCTCGCTTTTCAACGCAGTATCGGCGCTTGAAGCCCAAGATATAAGATGAGAAACTATATCGGCCTCCTGCCTTGACGAAAATCTATCGTATTTAATATAATTATCGAATCTTCGGCGGCACATGTAATTGTTTGACCCCATAGCCAAAGCATATTCAAAATCTATGCCGGCCGTAGCTTTAAGAAACGGCAGATCTTTTTCTATAAGCTGACTCTGCAGAGTCTTTGAATACGTGGAAATCACTATTCTCTTAATATTTTCAACGGCGTACAGCGTCGACGGCAAAAGATATGCCAAAGATTTGCCTACGCCGGTTCCCGCTTCTATAACGGCGATATTGCCTATTTCAAGAGTCTCTGCTACGCGCTCGGCCATTAAAAGCTGCTGTTCTCTGTATTCATAGTCTTTTATAAGGCGGCTCAATATTCCGTTTTTCGCAAAATAACTTCTAAATGACAAAACCGCTCCTCCAAAAATAAAAAAGAAAACGTTTTAACTCCTTAAAACATATAATCCTTAAAATAAGATTATAACGAAAGGTCTTTAAACATTTTATCAGAATTGTTATAAAATTAAAACAAATTACGCATAATATCCTAACGAAAAAAATCTTCATAAAACGTAACAAATACCGGTAATATAATGAATAAAAAGAAAAATTTAAAAAAAATACGACTCTTGAGACAACAAGGAAACAAAGCTTTTAGATCTTGGTTTTTAAAAAGGCCAAAATTATCTAAATTTCTCCTGGGTATTCTTACGCATATGAAAAAATCCTCAATTTATCTCGCCGGAGGAATAGTAAGAGATATAATAACTCATAAACCAAACAGAACTCATGATATAGATATGATGATAGTCAATTGCGACTTTAAAGAATTAGGCGAGGTTTTATATAAACTGAAGAAACAAAAAATATTCGGCATAAAAGACGTCGTGCAAGCCGGAAAACTTTTTCCGGTATACAAAGCGTCAGTATTATGGAATACGGAAGCCATAGACATAGCTCTGGCAAGAACGGAAGTAAGCACCGGAACCGGACATAAAGATTTTCAAATAGAAACGAAAACGGTCTCCGCAAAAGAAGATTCTTCAAGAAGAGATTTTACTTTAAACGCGATATTTTTTAAAATCAGAAAAAAGCGCGGAACTATTTCCGGAAATATCGTAGATTATCAAAACGGGATATCAGACTTAGTCGGCAAAGAAATAAAAGCGGTAGGAAATCCGCGGAAAAGATTTCTGGAAGATCCTTTGAGGATGCTTAGAGCGATAAGACAAAAAAACCAACTCTCTTTTCATATAGAAAAAAATACCTGGGAATCTATTAAAATTCTAATGCCTAAACTTATAAACACAATATCGGGAGAAAGAATATCAGTAGAACTGCTTAAATCTTTGGAAGCCAACCCATCGACTATGGAAGATTTAAAAGAGAGCGGAATATTAGATCTGCTCATTCCTGAGTTTTATTTATGCAAAGAAGAAATTTTTACAAAAACCCTTAACAACCTAAAACGGCTAAATAAAGAAAAACCGTCTAAAATTCTTCTTGCCGCCTGTCTTTTATCTGAAATTGCAAATTATGAAATAGAAGAAAGAAAAAAAGAATATAAAGATAAAAAATTTAAAGGTAAATTTTCAAGCGAAGATCCTGATTTTTATACGCCTCAAATTCCCCTGAAAATTATAAAAAGATTATATTTGCCTCAACAAAAACAAATAAGCTATCTTTTATACTGTTTCTTAATTTTCAAAAATATTAAATATATATCATATCCTCTTAGCGTGTGCGAAGAGTTATTTAAAAATAATTCAATGACGGAAGATATAAAAAAATTTTTAAGGATAACTGACGTTAACGGCGAAAATATAACGCAAATAGACGCTCTTTTAGAAAAATTCTATGAAAATCCGCCGTTAATAAACGGAATCGATTTAATTGAAATTGGAATTCCGCGTTTAGATATTCAAAAAATTTTAAGAAACTTAAGACAATTACAGTTAACTTTAGATATACGCGACAAAAGCATATTGCTATCAAAAGCTGACAATTCAATCGACAAAGGAAATATATAAAATGGCAAACTTCGATATAGCTGTTCTGGGAGCAGGCAAATTAGACAAAAGCTTTAAAGAAGAAAAAATCGAGTCAAAAGCATATTTGTCGATAAACGGAAAATTTATGGCTGAATATCCGCTCAAAATACTGAGCGATATCGATTACAGAGGAAATATTATTTTTGCGGCTCCTTCGGAAAAGATTCCCGAATCAGTAAAACGATATGCCGATAAAACATGCCTGGGAGGAAAAACTATAATAGAATCTTTAATAAACGCCGCAAAACTGTGCGATAAAGAATATTTAGCGGTATCGGCATGCGACATACCGTTAATAACATACGAAGCGTTAGACGATTTTTTAAAAAAAAGTCTCGAATCAAATTCAGATTTTTGCTATAGTTTCGTTAGAAAAGAAATATCAGAACGCAAATATCCAAGACTAAAACATACTTACGTTAAACTTAAAGACGGAACTTTCTGCGGAGGAAGCTGCGTAATGATAAGACGCGATAAACTTGAAGGGTGCCTAGACGCGTTTAAATTTCTTTCGGAAGGACGTAAACAGCCGCTTAAACTAGTTTCATTTTTCGGATTAATAAATATTGCAAAATTTATCGCCCATACTCTTTCCATAGAAGATTTAAAACGGAAAGCTGACATTCTTCTTAACGCTAAAACGGAAGCTGTAGAAAGCCTCTTCCCTGAAATGGCTTTTAACGTCGACGAAGAAGAGACGCTTAAAAGAGCTGAAACGGAACTTTTGAAAAAAGCTGAACAGACTGCTGAACAAGCGGAAAAATCGAAGGCAGGATAAACCGTTCAAGCATAGAAAAACACTATTATTAAATTTAAAAGTCTGCCGTAAAAACAGTTAACATACCTATTAAAAGCTTTTTATTAGGGCAGCTTCAATCTCTAAAATAAATCAAGAACGAGGTAATCGTAATGGAATCCATCTATCTTGAATACAAAGTATCAAAAGGCGACGTAACGAGGTATGCTACTACTATCGACACAAAACAGTTAATGCATGAAAAAGGAGAGCAAAGAGAAAGTTCCAACAAAATACAGCTAATGATGACTCAGAAAGTTATCGACGTTACTAACGAAGGCGTTTCCACCGTAGAAATAACTATAGACACAGGCGTGATAACAAATGGGACGGAAACTTTTCCTCTTCCTAACGTAGGACAAAAAATAACTATGAAAATGAAGAAAACAGGAGAAATCATCTACACCAGTTCTCCGGTAGACTTCTCTCAGCCGTCCTTTCCTGAAGGTCCTAAAAAGAAAAAAGACAGATGGGACGCTATCAGCAAAATAAACGCTCCGGGACGTCCGGAACCAATAGAGTTAAATTATAAATATATACTTTGGGATATAACGAACTCAAACGGCCTGGACTGCGCGGAGATAAAAGTAAGCTGTCCGGAAACGGCCGTAGAGCTTCAACCCGGAGTCACGCAAAAAATTTCAGCCACAGGCTCCACTTCTTTCGAATATAAAAAAGGATTTCTAGTAAGATCGGAAGTCGAAACGAAAACTTTAATAGAATCTCCTGAAAACGACGTCAACGTCAGCACAAGGATAGGAGTTAAAGTAGAGCTTATAAAATAACCGCTATAAATGAAATAAAGGAGATCCGGCTTAACGTTAAGCCGGATCTCCTTTA
>CASEKF010000013.1 GCA_949288455.1 uncultured bacterium
AAGATTTCTCAGAAGCCCCGTCAAAACTTATCCTAATCTGTTTCAAACCTATTTCAGAAAGCTTTTTAGCAGCGGCTCTGCTGACGAAAAGACCTGAGGCGGACAAAGATACGGCTATGCCTTTTTTAGCCGCGTAACTTACTATATTTATAAAATCGCCTCTGGAAAACGGCTCTCCGCCGCCGATACAAATTTCTAAAACGCCTATGGCGGCCATTTCGTCAATCAAAGAACAAATTTCATCGAACGACAACTCGTTTTCATAAGGTTCTCTACTCGCTTGACCGCAATGCCTGCATTTTAAAGGACATGCGTTAGTAATCTGAAGATGAACTCTAAGAGGCGCGGACAAAACCGATAAAGAACCGCCTCCGGTATTAATAAAATCGCCGTCAAAAACCCCTTCGTCGTTAAGCAGTTCTATAGATTGGCATAACTTGACAAAAGTTTGAAAGCTTTGCTCTGAATTCTTTTTACAAAAAGAAGAATAAACTTCCGCAAGCGGCATGCCCGCTGAAGTTTCTCTGAAAACGGCCGTAGCTTCAGCGTCAAATGGAATATAATCTTTTTTTTCTCTATCGTAAACCAACGAGCCGAAATATTCCTCTCTGACTGTAAACCTTTTCAAAGTCACTATGTAGTCTCCCGGATTAATCGTTAATAACGAGCTAAATCGCATAACTGATAAAAGTCAAACGCGTAAAAACGCCTGACCCATATTTTTACGAACAAATTATCAGACAAGATAAAATAAAAGAGGCTATTAACTTCTATAAAAAGAAGCTCGCCTCCTTTAAAAAAACCTTATTTTCCCCTTTATCAAATTTCCAGGTAAAAAAACGAAGAACTGCCGATTCCGTTAAGAGAAAAACCGATATCGCTTACGTTATCCTTAATTTCGCCGACGGACGTTATCTCTTGAGATTTAGAAGCGCGATCTGCCGAAGATAAAAATTTTAAAGCGTCCGTCTGATTCATAACGGCGTCGGACTTTGCGCAATGCTCAAAACCGTCCGCAAAACCGGCCGCGTAATTAGCTTTCGCAATATCAGGCTGCGGCGAAGAAATTTTAGGCTGCGGCACTATATATGCTGAAAAATGATTTAAGCCGTTTATAGAATCCATTTTTTATTCTCACCTCCGGTGAAAGCCCTTGGCTGCGACTTTTAGCATAATAATGATATCATTGACATATATGCCGGGTAAAGACATTCGATGTTAAATAATTGTTAATACTACTCTTGATTCTGCATTTTAGTATAAAGAGAAAGCTCTTCCAAACCTTTAATTTCAGATCCTACTCCGCTGTCGGAATACCAAGTCACGGAGCCTATTATAGGAAGACTGATGCTTCTAGCCTTCTGTTCCTGAAGTATTACGGGCTTATCGTTCAAAATCTGTTCCAAAGCTTTATAAGCGCTTATTTCCTGACCTTTTACCGATTTCTTTACGGCGCTGGCAGTCATGACTGCGGCTCCTATTCCGGCTCCGTATAAACCTGCCGTCGCAATAACTCCAAGGCTCCCGGCTACAAGCCCTATAGGCCCCCCTATCATCAATCCCGCCGCGGCTCCGGCAATAACTCCGGGAATCCCTTTAGACACTATGTTTTTCAGCGTTCTGGAAATTTTATTTGATTTTTCGGAGCTTATAAAACGCCAAGGTCTTTTTGCAGATTGGGAATTCTTGGTAAAAAATGAAAGCGAATTCGCCGCCTGACCTACTTTATTGTCGTCTTCCGGTTTTAAATCGGGATTGAACAATTGGCTCAAAAGCTTCATTTCTCCTAAACTTTTTATGGTGATAGGCTCTCCGTTCTTAACGTCTATACCCATCTCCCCGGAAACGTTAGCGTCCTTAGTCTTGGCGGCGACTTCTCCAATAGGCTGCATCGTCTCGCCTCCAATTGAAGAAATAGCCGTCAAATTATCTGAATTTAAAGAGAGATTCAAACTTCTCATAGGCTGAAAAATAACTTCTTCGCCTCTTTTCAGGCGATTTAGAGCTTCAATTTCGCTTATCTGCGTCTTATGCCGCATCTTATCGCCCGACGGTTTATAAAGTTCCCATGGAAAGCCTTCGCTCTCCATTTTTTGAGTAAAATAACCCAAAGTTTTAGCGGCATCCTCCATAGAGATATTATTATATGAAGGATGAGTCAGATCTATATCAACCTTGTCGCCGTATAAACTAGAATCTATCAAATCCTCCAGGCCGTCTTTCAAATGAGAAGAAGGAATTTTAGGAGAATTATTGCCAATACCGGCAAGATTAACCGGCTCTTTAAAACTTCCGACTGCGTTGGACATACTAACTCCAATTCGCCAAAAATATTATTATTAATTAACATAATAAAATGTTTTCCTAATTTTGGCAATTAATTTTTTGTTAACAGTTACCCCGTTTTATCAAACTTAAAAATTAAGACAAAATATAAAAAGGCCTATTATAAAAAAAATAGAATATTATAAAAAACACCTTCATTATCATCGCAAAATATCTGAAAAACTATTATTTTTAGGCGCTGACGCCAAAGGGTATTTCTAAGGCGAAAGGCAAAAACATTATTCAAGCAATACAGGAAAATATCCTAAAGCCGCGCCGGAACAGGCGCGGCTTTATTATTTAAGGAGGCAAAATGTACGACGTAAAATCAAACAAAGCGGAAGAATTTATAAATGACCAAGAAATAAAAGAATCGATAAATATTGGAGAAACGAATAAGTCCAATGAAAAATTAATAACTTCAATAATAAAAAAAGGCTCGGAAGGCAAAGGCCTTTCGCACAGAGAAGCCGCTCTTCTCTTAGCATGCGATATAGAAAAATTAAATAAACGGATATTTAGTCTCGCGCAAGAAATAAAAATGAGGATCTACGGAAAAAGGATAGTATTGTTCGCGCCTTTGTATATATCAAATTACTGCGTCAACGGCTGCGTATACTGTCCGTATCATAAAGGCAATAAAGAGACGAAAAGGAAAAAACTGACCATGGACGAGATACGGCTGGAAACCGCGGCTCTCCAGGATATAGGACATAAACGTATCGCTCTGGAATGCGGGGAAGATCCCGTCAATAATCCGATAGAATACATCCTTGAAAGCATACGTACTATCTACTCGGTAAAAAATAAAAACGGCTCCATAAGAAGAATCAACGTCAATATAGCCGCGACTTCACAAGAAAATTATAAAAAACTGAAAGAAGCTAATATAGGAACGTATATTCTATTTCAAGAAACGTATAACAAAAAAAATTATGAAAAACTTCACCCGACAGGGCCAAAACATAATTACGAATACCATACCCTGGCTATGGACAGAGCCATGGAGGGAGGAATAGACGACGTAGGATTAGGCGCGCTATTCGGTCTGTCAAACTATAAATACGAACTCACGGCCCTTTTAATGCATGCCGAACATCTTGAAGCCGCAAAAGGCGTAGGACCTCACACGGTAAGCGTGCCCAGAATTAAGCCTGCCGTAGGAATAGACCGCGAACAGTTTACGGAAGGAATAAGCGACGAAATTTTCTTAAAAATCATAGCCGTTCTGAGAATAGCTCTTCCATATACCGGAATTATAGTATCTACCAGAGAATCCAAAGAAGCCAGGAGAAAAGCTCTTGAAATAGGAGTTTCACAAATAAGCGGAGGCTCAAAAACGACGGTAGGAGGATACGGAGAACCCGAAGATGAAAAATCCGCTCAATTTACGACGACAGACAGAAGAAAACTGGACGAAGTAACTCAATGGCTAATATCTCTGGGCTATATACCAAGTTTCTGCACCGCCTGCTACAGAGAAGGAAGAACGGGAGACAGATTTATGAAACTGGCAAAAAGCGGAAATATTTCAAACTGCTGCCAGCCAAACGCGCTAATCACTCTTCAAGAATACCTGGAAGATTACGCCGCAACAGAAACTAAAATATCAGGCGAAACTTTAATAAAACAAGAATTGGCAAATATAAACGATACAAATATAAGAAATAAAGCGAAAGCATTTATAAAATCGGTAAAACACGGAGAAAGAGACTTCAGATTTTAAACATGCAAAGGAGAAACAATGACTCTTAACGATACTCCCAGGGGTATGAGGCTCCATATCGGAATTTTCGGGAAACAAAACTGCGGCAAATCTACTTTTATAAACGCGTTAACTAACCAAAACTTAGCCATAGTCAGCGAACAAGCCGGAACTACGACCGATCCCGTATATAAGTCGATGGAAATAAACAAAATAGGGCCGGTAGTCTTTATAGACACCGCAGGCTTCGATGATTCCGGATATCTCGGAGAAAAACGAATAGCCAAAACAGAACTGACCTTAAAAAAAACGGATATCGCTCTCTTGTTATTTGCAAACGAACCTAACGGAGAAGAGGAATGGATAGAAAAATTTAAACTATTAAACGTTCCCATAATTCCTATAATAAACAAATCGGACATTTTAAAAAATACAAAAGAGATCGCCGTAAAAATAAAAAACTTAACAGGCAAAAGCCCGGTAATAGCCAGCGCTAAAAATAAAACGGGACTTGAAGAAGTCAAAAAGAGAATCCTGGAAGAGACTCCGGACTCCTTTCTAGAATTATCCCTAACGGGGAACTTAGCAAAAAAAGGCGATCTTATTCTGTTAGTAATGCCGCAAAATATACAAGCTCCAAAAAACAGATTGATATTGCCTCAAGTCCAAACGATACGAGAACTGCTGGACAAAAAAAGTTTAATTATGTCATGCTCAATTGAAGAATTTCGGAACGCGATAAAATCTTTGGCCGAACCTCCTAAATTAATAATAACTGATTCTCAAGTTTTTTCCGAAGTATGGAAACATAAACCCGCAAATTCCATGATAACCTCCTTTTCAATCTTAATGGCGCGTTTAAAAGGCGATATTAAAGAATTCATAAAAGGCGCCGCCGCAATCGAACGCCTGGACGAGTCCTCCCATGTGTTGATAGCCGAAGCGTGCACGCATGCTCCTCTATCGGAAGATATCGGGAGAGAACAAATACCGGCAATGCTCAGGAAAAAAATAGGAAGCGGTTTAAAAATATCGGTAGTTTCGGGAAACGATTTTCCTGCGGATTTATCGCCTTATAAACTCATCGTCCACTGCGGAGCCTGCATGTTTAACAGAAAATACGTCTTGTCACGAATACGACAGGCCAGAGAACAAAATACGGCGATTACCAATTATGGCGTAATTATGGCCTATCTAAACGGAATACTTGAAAAAACGGCAATACCGGAATAAAATAAATATAGAATAAAAATTTGACGTCATAAAAGGATAAACAATAAATCATGATCTCACGGGGAAACAAAGGGTTATGTATTACATGCCGCCATTTTATACCTGAAGAGCGGGGATTCGAATTTGAAAATATACTGGATACGGAATATATTTCTTTTAGATGCGATATTTTCGGTTCCAAACAAAAAGAATATTTCTTAATGGCTCCAACGGAAGAAGAAATAGTAACTCCTGAAAAAAATGTATGTGAATTTTGGGAATTTTGGAAAGGCGACGAATAAAAAAGAGCGAATCGTTTGCAAACGATTCGCTCTTTTTTATTCGTAAGACTAGTCGACTAAAATCTGCGGAGTTACCATTATGACAACTTCATTTTTATCTTTACTGGTGCTCTCTGATTTAAAGAGGTTGCCGATAAGCGGAATGTCTCCAAGAAGCGGGATCTTCCTTATAGTCTTATTTTCGTCTTCTCTGAGAAGACCTGCCAAAACCATCGTGTCGCCGTCTTTAACTCTCATCGTTATGTTGGCGGTTCTATTGGCGGTTCTGGGATACTGCTCGTTGACAAGACCAAGCAAGTTGGAAATATCAGGCTCTATCTTCAGCTCAACGTAGTTATCGGGAAGAACCGTAGCGGTAAGAGTCAAGTTGGTTCCTATATCGACATACTGAACCTGGTACTGACCTGCTCTCGGATCGTAGTAAACGATAGGATATCTCTCGCCGATATGAACTTCCGCTTGTTCTCCGGACTTGGTAGTAAGTCTTGGAGACGCCAGAACCTTAGCTTCGGTAGTGCTTATAAGAGCCTGAAGCTGGAAGTTTAAAGTCAAAGCGCTTCTGGTAAAATATCCGATCGACATCGGATAGCCTCCTGCTCCGTACTGAGGAGCGTCGTAAATATCGCTGCCAACAGGTCCGGTGGCTCCTCTATTCGAAGGAGATTCGGTAAAAGAAGTGTTTACCAGAAGACCGCTAGACTGATCGTCTACGCCCCACTGTCCGCCGAACGATTTAGAGCCGTTTTCAGTAAGATCCACGACTTTTACGTCAAGAGAAATCTGCTGTACATGAGCGTCAAGCTGTTCAAGATAATCTTTACAGAGAGACAAACTGCCCTCGTCGCCGGTAAGAATTAGAGAATTGAGTCTCTTGTCCACGTCGTAAGAAAGAGTGGGAACGAGTTTTTGAAGAACAGGAAGAATCTCTTCGCCTTTAGCGGCTTTAAGAGCAATTATCTCCGTTCTCGGAGGTATGGGAGCGGGAACGTCATAATCGAGCTGAGACACAAACGAGCGAATAGCCTTCATACTTTCAGGATCCGCGGTAACGATAAGAGCCGTTCCGCGGGGATCAGCCTGAACTTTAGAATCCGGATAAGAAGAGGAAACCATACTCGAAATATCTGCCGCTTTTGCATGTTCCAGCGGAATAGCCTGAGTAATTTCAGAACCCTTCTTAACGTTCATAATATTTGAAGGAATGGTAGCCAAAAGCTTAGGATCGCCTACCACTATCGTATTGTCAACTCTCTTATAATCGTAACCGCTAATTTTAACCACAAGATTAAGAGCTCCGTTTGCCGGAACGTCTCTCAAGGTCATAGTAACGGAACCTTCTACGCTGGGATCGGTAACTATGTTCATATCTAATTCTTTAGCAAGAATCTTAAGAACGTAAATCAAATCGGCGTTTACAAGATCAAGAGAAACCAGCTTTTCGGAAGGAGCGGCATACTTTTTGCCGACAGGCTTCTTAGAATACTTCTTTGAAGCGGGTTTAGCGGCCTGGCTGACTTCGGCTTTTGCCTTCGCCGGAGATTTTTCCACGGCCGCGTCCGAAGCCGAAGCTTCAATAGCCTTCATCTGAGCTGAACTGAACTCTAAAATGAGACCTTTCTTACCGCCGACCGCGATAGCCTTATATTCAGGCTGAGAAACTACGTCGACGATAACTTTAACGGTATTTGCCTTTTCGGCAGACTGAACTACCCTTACTCCTTCGACAAGCCCAAAATTAACGGGATTATCCTTAGATACTGAAGAAGAGAGAACCGCAGGGAAAAATTCCGCCACTACGGCTTTTTCGGGAGTTTCCTGACGATAAACGTAATTGGAAACAGGGCTGTCCGAAGAGACGGCAATCTTTACGGTAGAAGAAGTCTTCTCAGTCACTTTTACCGAATTTACAGTCGCGGGAGCCGCATCCGCGGGAGCGGAAGCCATAGCGACAAGGCAAAGGCCGAGAAGGCTGAGAAAGGTTTTCTTCAATCCTTCGAGTTTAATCATAATTAAGAAATCCACCTCCTAAAATAACAATTAATTAATTTTCCAATAATAAAATAGTTGCGTTATAAGTTTACTTTGCCTTTTCGGCAACATTTTTCGAAGCTTCAGCAGATTTTTCCGCTTCTTGTTTCTCGACGTCTTTTACGCCGCTATCTTCATCCGCCGCGGCGTCTTTAACTTCGTCAGCTGCCTTTTTCTCCTCTTCCTTTACTTCGGGAACAGGCAGAGAAGGCGTTACGGGAGCGTCTCCCGTAACGGCCGCTTTACCGTCTTTGGATTTAGCGGTATACTGCTTTACGGGAATTGTGAAAGCTTTGCCCTTCCAAAGAAGAACGACTCTGTCGGGATATACTCTATCTACGGTATATTCGCCTACCGTATCGCCGGAGGTCACCACAAAACTGGCGTTCGACTTTTTATCGCCGCCCTCCGGAGCCAAAATCGCAAAATTAGCCTTACCCGACACTATAGTGCCGGTAACCACTACAGGAAGCGTATTAAGTTCGGCGAGAGTCTTTAATTCCTTACCGTCGGAAGTTTTTCCTTCTTTAGGCAAAGCCGAAGCTTGAGGAGCAACGATTCCCTCTCCTTCAACAATGGGTTCCGGAGCCGCGTTGCCGCCAAAAGGAACGAAAGGATCTCTTCTTCCGTTGCTCAAAGTATAAGGAGCTTCGCTGCCGGAATAAACCGGAGAGGGCGAGGATGACTCGGCTTTAACGGCGGGAGTCTTTGTATCCTCTATCTGAATTTTGCCCGAAGTGGTAGCTTCCTGAGCAAAAGCGATTCCTCCGAAAAACATACAAGAAAAAGCGATGGAAACAGCTCCTATTTTCCCTATAAATTTAAAAGCGTCTTTCATTATGCTTTATCCATCCTTTCTCAAATATACCGATAAAGGCAAAGAGATAGTCAAAACAGGAGAAGCGGTATAATTATCCTTAGACACGCCGCCTGAAAGCGTAATCTCATTCACGGTTACGAGTCTTTTAAGCTTAAGAGCTCCAAGCTGCCTCAAAAAATCTATAATCGTAGCGTATCTTCCGGTAAGAGTCATATCGAAATTCTTAACGGGATAAGAAGCCAAAGACGAAGGAGCGGAAGACTTTTTACCGGTATCCGGTCTTATGGTATTCAAGATAAAATCGGGATCCTGCATCCTCATTCTCTGATGTTCGACCAAGCGTTCGACGTCGGCCATATACGAAGGTATAAAATCAGCTTCTGACTCGGGCGTAAGTTCCTGCTGGATAACTTCCTGAAGCTCGCGCTCCGCGTCGATTATTTGAGTCCTGAGCCTAGGAATTTCCTCTTTTTGTTTCTCTACCGTTTCCAACTCCGCAGCTATCTTGACCAATTCCGCTTCCGAAGCCTTAGCCGATTCAATGGGCTCTTTCCACTGCAGAATATAAAAACCGAAGCCCATTGCGATAATTATCATAAGAGCGATAACAATTTTCATTGCGTTTGGTATTTCCATATATTAACTCCTCACTTTCAGCTCGGGATCCAAAGAAGCTTCCGCTTTCGCCGGAGTATCTGACGCCGCTTTGTCAGGATTATAAGTCAGAGTAATGGTATAAGAATAGCTTACGTACTCGTTTTCCCCTACGCTTACAGAGCCTTTGGTAGCGGCGCTGTCAATATTGGCGGCCGTAAAATACTTTGACTTTCCAACGTTTTTCATAAAACCGGAAATCGTCTCTATCGGCCTAACGCCGGGCTGAGCCGCAGCTACGCCTGTTATCACAAGCGTTTTGGCAGAAGGGTCTATCTTAATATTGCTGACCCACATATTATTGGGGAGAAGAAAAGCCAACTCGTCAAGAAGATTGCTGTAACGGATCGGATCCGTCTTCAAACCTCCCACGAGTTTTATCTGAGCTTTGATGTCCCGCAATTTAGCCTGAAGCGAGTCAATTTCTTTTACTCCTTCCTTCTCTTTAGCCAAATTATCATTAGCAACCTGAACTTGCTTTGCCAAAGCGTCGGCCTTCTCCTCATAAGAAGTGCCCATCATATAAAAGCCTAAGCAAGCGGCCGCAATGACTACGATAAGTATAGCGAACACTATATCGAAACCAAACTTTTTCCGTTCTGTCGGCAATAAATCAACTTTAATTGCCATATATTCACCTCCCATTCCAATTAATTAAATATTTCTCAAACCCAATCCGACCGCGATAGTCAGAGACGGAGCCAACTCCTGCAGCATATCGGGACTTACGCCGGGAACTTTGGAAATATCTATCTTCTTAAAAGGATTAAGAACACCGCACGTAATACCGAGTTCGTTAGAAATATAAGCGTCGATATTTTTAAACAGCGCGGTGCCTCCGGAAAGAGCGATGTATCCGATCGACTCGTCCTGATATCTTTTTTTGTAATAATCAAAAGAACGCTGAATCTCAGTTATAAGCTCTACTAGAACCGGAACTATCACGTTAAAAATCCGCATGGTCGTCGGAGCTACAGGCGCCGCGTCCTTTGCCACTCTTATAACGCCTTTTTCCTTTTTCATCTTCTCGGCTTCTTCAAAACTAATATTTAAAGCTTGAGCGATGACTTCGGTAAAACGGTTCCCCGCGACTTTCACGGTTCTGCTTTGCCTTAACACTCCCGCTTTGTAAATATTAATGCTCATAACTGAAGCTCCTATATTTACGAGCGCGAAAGTTTTATTAAAAATATCAGGCTCTAATGAAATTTCCAAAGCTCTGAGCAGAGCGAAAGGTTCCATATCTATAGCCGCAGGATTAAGCCCTGAGAAACGTATAACGTCCTGAGTATTTTTTACAATCTCGTTTGGAGCCGCAACCAGCAGAACCTCCATAGATCCGGGATTATCTTCCAACTCCTTATTCAGTATCGTTCCCCTAATCATTGCTTCGTCAGCTCGATAAGGCAAATATTGCTCGGCTTGAAAACGAAGAGAGCTTTGCATTTCCTTTTCCGGCAGCTTAGGCATGATTATCGGTCTTATAATAACAGGCTGTCCGGATACTACCCCTACTACCTGCTCAATATTAATCTTATGGCTTTGAATCAGCTGCTTAAGAAGTTCTCCTAAGGCCTTCGGATCGTTAATAACTCCTTCCTTAACCGTTTCCTCCGGAGGAAGCCCCATCACAAAAGAAGATAATTCGTAAAGTTTTCCCTTTGTCTTATCCTTTATAGGTTTAAGCTGAATCAATTTTAAAGAGCTAGATCCTAAATCTAAGCCTCCGACTGTCCCCTTGTTACCAAAGAGCCGCTTAAAAAAATCCATCGTTAACAAATCACCTCCTTTCAATCAAGATAGAGCGCTTTTAAAGTCTGCATATATTTATTATTACTCTAAAAAGCGGCGCGACGGCCGGAATTAACCTTTTAACTCCCGCGAATCTGCCGTAAAGAAACACTCAAAGAAGCGAATGAATATTCTAAAAATTATCAGTCTAAAGCGCCTTTTAAACTAACGGCAATACGCTGAACGCCCGTAAACCCAGGCGTAAACGCCGTCCCCTATATAACAAAGGTGTAAATCATATTCTATTTTTTTTAAAAAAACTCCTTCTAAATATCAAGATATTAAAAATAAGCGGTAAATTAATATAAAGAAAACAGCCAATTTTTAATAAAATCGCCGAAGAAAAAAGCGATTCCGGCTCCGATAGCCATAAAGGTGCCGAAAGGAACCGGCTCTTTCAAAGATTTGCCGTTAAAGATCATGACCGGAACCAACGATAAAGCTCCGACGAAAAAAGAGAATAAAAAAGCCTGCAAACCTTTCTCAAGTCCGAGAAAAACGCCTATCAAAAAAGCGAATTTTATATCGCCTCCGCCCATAGCTTCCTGCTTAAATATCAAAGCTCCAAAGAAAGCTATAAACGAAAAAAGCAGAAAGCCGGCCATCCCGCCTGACAAAGAATCTATAAAAGCAACTAAATACGTATTCGAAACGCCGGGAAAAGAATAATATATCCAAGAAGCAAAAGTTAATTTCTCGGGAACAACAAGTCCGGCGATCAAGCCGAAAATTCCAGACGGAACTATCACGGCATCAAGTATTAACCAATAATCCAAATCTATTAAAAAGACGACCGTCAAAACGCAAAAAAAAGCGAAAAAATAAAAATAAGTTACGGTAAATCCGCCGAAAAGATAAAAAAGAACGCAGGACAAAATTCCAACCGTAAGCTCAACTAAAGCGTAACGATACGAAAACGAAGCTCCGCACTCATGACACTTGCCCCTTAAAATAAGATAGCCCAAAACGGGCAGATTGTAACGGCTCTTAACGGGCTCTCCGCAGGAAAAACAAGAAGATCCGGGGTAAACTACGGATCTTAAAAGAGGAATCCTGCAAACGCAAACGTTTAAAAAGCTCCCGACAAGAGAACCGAAAATAAAAGCAATAAAAAGAGAAACAAAAGCGTCCCGAGTAAAAAGAATAAAATGTAAGTTGGCTAAAAAATCATTTATCGACATAATCTCTAGTAATTAGCGAAGAATATAAAAAAACCTCCCTAAGCTAGGGAGGTTTTTTATCTATTCGCTAATTAAACGGCGTAACTTGAACTTTAGGTTGTCCATTTTGCCATTTAGGTATTAAGCCCTGAGGATCCCCAACAGGAGGAGCCATAAGACCTATTTGAGAATCAAATTGAGGATAATTATTTTGGCCTTGACCATTCATAACTCCAGCTTGCTCATGATTACCATTTGTGCATACAATTAAATAATAATCAGGATTCATTACAGCACCATAAGAG
>CASEKF010000014.1 GCA_949288455.1 uncultured bacterium
CCCCGCCCCCCCTCACCCCCACACTTCTGCGCCACCGTTCCGCCCGACGCCCCACCTGAGTTGCTCGGAACCGAACGGGCCGATTGACCCCCTGACTGGCTAGGAACCGAACGGGCCGATTGACCCCCTGACTGACTAGGAACCGAACGGGCCGATTGCCCCCCTGACTGACTAGGAACTGAGCGAACCGAAGTTTTATTAGTTTTACCAGAAACAATATTACCGAAACGTTCTTTGAATGTCTCCAAAGTTTTCGAATAAGTTTTTCTTGTTTTAGTCAAATTTTCAGAATCTCGACTAGTCTCATTTATTTTTACAGATTCTTTAGAAACAACAGATTTCAAATCTCCGGACTTAGAATTTATCGTTACGGAAGATTGAAAATCGCGTTTTGTACTAAGCGAAGATTTTTGAGGCAAAGCTGTAGCCGCCCTTCCCAACTCTTTTTTGGAAGATCCGACTCCAAGCTCGCCGGCTTCGCCTCTCTGAGAAACGGAGCTTCTCATCTGTCTCAGACTTATGAACGACTGCTCCTTATATGCGGCCATTTTCGCAGCGCTGCCGGAAGATCTACCTTGAACATTGCCGTCGGCTAAGGAAAGATAATTCATAAATCCTTGTTCAAGATTATAACGAGCGGCAATTTTTGAATAAGCGTTTTTATATGCGGAAGCGTTAGAAACGTTCTCTGTCTTTACCGAACCTTGCAGATCTGCGGAAGAAATCAACGGCCGCTTAACGGGGGCGGCAACTCGCTGCCCATTCATAGCGCTTTTAGCGGCAGCTTGATCTACAGTTGAAAACTTAGCTGTCGATAAAACGTTATCAGCCATATTAACCTCCTTTTAGAAACCTCGCCTATTATAAATTATATCACAGCGTTTAATAATTCAGTCAAGCGCAATAAAAAAATAAAGACGGCGAATAATTTATAAACGACCGTCTTTAAAAAATTCACTCGAAACTTATCGATATAAAAAAGCTAATTCAAAATCAAATTTCGTCTGAAACATCTACTACGCTTCTAATTTTAACTACAAGCTGTTTTTCTCCGAGTTTTTCTTCCCATTCAAGCATCCGCCTCATGCCCACGCCATAAATGGGATCGGCCTGATTTTTAACGGAATTGGCAAGGGTGTAAGCTCCTATACTATCTAAAATTTTAAATTGAACCCAAGACGCGAAGCCTTCTTTGACGGTCGCGGTCTGATTTGGGACGCAAGCTTCCGCCTGCCATGCATGAACAAGTTCATGCGCTAAAGTTCCCGAAACTTCATCCTGATTCATATCTTTCATAATAAAAATTTCATGCCCCGCCGCAGTTCTTCTATACAATCCGATTTCAGCTCCCCTGTAACGCCCTCCATACATCTCGTCCAGCTTTTTCCCTTCGGCAAGCTTTATAGACACCGGATTTCTTAAAGCTATGCCAAAATCCGATAAAAGCATTCCCGTAATCTTAGGAACCAATTTCTGAAGCTGCTCGTCTGAGCTTATAACTTCATATCCGTTAGCTCTAACCGCAGCAAATGAAAGAAGCAGCAAAAATAAACAAAATTGCGCGCAAAATTTTTTCATACGTTACTCCTTTTATGTTATATTCCACATTTTAAAAGGCGAATCTGACAAGCTGGAATTGAAATAACGCCGATCATTGGAAACGTCCTCGCCTATCCAATCGGGCAAATCGACGGGAAAAGCTTTATTTTTGCTTCCCAATTCTACTTCGGCTAACGTCAAACCTTCGTTCATGCCTATGAATTCGTCTACTTCCCAAAAAACGCCTCGTTCATAAACGTCAAAACGTTTTTTTTCAATATTACAGCCGTCGCATAAATTCCTAAGCATATATAAAGCTTCTTCTAAAGGAATTTCATATTCAAATTCAGGCCTAGCGACAAAATCGCTCGTACCTTTAATCGTAAGGAATCCATGTTCGCCGCAAACTCGAACTCTCACGATTCCTTCCGGGCGTTTTGAAATATATCCTTGTTTAATAAGCAAAGGAGGATCAGCGTTTGTTTTCCAAGCATTTCCTACGACAAGAAATTTTTTTTCAATCTCAATTCCCATTATTATCTCCAGAATATTATTATACATTGGCAATAAAAGAAAGACAAGGTAAAATAAAAAAACAGGCAGAAATTTATATTTCTTGCGTCAACTAAAGTTTAAGTAAGATTAGGAGGATAATATGCTAGCTATCATAGGAGCCGGACCAGGAGGATATACCGCAGCTCTAGCCGCAGCCCAAAGAGGCGTCGACACGACGCTGATCGAAAAGCGAGACGTCGGAGGGACCTGTCTGAACAGAGGATGTATCCCAACTAAAGCTCTTTTATCTTCAAGCCACCTTTTTGAAAAAATCAAAAAATCAGAGTCTTTCGGGATATACGCCGAAAATATAACCGCAGACATAGCCAAAATACATGAACGCAAAAATAACGTGGTGAACACTCTTAGGTCCAGTTTAGAATCTTTGATAAAAAAAAGGAAAATCAGACTTATAAAGGCCGAAGGAAAAATTATTAATCCTAACAAAATACTAGCGGGAAACGAAGAAATCACTTGCGACTCCATTATTATCGCAACAGGTTCGTCCCCTCTTAAACTATGGAACGATCCGTCTGTAATAGATAGCGACGAGGCTTTAACGCTAAACGAAATTCCAAAAACGATGCTTATCGTAGGAGCCGGAGCCGTAGGTCTCGAATTTGCCAATTTTTTTAACGCAATGGGCTGTAAAACGACGTTAGCGGAAACTCAGGACAGAATTCTGCCCTCCGCAGATAAAGATATAACAGATACGCTAACAAGAGAGCTGAAAAAGAAAGGCGTAATTATAAAAACTAAAACGCAGATAGTATCCGTAAAAGACGGCGAAGCTATTTTTTCCAACGGAACCGCCTCGCGCTACGATAAAATTTTATCGGCCGCCGGCAGAACGTTTAACAATACGGATATTGGGCTGCAGAATCTCAACGTTTCGTTGAGTAAAGGCAGAATCAAAACAAATCTCTCAATGGAAACTTCGGAAAAAGGAGTATACGCGATAGGAGACGCCGCCGACGGTTTCCCTTTGCTGGCTCATGTAGCTTCTGCTCAGGCAATAGTAGCCGTCAAAAACATCTTGGGCGAAAAAACGGAATTTAAAGGAGACGCCATTCCAAGCTGCATTTTTTCTTATCCTGAAACTGCGTCGGTAGGCATAGCTGAAGGAGAAGGACTTCAGGCTATAAAAATACCATTCAGATCTTTGGGACGTTCCCATACCGAAGGAGAAATCGCGGGCTTGGTTAAAATAGTATATAAAGACAATATAGTAAAAGGAGTTCATATCATAGGAGAAAGAGCTTCAGATTTAATAATAGAAGGAGCCGCCGCTGTTTCCGAAGGAATGAGCGTTAAAACTCTAGCTCAAATTATACACGCTCATCCTACCTATGCTGAAATATATCAAGAAGCCTATCATGCAATAGAAGGAATACCTATACATGGCTAAACGAAACCGTTTCTTTTATATTATGTATATTATGATTTTTACGTTGAGCTGCGCTTTCTACTTTGCGCAGGACGGGGTATGCGCAAACCAAATCAAATATTATTCTACTACGAGCGGACTAATGTATTTCAGAGTCACAAACGTTATATATAACGATAGTCTGCTGATGGATTCAGGAGAAAGAAAACGTCCGACTAAGAATAATACCTTCGCTCAAATAATGATCAATTTCGCTAATCTCACGGATAAGCCGGTAGCTAATTACGGACTTAATCCTGTGGAAATCTCGGTCGCGCCTTCCAGATTATATCTCGTAGGGCAAAGCGGAAAATATTACGCCGGCGCCAACGCGACTAATTTTTTAAGAAAAGAAGTCAAACCCTTTACTCAAAAAATAACTCTGAAGCCCGGAGACGACATCGTCAGAGCAATGGCTTTTCACGTGCCAAAGAACGACGAAATAGTAGGAGTCGTGTATAAATTCGACGGAGGGATGACGCTAAGTATAAATTATAACGATCCGTCCCAAATGCAAAAATAACTCGGCTAATCTCACGTAAGAAGGCGGAAGTTTCCACTTCCGCCTTCTTACGTGAGATACTTAAAATACCTACCCGCCTTGATTTATAAATATTTTCTTAAAAATTTACCCGTATACGAAGCGGAACAAGAAATTATTTCTTCAGGCAAACCCTCCGCGATAACTCTTCCTCCTCCTTCGCCGCCTTCAGGACCTAAATCAATAATATAATCCGCACATTTTATAACTTCCATATTATGTTCAATAACAATAAGCGTATTTCCGCCGTCGGCAAGGCGTCCCAGAATATTCAACAAACGCGCGACGTCGTCAAAATGAAGGCCCGTAGTAGGCTCGTCTAAAATATAAAGAGTTTTTCCGGAAGCTTTTTTAGACAACTCGCAAGCAAGTTTTATTCTCTGGGCCTCTCCTCCCGAAAGAGTAGCCGAATTCTGCCCCGTTTTCATATATCCAAGACCAACTTGAGAAAGATAAGAAAGTTTTTTACGTATCGCGGGAAATTCCTCAAAAAACTCTAAAGCCTCGTCTATGGTTAAGTCCAGTATATCCGCGATCGTCTTATGCTTAAATTTAACTTCGAGAGTCATAGGATTATATCTTTTGCCCATGCATTCCTCACATTTTACATAGACGTCGGGAAGAAAGTGCATTTCTATTTTTATTATACCGTCTCCTTGACACGCTTCGCACCGGCCGCCTTTTACGTTAAAACTAAACCTTCCGGGTTTATACCCATACATCTTCGCTTCTCTGGTAGAGGCGAAAAGCTCGCGTATATAAGAAAAAGCTCCGGTATACGTTAACGGATTGGAGCGCGGAGTCCTTCCTATAGGAGACTGATCGATGACTATTACCTTATCAAAATTTTCAAGACCTAAAATATCTCTACATTTTCCGGGCCTGACTCCAATTTTTTTTAACCGTTTAGCCATTCCCTTATAAAGAACGTCGTTTACTAAAGTGGATTTTCCTGAACCGGATACCCCGGTTACGCATATAATACCTCCGCCTACAGGAATTCGAACGTCGATATTTTTCAGATTATTCTCGCTAGCTCCTAAAATTTCGATAAATCGACCTGAAAAATGACGACGATACGACGGAACAGGAATTTTTCGCTTTCCGGAAAGATAGTTCCCGGTAAGAGAATCCGGATTGTTTTCAATATCCGACACGCTTCCCCGTCCGGTTATCCTTCCTCCGTTAACCCCGGCCCCGGGCCCCATATCGACTATATAATCCGCCGCCCGGATCATGTCTTCGTCATGTTCCACTACGATAACCGTATTTCCCAAATCGCGCAACGCCCGCATAGTCTCGATAAGTTTTGCGTTGTCCCTCTGGTGCAGACCAACGCTAGGCTCATCTAAAACGTATAAAACGCCGGTTAAACCGGAACCAATTTGACTAGCGAGTCTAATTCTCTGCGCCTCCCCGCCAGATAAAGTAAAAGCGGCTCTGTCTAAAGTTAAATAATCTAAACCTACCGATTTTAGAAAAGCAAGTCTAGTTTTTATCTCCTTTAAAATAGGAGCGGCTATCGCGGCTTTTTTTGACGAAAGCTCCAAAGCTTCAAAAAACGATATAGACGCGTCGACGTTTTGCTCGGTTAATTCCGAGATATTCAATCCGGCCACTTTAACGGATAAAGCTTCATCTCTCAACCGTTTTCCCTTACATGCGGAGCATTCGAGGGTCATCATAAATTTTTCGACGTATTCTCTAATAAAATCAGAATCTGTCTCGCGGTATCTTCTAACAAGATGAGGAACGCAGCCTTCAAAGGAGTCAATATTGTCGGTATAAATAGTTTTGCCGCCGTTTCCAAATAAAATAATTTTTTTTAATTTATCTGAAAGTTTATCAAAAGGTTCGTCAAGATCTATCCCCAAACTTTCGGCAAGAGCGGTAAATTTGCTCCAAAACGATCCGCTTCTGGAATTAAAGCCGCTTGAACCTTCCGAATATTCGCCCCAAGGAGCGATAGCCCCCCGTCTTATAGAAATGGTTTTGTCAGGAACAACCAATTCCGGGTCTACTTCCATGGTAAAACCTATGCCTCCGCAAATCTTACAAGCTCCCATCGGAGAATTAAATGAAAAGAAAGAAGGTTCCATCTTAGGAAGAGAAATATCGCAATCGGGACAAGATAAATTTTCCGAATATAATATTTCTTTGTCTTCGGAAGCGACTACGGCAAGGCCGCCGCTTTCAGAAAGGGCCGTTTCCAAAGAATCAGAAATGCGCTTAGGCGAACTTTTCCCGGAGATAAGGCGATCGACGACGATATCTATAGAATGGCGTTTATTTTTATTGATTTCTATATCTTCTTCTGAATCGAAAATACTGCCGTCTATCCTTAATCTTGAATAACCTTTTTTAAAGATTTTCCCAATCGCTTTAGAAAACTCGCCGCTTTTATTTCTTACTATTGGAGCCAAAATCATTATTTTGTCTCCGTTTCTAAACGAAGACAAAATATTATCGGTCATCTCCGCGACGGTCATTGAAGCTATGGGCCTAGAACATTTGCAACAATATGGATCGCCTATTCTAGCGAAAAGCAGGCGATAATAATCGTAAATTTCCGTAATTGTCCCTACGGTAGAACGAGGATTTCTAGAATTACCCTTCTGATCTATCGATATCGCGGGAGACAACCCCTCTATATAGTCTACCTCAGGTTTATCCATTCTGCCTAAAAATTGGCGAGCGTAAGAAGATAAAGATTCTACGTAACGTCTCTGTCCTTCGGCGTAAATAGTGTCAAAGGCTAAAGTAGATTTTCCAGATCCAGATACGCCGGTTACAACCGTCAATTTTCTCGAAGGAATTTCCAAATTTATATTTTTAAGATTGTGACTGCATGCCCCTCTTATTACAATATTGTCAATCACAGCTTTGCTCCAGTCTCTAAAAATGAAGATTTACAAAAATGTATAATGTTAATTATAAAGAATAGTAATTACTCTTCCTCGCTCCTGTCAGATATTTTCTAAACAAATCTCGTGCTTTTTAGTCGAGCGATTTTTACGCTAAAACCAATTTTTTCCTTGAGCCGGGAATTTGTAATTTTTCTATCAATCGTTAAAGAAAACAGTTTTTCATAACAGACGGTCATATCAGATAAATTCCTCATTTCAATATTCAAAATCTTTAAATAATATTATTTATTTTATCACTTTTTCATGAAAAAAATTCAACCTTATATCTAAGCTTGAAATATTATATGATTATAAAAGCGAACATTCCTTTCTCTCCTTCTTTATACTATGTCAAAATCCAAGCATTGCCGACGGGGCTCCAGGCAGAACCGAGAAGATAAATTACATATTCCGGAACAAAGGGTTAGCTCTCACGGATTGTCACCTTACGCGAAAACAGCGCCGTCCAAGGCGAATAATTCCGCCGGGATGATACGGCAAAACCGCAAAAGCAAGCTTCGCGTCCGTGTTTGAACCGCCTTAACTGCCGATGCCGCGCGTCGCCAACCCCGCCGTAATAACCAACGGCAAATTCTGAAACGCCATATTCCAAAACGGGCGCTTTAACAGCACTATACAATATCGCGCAAATTTCTTATAACGCTCTCCGCTTCCCCTTGAAAAAGCAAACTCAATTAACGGAATTGAAGCTGTTACTAAGCGCATCTTATAATTGCGCAGAAAGCTTGATAGTTTGCATCAATAAACTCTGAAGCATGAGCGGCATAATCGAATTCTCAGCTAAACGACATCATCAGCGGAGAAGCCGCAGAGCCGCCGGTTCCGCAATCACGAAGCTACTAGACGCTCTTGAAATCATTATTGAGTATTTCTTCGATCTGTTCTCTTTCAGACTTCAAAAGTCGGTAGATCGGCCCGTTAGTCTCAGACCGTCGATACCATACCGTTTGCCGCCCAGTTCTCCGCTACCAGTACAATTTGCGGATGGCGATCAGAGTCAAGCCATGCAAGTTCGGATCCATGCAATCGGCGTATTTGTTAAACTCAAATGATACAATTTTTCTCATAGTATTTTTCTGCCTACAATTGAATTTTCATTATTTCCGCGTTACGAAGCGCTGGGCGTTTCGGTTAATCAAGACTGCGTCAAGCATACTCGCAATAAAAACGCAATACTTATTGTTTATTGAAAGAATCTGCAATAAATTTAAAAAGGGTTTATATAAAAAAATAGAGAAAACAATTTACAAGCATAATTTCAACCAAACATTTAAAAAATTGTTAACAAAATTATATTTTTTTACTTTTAAAAAAGGATTTATTTAAGTAAAGGACAAATTCATTTTTTAGGATTATTTTAATTTGTAATGCTTTTATTTAGATGATATGCGGTTTTTTAACTAAGAGCAAATAAAAAGCCGGCGGCAGAGGTATAAAAATGTCCAATAATTATATAAACAGAGTATATTCCGATAGGTATAAAGTAACAGAGGAATTTCCTAGTCCGAATAATTACGAATATTATTTTAAAGGAAGAGATTCAAAAACCGGCAAAGAGGTTCAATTAAGAATCATACCTATTGATAAGGATAATCCTGCGCTATTTGAACAAACTCAAAAATTTATAGATAAAGAGCTCGCTATGCTAAGGAAGCTCCACCATCCGGGACTTCCGGTTTTTGTCGCAGACGCGTCGGACGCAAACGACGTCGTTATAATTACCGAATATAGAAAAGGGCAGCCGCTTGAAGAAATCTTAACTCCCAACGTTCAATTTTCCGAAGACGAAACATTGAAATTTCTAGGTAAAATTTTGCCTATTATCAAATATCTGCATAGTCAGGATCCCCCGGTTATATATAGAGACCTTCAGCCCAAAAATATCTATATAGACGTTAACGGAGATTATTTTCTTACAAAATATGAAGCGGCCAGAACATATAAAGCCGACAAGGTAAAAGATACCGTAGTAGTATCTTCAAGAGGATACAATCCGCCGGAACAGGCTCTTGGCAAAGGCCAGTCTGATCCCAGAAGCGATATCTATTCCATCGGTATGATCATATTTCAAATGCTTACGGGAAAAGATCCCACCGCGTCGCTGATATTGCCTAAAATTTCAGATATAAGAAAAGACGTTTCTTCAATATGGACGACTCTAGTTTCAAAAGCGACGAATATAAAGCAAGACAAACGATATGCGTCGGTAGACGAATTAATGACCGAATTACATAGAATTAAAACCGGTTCTCTAGATTACAATCCGGCTCAAGGGAGTATTGCCGGTATGACTCAATCTTCCGAGTCTCAAACCTCCGCTCAATCCGGAGCGCCGCCAAGACCGGGAACACAGTCCGAGCCGCCAAGACCGGGAACACAGTCCGAGCCGCCAAGACCGGGAACACAGCATCCTTGCCGCCGACACTTCGGCAGTAAACCTGGCAGAAACACCAGACTCGATAAT
>CASEKF010000015.1 GCA_949288455.1 uncultured bacterium
CCAAAATCGTAGATTTAATCTTTTCAACCGTAATAGAGCTTTCCATAATCGTTCAAATTTCTCCCAATACTATATATATATATATGAATTTATATAGAAAATCTTCTATACGGCAGAATAAAAAACCTGCGAACCTTAATTCTCGGCAGAATAAAAAATTAACTAAAAGTGTGATAGAGATCACAGACAAAAACTTTAAAACAAGATAAAATTAAAAGCGACGAAAAGATAAAAGATGCGAGGATAGAATAAATTATGAAGCTTTTTGGTAACTTTTCAAATAACGAACGACATATAGCCGAATTTTACTACCAGGCAGGTTTTATAGTCAAATCTAACATTCATATAGCGCAAGCGATAAAAATATTAAAGGAACAGCAATACGCAAAAGAAATGAAAGCGACTCTCGCTGAAATTTATGCCAAAATGCTGAGCGGCATCATGTTTTCCGAAGCTTTGGCGCAATATCCAAACTGTTTTTCAAAATCTGAAATAGCATATATATCCGCCGCTGAGGAAACAGGAACTCTGGGAGACGCGCTAGTAAGCATAGGGAAAATGAAAATGAAGCGGCTGAAACTAAAAACCCGCATACTGCTGACGTTAATATATCCGGCTTTTATTTTAGCTTCGGCTCTAGTGTCGTTTACAATAACCGCGGCCATCGTCTCCGGTCATTTTATGCCGTCTATGGAATATATGAATATAAAAATGCCGTTTTACGCGTCTTATTTTTATTCGACGGCAAAATTTCTAGCAAATCCTTACAACGTTATTATATCAATTTTAGCGATATACGCTTTATGCGCGGCTCTTAAGCTCGCGTACGCTAAAAATAAAAATAGAATGGACGATATAGTCTGGAATATGCCTATAATAGGCAAATTTATAAAGAATAAAACGATAGGGAAAATGTGCGAACATATAGCTCTGTTAAGTAAAAATGGGAAAAGCCTGACCGACGCTATAGAAAGCGCCGCGGAAAGCTCCGATAATTACGTAGGTTTGAAATTAGGAAAAGCGATAAAAAACGGCATTTTCCAAGGAGAAGAACTTGAAAATATTTTTAAAAAGCATTTGCCGAAAATGTTAGCCGGATTCATAGCGGCAGGAGAAAAGACCGGAAAAGTACCCGAAAGCCTTATGAGTATAGCTCAATACTGCGAATGGGAAACGGAGAAATATCTTGAAAATCTAGAAAAAATCATCGATCCCATACTCATAATCCTATTAGGCCTAGGATTGGGATGTCTGATAATTTGCTTTATAAAACCTATTTATGATCTTTCGCTGCAGCTGAGATAAAAGGCTTTCTCGACAGATAACTAAAGCTTTGTTTTTTTGAAGGGAATATCATGACGCTTCGACGGCAAATCCAAAACGCTTGGCTTAGCATCCTTAGAAATAGCGGGTTCATTTTCCGAATAAGTATCTTGAAAATATTTTTCCGCTATCATATTCCCTAAATAAGGTATTCTAAAATCTTCCCCGTTCCAAGCCCTTGCGGCGCAATACATTAAAAAAAGAAAAATGAAAAAAATAAAAATAAAATATAAAATAGATAACCCCACGAAAAAGCAACCGAAGGTCATATAAGTATTTTGCCATTCGCCGGCTCCTTGAGAGCTTATCTGAGTATAAGTCGGGGAAGTTCTGGAAAATAAAAGAAGAAAGAGAAAACCGAAAGATATAAGCAAGATGGCGACAATATTCAAAACAAGACCTTGAACGGCATGAAAAAATACGTAAGACTCCTGTTTTTTATCGGAGAAAAAAACATAAGGAGAAACGATAATGCCAAGAGGATATGCCATAGCGGAAATCATAAAATCCTGCGGCTTTAAAGGTGGAAGAATTTTCATTTTTAATTTATTCCATATCTGGCTATAACGTTATCTATGCGCTTTTCCGAATATTCAAAATAAGGCTCGGGATTAACCTGAACCCCGTCTTTTATTACCTCATAATGAAGATGAGGCCCCGTAGAAATTCCAGTAGAGCCTACGGAAGCTATCTCCTCGCCTTTCTTTACCTTTTGTCCAACGCTCGCTTTAAGAGCGGAACAATGAGCATATAAAGTTCTAAAGCCGTATCCATGAGATATTACGACGGTATTGCCATAACCGGACATATATCCGGATTCGACCACTACGCCTGAAGCGGAAGCTTTAATTTTGCTTCCAAAAGGCGCGGCGATATCTACGCCGGAATGAAATCTTACGTAACCATAAACCGGATGAATCCTGTTCCCAAAAGGGGAAGTAATTACGCCTGAAAGCGGAATCGCGTCGGGAATCATAGACGCTACGCTGCGTCTCAATTTCAAAGCCTTTACATACTTTACGGCCGAAGGTTTAAGTTTTTCTATATCCTTGACGGTAGCCTCGATTTGCTCCTTAATGCCCGAAAATCCGCCGGAATTAAGAAATATATAGTTTTTAGCCAAAACGCCTCTGCTTGACAAAGAACTTCTTTTTCTATCGGGAAGAACCTTAGAATCCTCAGTCCGATTATTTGGAAGACCTATTATATTTCTAACTTCAGCGCTTGAATGCTCTACTTCTCTAAGCCTATCGGCCAATTCGATATTCTGCATTTCTACAAGTCCGGCAAGCCGATTTCTTTCTTCCCTTAGCTTATCTACATGCAGAGACAGCTCTTTATTAGATTCTTGAAGATAAGCATATTTTTGCGCTTCGAAAGAATGAGCGTTTTCCGAACGCTTAAATAAATAAAAAAATAAACATACCGAAACCAACGCTAAAATTACAATATGCATCGGTTTAAAACGCCAAGTAAAAGAAATTTGAGAATTTTCGCTCACTAAACGCAAAGTAAAAACATGTCTAAGAAAAGATCCGCTCTTAAGGGACATCGCTATCTCCTGAAAGTACTCTACGCCTAAAGTTAAAGACGATAAAAGATATAATTAAATTAGCAAAGCGGGAAGCTTAAAAATATAAAAGGCGTTCAGCGCGCACTTTCCGTCGAAGCGAATCACGTCGGAAAAGCATTAACCGACTGACAACCGCTCCGGCCGACCTTCTCTATATCACATAGTAAAAACTTGTTTACCGCTGCTTCCTTCCGGACCTGACGGGGTTCGCAAGCTACCATTGCATAGAGCCCGACCTTCATCGCGGGAGCCGCACGGCTCTGTTTTTTTCCGCAGACTCAAGCTCCTCAGAAAAGAATTCAGCCCTGTTAAAGCGATACAGGAAGAGGGAACCGCAACCTTCCCCGCCTAGCGCAAACGCCAACGAAACTTAAATTAAAATGGCGGAGAGAGAGGGATTCGAACCCTCGATACGCTGTTAACGTATACACGATTTCCAGTCGTGCGCCTTCAGCCGGACTCAGCCATCTCTCCGCATTTATATAACTGTCCTACATACTATACAAAAAGTCAAGAAAAAAGTCAAGAGGTAAAATCTAAACCTAAAGAAAAAACATTAAAAATAAAAATATCCTCCGTCGGAAAAAGAATCTGTTTTCTTTTTAACGATATATTTAGATTTAACCGCGTCCGATTTAGGAACCAATTTTTTTCTCTCCGATTTTAAATTCTCACGCGCTTTAGCCGCGTTGCCTGCCGGCCGACCTATTTCCCATTTAAGCCGTTCTATAGGCTCGAAGTAGGAACACCTTTCCGGCGAACATTGCTCGGCTTCGATATTTTTATCTCCTAAACAACGACAAAACCATTTCGTCGGAGCGTTTTCCTCAATTGATAAAGGCATAAAATAACGGCAGCGATCTTCTCTCACTCCCATTTCCGGAACTGAACACTGCTCGCAGATTTCTCTGTCTTCAGTAACTTCAAAACCGGGAATATAAGCGGTGCAACATTTAGCGTCTATCATTCTGCCTTCCTTCATGATCCTTGCCGGCTTAATAAAAGGACATGACGTCCTCGAAGATTTCATAGAAGCCTTAAACTTACGATGTAAAGCCGATTTATTCTCTTTTGGATCTGACATATGTTCTATATAGCTCCCTTTCATCGTTATAGTTTCCGGTTATTTATTTGGCGCGGCGTTTTAAAAAAGGCGGCAACTCAAACGCAGAATCGGAGTTATTATCGTAAGAAGGGGACGCTGAAACCGTCGTTTTCCTTCTGATTATAGCTGGGATATCGTCTTGTTCCGTATATGCAGAATAAACCGGAGAAGCCTGAACAGGGGTTGAGAATATTTGATCGTCAGGATTTTCTTCGGAGATATCGGCTTCAGACGTCAATCCCGTAGCCAACACCGTAATAGACATAGAATCGTCTTGAATCGTATCGTCTATTACCGCTCCAAATACTATTTTCGCAGAAGGATCAGCCGCGTTAACTATAATATCGGCGGCAGTTTTTACTTCTAAAAGCGATAACTTTGAATCTCCCGTAATATTAAACAGTATAGCTTTCGATCCGTCTATTGAAGTTTCGAGCAGAGGACTGAAAATGGCGTTTTGAGCGGCCAAAACAGCTCTATCGGCTCCTTTGCCTATCCCGGTTCCAATCTGAGAAGCTCCTCCGTCAAGGAGTATCGACTGTACGTCGGCAAAATCTACGTTTATAATTCCAGTGCCATTTAATATTTCAGAGATACCTTTCACTCCGCATTTAAGTATATCGTCAACCTTTTTGAAAGCGTCTGTCAAAGTAAGTTCTTTGCTGAGCGAAAGCAAACGATCGTTAGGAATGGTTATAAGAGTGTCGACTTTGCTAGAGAGTTCAAATATACCCTCTTTAGCCGTATTCATTCTGGTTTTTCCTTCGAAAGCAAAAGGCTTGGTAACTATCGCGATAGTAAGAGATCCGGATTTCTTAGCGATATCCGCTATAATAGGAGCGGCCCCTGTTCCCGTTCCGCGTCCCAGTCCGGCGGCTATAAAAACCAAGTCGGCTCCGACTATACGTTTTTTTAATTCGTCAAGATTTTGCTCCGCCGCTTTGCGGGCTACTTCCGGATTAGAGCCGGCTCCTCTGCGCTTAGTCACTTTTTCTCCAAGTAAAATTTTGATAGGAGCATGACTTTGCGCTAAAGCTTGAGCGTCGGTATTTACGGCTATAAATTCGATATCTCCGGAAGCGTCGTCAAGCATTCTCTCAATCGCGTTACACCCTGCTCCTCCTACGCCTACTACTTTAATTTTAGCGACTCTTGGCCTAACGCCTTTAAACGACGAATCGGCAACGTTTCTCTGAGCGGTCGAGGCAGGTTTAGCAGGCGCGGGTTTAATAGTCTTCTTTACGCCGTTAGAACGAGGCGAAAAATCGTTCGACGTCGCCTCTTGCCGATTCGCCTCCGACAAATCCTCCAGAGACGTTTGAAGAATATCGTCTTTCCCTGCCAATCCGGCTTTGGCCAAAGTCTCGAGAAACGAGCCGGAAGGCGGATTATTTATCTGTCCATTATCATTCATGAAGTTAGCAACCTCCTGTAATACAAAGCATATTACTTCAATTATATTTTGTTCTCAATGTTTTTTTCCTGTTAAAAGAAACAAATTTAATTTTAAAAACAAGTTTTAAAAAGGATTTTAAAACCGGAAAATAAAATTATGTTTTAATCTGCAAAGGAGTTTTTTTATGAAGCGCAAACTAAAACTGGCAAGTTCGTTAATATTATTATGTTATATGGCGTCGTTCCTATTTTCGTCAAGAGCTTACGCAGACGAATCTAAGGATTATATAGAAATAAACTCGTTTGGACAAATTTTTCAAGAAACCGATACTAAAATCGATTTTGGGAAGCTTTTTATATCGATAGATTCAAAAGCCTGCGTAAATCTTTTAGAAAATACTCAAGCTACGATTATAGGAACGTCTAATCGGGAACTTACGATCGAAAGATTGGGCAAAAAGATAAAAATCAAAAACGACGTAAACGATTCGTCATATGTCAATCTTGCGGAACTTGCGGAACAATGCGCTTGTTTTTATATTTTTGACTCGGCTAATAGAAAATGTTCCATAGCTCCCAGAATCTCCGCAGTCGAACTCAAAAACGACGCGATCAAACTAAAATCAGATAATCCTATCTCCCATGCCGTTCTGGAGGCGTCGTCTTCGGGCGGGTACGGAACGATATCCATAAAAGGCGCGTTTATAATAAGATCCGTAAAAATGCCCGCGACTCCTCCATTCAAAAACGCCGTTATAAATTCACAAGTAAAAAATAACGAAACAATATCTGAACTTTCAATGAAAAACGTTATTTTTTCTCCCTTGGAACAAACTGACGACTATGAAATACAAATCAAAATGACTCTAACCGAGCCAAATGAAGATTCTCCAACTGGCGAGGCCCCAACTGCGTCGGAAGTTAAAATAAAAACTATAGAAATTCCAAAAGCGGACTCGCTGAAATCGAAAGTTATAGCTATCCCGAAGCCCGGTTCTAAATCGCAGCCTCAAACTACTTCGGATTTGCGACGTCAAACGATAATTCCAAGACAAATATCTTTTACGGATCTACAAGTAACTTCATCGGAAAATTCTCTTGAAATTAAACTGACTTTTTCGGAACCGTTCACATACAAATGGCTAAGATTTAAAGTTCCCGACAACAGATTCCTTTTTGAAATCCCAAGATGCAAAATGACTCTTGCTACAAAAGAATTTCCCATAAACGGAGAAATAGCCGACAAAATCAGAGTAGCGCAATACGAGCCAGGCCCATCCGGAAGTTCCAGAGCGGTAGTCGATTTAAAAATTCCGGCAAAATTTGAATTAATAAAAAACGGCGAAACCTCTGTTATTTTGAAATTTTCCAACGTCGCGGATAACCCGTCCTCAATGGTAATGTCAGGATACGGAATGAGCAGCAATAAAGCCGTTTCATACAATCCCGACGGAATTTCCATATGTATAGATCCGGGACATGGAGGCGGAGATCACGGAGCGATGAACGCAGAATTGGGACTTTCCGAAAAACATATCACTCTTGAAATATCGCTCATCTTATGCGAACTCTTACGTTCCAAGGGCTTCAACGTCATAATGACGAGAACTTCCGACAGAGACGTAACTTACGCGGGCTCCCCAGACTATGAAGAATTAGGAGCCAGAGTCGACGCCGGAAAGAATTCAGACTTATTCATAAGCGTGCATATAAACGCAAGTTCCAACAAAAACGCAAACGGGATATCAGTTCACTGGAGTAAATCCATAGACGAAGAACTGGCTCAAGACATACAATTTTCATTAATTGCAAAAACCGAAAGAAGAGATCGAGGCGCTATCAAGGACAACCTCTATGTGACTAAGCAATCCGCCGTTCCCGCCGCTCTCGTAGAAGCCGGTTTTATAAGCAACAACGATGAAGCCCTTTTATTTAAAGACAAAAAATATCTAAAAACCCTAGCGGAAGCTATCTGCGAAGGAATCGAAATATATTTAAGCAAAAACCCAAAAAAGGATATGAGCGATATTTAAATTATGGAAACGATAACGGCAGTCTATCCTTCTCGCACTAAATCAATATCCGTAACCGGAGAATATTGCGAACTCAATTGCAGTCATTGCGGACGCAAATATCTAAAACATATGGAAAACATTTCCGACACTTTGGCAAAAGGGAAGCGGCAATATACGTCGGCTCTTATAAGCGGAGGATTGAACGACCGCGGCTACGTCTCTATAGAAAAACATATCCGTTCCATAGAAATTTTGAAAACTTGGGGCTGGAAAATAAACGCCCATACCGGACTTATGCCGGCTAGCGCAATGGAGAAAACGGCAAGCGCGGCGGACAGAATCTCTCTGGACTTTATATATGATAGAGAAACTATAGAAAAAGTATATCGCGTCGATTTTTCTCCTTCCCAGTATTTAAAAACCATTGAAGAAGTAAGAAAATTTAAAGAGCCGGACATACACCTTAAAATAGGCCTATTTGGAGGAGAAATAAAAGGAGAATTTAAAGCTATTGACGTCTTATCTAAAATAAACGCAAAAAATTTAATTTTTCTCGTATTAACGCCGACTAAGGGAACAGCTTTTGAAAAATGCAGCCCGCCAAAAATAACCGACGTGGAAAAAACTATAGCTTTAGCTAGGGAAAAACTGCCAAGCTCCAAGCTGTCTATAGGGTGTATGCACCCCAGGGGCAAATATGCCGACGAACTGGGACTCATCTGTTTAAAACATAAATTAAATCAAATAGTTATGCCCGGAAGGAATTTTGAAAAAATGGCTTTACAATATAACACTAACGTTATTATAAAACGGGAATGCTGCGTTCTATGAAAATAGGAATTTCAGCCGGGACTGCTTCAGCCTTAGGTTTTATCAAATCACGATGCGATTGCCCGCCTGAAACGGCGTATTTAATAATAGGAGACAAATGCAGCAACTCATGCTCGTTTTGCTCGCGCGGAAACCCTCAATCCGGGAACATGCTTTCAAGAGTTACCTGGCCAAAATACGACTTTGAAGAAGCCATAACAAAAATAAAAAACGCATATGACGATAAAAAGTTAAAAAGAGTATGTTTTCAAACGGTATCTCAGCCTGATATAAACGAACTGCTACGACGGTTTATAATCGAAGTGCGAAAATTATCCGATATTCCTATCAGCGCTTCGATAAGCTCTTTATCGCTAAAAGATATCCAAAAAATATTCGACGCGGGAGCCGATAATATTTCTCTGCCTATAGACTGCGCGTCAAAAACGCTTTTTCAAAAAATTAAAAAGAAAAATTATCAAAAAGTAATCGCATCAATAAAACAAGCGGCTTTAGCTTATCCGAAAAGAATCGCCACTCATATTATAGCGGGGCTAGGAGAAACGGAAGAAGAAATGGCGTCATGTCTTTCTGAAATTAATTCGCTGGGCGTAAATATAGGCTTATTTGCGTTTACTCCCATCCCTCATTCGGAAATGGCTTCGTATCCTCCTCCAAGCCTTCGCTATTACAGAAAAATCCAAATATTGAAACGGCTCGTGGAAACCGGACGTCCAGACGTTTTTTATATTAAAGAAGGAATAATTTATTTTTCCGAAAAGATATATAATTTATTAGAACAAACTAAAAATAAAGGGGCAATATTCCAAACGAGCGGTTGCGCCGGCTGCAATAGGCCTTATTACAACGAACGACCCGGAAACATTCCGTACAATTACCCTCGCAAGCCGAGCGAAGCCGAAGTTGAAAACGCGCTAAAAACCGCTCTTGGCAATATGTGGCAGCCAAATATATGAAACAATCAATGCTAAATATTTATGATTTTATAATGACTCACTCTACGAAAATCGCAGAAGACGTGACTGAATGCAATTTCAACGAAGTAGCAAACTATAAAAACAGCACTATAACCTTGGAAGAATCAGTCGCTACCACTAAAAAACTCATAGAATATATAGCCGAATCAATAAAAGATTTTGATTTTGAGAAGCCGCTTCCCGACGAACTGTCGGTTTATAGCGAAAACGTAGCTAATAGAAGAGCGACGTCTAATATAAACGCGATAGATCTCCTGGAAGCTATAATGCTTACAAGAAATATATTGTGGGACTGGATTGAAAAAAAAGGGCCGAAGATAACTAACGCTTCTACTATTTTCGCTTTAGAAAAAACGATCAACTCTATGATAGATAAATTCTCAATAGAAGTTACGAAAAAGTTTCTGAACAAACAGGAAACATTAATAAAAAAACAGGAAAATTCTTTAAAAATATGGGAGGAAGTCGTAAAAAGGACTTCTCATTTGGATTTAAAAATTCCCTGCACGGGCGAATTCGTCCTTATCGCCAGGGCCCAGGCGGAAGCGATAGCTTCTCGCCTTAATATGACAAGGGAAGAGATAGACGATTTCGTCTTGGTAATAGGCGAAGCTTGCGACAACGCTATCGAACATGGCTTTTCAGATAAAGGGGTAGACATCCACTATATGATAATGCCAAACGAAATAATGGTCAAAATTATAGATTACGGAAAAGGTTTTAATCCTGAAGGAAAAGGAGAAGACATACCGGATCTTATGGCCGAACGCGGCAGAGGAATCTTTATAATGAAATCTTTAGCCACTTCGGTTAAAATTGATAGCAAGCCGGGTTTAGGTACGACTGTAACTATAACGAAGAAAAAAAATTTTACGGACAATTCTCCTTTTTTCTGTTGCGCGTAAAAAATGAATATTCTTAGAATAATAGAAGATCCTCCGGCTGAAGGGAGCCGGAATATGGCTCTAGACGAAAGTATGCTCAACTATTCCATCGGCTCTTCGGTAACTTCGCTAAGATTTTATTCCTGGATAAAACCAACTCTTTCCATTGGAAGAAATCAAAAAATAAGCGACGTTAATCTGTCCGAACTTAAAGATAAAAAAATCGATTTAGTACGCCGTCCTACCGGAGGAAGCGCGGTGCTGCATGACGACGAACTGACGTATTCTATAGCAATGAGAATTCCTTCGGGCAGTTTTTCCGGAATAGCGGAGACATGCAGAATGATTCACGGAGCTATTTCCGAAGCTCTGCAAAATTTAAAAATAAACACGGAATTTGCCGAGCCTACGTCGACTGCGCCTAAAATTTCAGATCCCGTTTGCTTTTCCATACCGTCTCAAACAGAGCTTCTTATAAGAGGCAAAAAAGTCGTAGGCAGCGCTCAAATGAGGCGAAACGGTTATCTTATGCAGCATGGAAGCATACCTTTTTCGGCTAAAACCGAACTTTTGCCTAAACTTTTTAACAATACGACATGTAAAGCGGAAAATTTATCTAAAGGAATTGCATTAAAAGATAAAATTCAAGATTTTAAAAGATTATTCGGCGAACGTCTTGGTCAACTTATAAAATGCCGGCCAGAGTATGGAGAATATTCTTTAGAAGAAGAGATAAACGCCGAAATGTTAGAAAAAGAAAAATATAATACGAAAAATTGGACTGAAAGAAGATAAAAAAATGCCGATATTTGAATACATATGCAATAACTGCGGACATTCTTTTGAAAAATTAATAAGAAGATCCGAACCTACAATAGCGTGTCCGAACTGTTCAAGCGAAAAAACGACAAAAAAACTTTCGTCTTTTGCCGTAAACGGATGCGACTCTAAAAAATCGTCCGGGGGGCATTCCTGTTCAAGTTGCAGCGGAGGACGATGCTCTACTTGCTGCGGTTAACAACAAAATGGGCGGCTTTAGCAAAAACTGAAGCCGCCCATTTTATTAACGAACCATACCCATAAAAGTTCTAAATCCGCTCATAAACATCTGAACTGCCATAGCCGTCAAAGCCAAACCCATAAGCTTCTGTATCGCTTCCATAGCTCTGCTGCCTAAAAATTTCATCAACAGCTGACCGACCAGCAAAGTTACGGTGCTTCCGAGCCACGCGAGAGCGAGAGCGGCTAGAGAAGCTGAAAGAGCTTCTACCTCGCTTCCCATTACCATAACCATAGCCAAGACTCCAGGTCCCGCGATAAACGGAATGGCGATTGGAACTACAAAAGGCTCTTTGTCAGCCAAGTTTTCCCCGGCAACTTCCGCAGAAGTCATACTCATTTTAATGCCGATTAAAAAAAGGATCACGCCTCCGGTCATACTCATAGCCTCTTGCTGCACGCCCATAGCGAGCAGAATATGCTTGCCGAAAAACAAAAAAATAACCGTCAGACCTAAAGCGAAAAGACTCTCGCGGACAATAATCAATCGTTGACGCTTAGGAGTATAATCCTTTATAAGACCGGTAACTATGGGTATATTCCCTATAGGATCCAGCATAAAGTAAAGAGATACCGCAACGCCTATAATATCCATAAGACAAACCCCAAGAATTCCTCCGCTTATTTATCGCCTTTAATATAAGCTTTAATTATATACTGCTTTTCAAGAGGACGATCCATGCTGTCAGTCCCAGCGTTTTCTATCTTTCTAACTACGTCCATCCCACCTATCACTTTTCCGAAAATGGTATGTCTTCCGGTTAAATGTCTAGTATTTTCAACGCTGGTTGTTATAAAAAATTGACTGCCGTTAGTGCCCGGCCCTGCGTTCGCCATCGCCAAAAGTCCGACTGCGGCGAAAGATACGTCTTTAGAAAACTCGTCTTCAAAAGGTTTTCCCCAAATAGAATTACCCCCTCTTCCGGTTCCGGTAGGATCTCCTCCTTGAATCATAAAATTCTTTATAACTCTGTGGAACATGGTCCCGTCATAATAACCTTTTCTTACTAAGCTAACAAAATTTTCGCATGCTTTAGGAGCAACGTCTCCAAAAAGCTTCAGCTCAATATTGCCCGCGTTCGTTTCCAAAATTACGGTTTTGCTCCACTTAGCTCCGTTTGATCGCTCCGGCTTAGCTTTATCTTGCGAAAAAGCCGTATCAGCTAAACAAAAAGCGAGAAATAAAACTAATATGCAAACGATTGTCTTTCTCATTATTTATAATCTCCTTTACGCGATAATTTTAACGATATACTGTTTTTCCAAAGGACGATCCATTCCGTCGACAGGAGAATCTTCAATAGCTCTGACAACATCCATCCCTTCGATAACTTCTCCAAAAATAGTATGTCTACCGGTTAAATGTCTAGTATTCTCAACGCTGGTAGTTATGAAAAATTGGCTGCCATTAGTATTCGGCCCAGCGTTAGCCATTGCAAGAAGTCCTACTTTAGAGAACTTCAATTCGGGCGCAAATTCGTCTTCAAACGGACGGCCCCAAATAGATTGACCTCCGGTTCCGTTTCCTTTTGGATCTCCTCCTTGAATCATAAAGTCTTTTATCACTCTATGAAAAGTCAAGCCGTCGTAATATCCTTTAGCCGCTAGACCTACAAAATTTTCGCAAGCCTTAGGAGCCAAATCGGAAAATAACTTAATTACAATATCTCCCCTATTTGTCTTCATAGTAATTTGTGAAGAATTAGCCATTCAAATTCCTCCTTAAAGATTTATAAAAAAACTCTATATTCATTCTTCAAAGCAAAAAATATTCCTTGCTTGTCAATATAGCCTTAAGGTTTAGCAGGAAATATTTAAATTTCAAAGAAAAGACTTATCTAATTAAATTCGTCTTACCGCGCTTAATAAATAAAGAGCGATACGGCGTCGCACATAAACTCAACGTCGCTCAAAACATTAAATCAATTTTCAACAAAACGCTCGGAGGGATTTTAAAAAGTGTCTATCATAGTAACAGGATCGTTAGCGTTCGACCACATCCTTAAGTTCCCGGGAAAATTTGAAGATCATATACTTCCGGATCAACTGAACAATCTTAATATCAGTTTTTTAGTAGACAATATGAAAAAAATGAGAGGCGGATGCGCAAGCAATATTGCGTATTCCCTAGCTCTTTTAGGCCAAAAATCCCAAATAATGGCGACTGCCGGCAAAGACTTTGAAGAATTTAACCAATGGCTAATCAAGAAAGGCGTAGATACGTCTCTTATAAAAATTATTCCGGATCAATACACCGCAAGCTGTTTTATTACCACAGATCAAAATAATAATCAGATAACCGGGTTTTATACCGGCGCTATGTCCAAAGCCGGTTTGCTGTCATTTAAAGACATAGATTATAAAAATGTACAAATCGCGATTATATCTCCTAACGAGCCTCAAGCGATGGTTAAATATGCTAAAGAATGCAGAGAACTAAAAATTCCGTTTATTTTTGATCCCGGACACCAAATTCCCAGACTAACCGGAGAAGATTTAATAGACTGTATCACAGGTTCGGCCTTTACGATCATTAACGATTACGAATTAAACATGATCGTAAACAGAACTAATAAAAAAATAGAAGAGCTCATCAAACTTACGGACTGCATAATAAAAACAAAAGGCAAAGACGGCTGCCTCATAATAACAAAAAACGAACAGATCAAAGTAAAAAGCGCAAAACCCCGAAGAATATGCGATCCAACCGGCTCAGGAGACGCTTTTAGAGCCGGATTGATAGTCTCCATTTTAAAAGGGCTGGACATTATCTCTGCCGCTAAAATATCAAACGTTACAGCCGTATACGTAGTAGAACAAGAAGCTCCGGCAGAACATTGTTTTACTCATGAAGAATTTAAAGCCAGATATGAAGAAAACTATGAAGAGTCAATGCCAAATATCTTCGACTAAAATCTAAACTCTAAAATATAGCTTCATTTTGTCCTCGGCTAAAAACTTCACAAAATCTTAGCCGAGGATTTTATTTTTTCGCATAAAAATTCTTTTACGACAATATTTTACCCGTATTTTCAAAAAAATCGCTAAGCATTATATTTTGCCAAGTCAATATATTATAATTTCCACAAACAAAAACGCCGCAGCGTTCTGATTGTAAGCGCAGAACGCTGCGGCGCGATATTAATTAAAACGTACTAACAAAACGAAAACAAATCCTAGGTCTTTCTTTTCAGATCAATCAATCTTTATTCGTCGAGATATTCTTTTACTACCTTAAGACAGACCAAAGCCCTTTGTTCTTTAAGATAATCTTCGTCGGTCATTGAAACAGAAGTCTTTTCAGACAAAGCTTTTCTAGCCGATTCCAATTCCTGTTCGGCCAACTCGTCGTCAATTTCGTCAGGCGAGTACGCGAACGTCACTGCGGCCGTAACTTTATCTCCCGAAATAGATACGAAGCCTTCCGACATAGCCCAAACTAGTTCTTGATTTTCAAAACGAAGCTTGCAAACTCCTGGACGCAACATCGAAATAATCGGAGTATGAGAGGCAAAAACTCCAATTTCTCCATCCCAACCGGGCAAAAGAATATAATCTGCTTCGCCGGAATATACCTGCTCGTCTTTTGCGACAATATCTACAAAAAAACTTTTCATAAAAACAAGCCCTCTCTATTACAAAGCCCCCATTTTACGGGCATTTTCCCTAACGTCGTCTATAGTGCCCGTCATATAAAAAGCCTGCTCCGGAAATTCGTCCAAAGATCCGGATATCAATTCTTTAAAACCTTTTACGGTATCCTGAAGAGACACATACTTGCCCGGCATAGAGGTAAACTGTTCCGCGACAAAGAAAGGCTGGGATAAGAACTTCTGAATCCTTCTAGCTCTTTTTACGATCGTTCTATCGTCGTCCGAAAGCTCGTCTACTCCGAGAATAGCTATAATATCCTGAAGTTCTTTATATCTCTGAAGAATTTCCTGAACTTTTACGGCGACCGAATAATGTTCGTCGCCTACGAATCTTGGCTCTAAAATGCGAGAAGTAGAAGCCAGAGGATCTACCGCGGGATAAATGCCTTGATCTACTATGGCTCTGCTTAAAACGGTTCTAGCGTCAAGATGCGAAAAAGTCGTCGCCACGGCTGGGTCCGTTATGTCGTCCGCAGGGACGTAAATAGCCTGAACGGCCGTAATAGATCCTTTTTTGGTAGAAGTAATTCTCTCTTCAAGCTGACCCACTTCGCTGGCCAAAGTAGGCTGATATCCTACCGCCGAAGTCATTCTTCCAAGAAGAGCCGACACCTCTGAACCGGCCAAAACAAATCTAAAAATATTGTCAATAAATAAAAGAACGTCTTTCCCGCCTTCATCTCTAAAAGCTTCGGCTAAAGTTACTCCAACCAATCCTATTCTAAAACGAACTCCGGGAGGCTCGTCCATTTGTCCAAAAACCAAAGCTGTCTTATCAAGCACTCCGGAACGCTTCATTTCAAGCCACAAATCGTTTCCTTCTCTAGTCCTTTCTCCTACGCCTGAAAACACGGAGTAACCGCTGTGTTCCGAAGCGATATTTCTAATCATTTCCTGAATAAGAACAGTTTTGCCTACTCCCGCTCCGCCGAACAAACCGACTTTTCCGCCTTTAGCGTAAGGCTCAAGCAAATCTATGACTTTAAGTCCGGTTTCAAAAATTTCGCTTACGGGGAGCTGCTCTTCAAGCGGAGGAGCCGGACGATGAATAGAATATCTTTTCGAGGATTTAATAGGCGGCTTGCCGTCCGCCGTTTCTCCGGTGACAGTAAAAAGTCTGCCCAGAGTCTCCTCTCCGACGGGTACCGAAAGCGAAGTCCCGGTAGCTTCGACAGGCATACCTCTATAAAGACCGTTCGTATTGCCCATAGCAAGGCATCTTACCTGACGATTGCCAAGATCGCTTTCAACTTCAAGATATAATTTATCGCTTTTACCTTCAAGAGTCTCAACGTCAATAGTAACCGCGTCGTAAAGCTTTGGAATTTCTCCCTCGTTAAACTCTACGTCGACAACCGAACCTATTACTTGAATGACTCTACCGTATATTTTTTCTCCCATATATCCTCCAATGACCAAAACAGTAAAATACAGAAATAAGAACGCGGAACGTTTCGGCAAACTAAGAACGAACGCAACGCTCAATCTAACGGTTAAATACCGTAAAAAAGTCGCTAAGCGAAAAAATATCCACTAAAACGTCTTTAATCCGCCTCAACTAATTTGTTAAACAACTTAGGAAATCCGCAAAATAATATGAGCCGCTATTACTCAGACTCCTGAAGTTGAGCGGCTGCCGCCGAAACCTCCAGAATCTCAGTTGTAATAGCTTCCTGTCTGGCTCTAAAAAACTTCAGTCTCAGATCAGAAACAAGCTGTTCCGCATTTTCCGTAGCGTTAGTCATAGCTACTATGCGAGATCCATATTCGGCAAAACGAGCGTCAAGCAAAGCCGTGATGATAATTTGTTTCAAAGTCATAGGAACTATAAGATTCACAGCTTCTTCCGCAGAAGGTTCGAAAATAACATTTCCCGACGAATCCTGCTCGTCGTCGAATTCCGGCTCAAAAGGCAAAAGTTGCTTCTCCACGACAACGTACGAGGCTCTAGATTTAGCGGAAGCGTAAATAATATGCAGAATATCGAATACTCCGTCTAAAAAATCTCTTACGAGCATACTATAAAGGATATCCGCAAAATCGTCGTCGGCTTCCCAATCCTGGCGTCCCCACCTATAAGGAATTTTTCTACGATCGTATTGAAGAGTCGCCTTGGTTCCAAGCAAATAAAGAACGGGCTCGCAATCCGATTCGATACAATCGTAATATAATTCTTCGGCTTTCTTCAAAACGTTCATATTATAAGCCCCGCACAACCCTTTATCGCTTGTGACGACAAAAATGCCAATTTTTTTATGTTCCCTTTCGTCAGACATAAGAGGATGAACGACTTCTGACGTCTGCCTGGAGACTTCGCTCATTATGGACACAAGATGTTTTGTATAAGGAATTCTAGCTTTAAGCAAAGCCTCGGCTTTAGATATTTTAGAAGAAGCTATCATTTTCATAGCTCTCGTTATTTGACATATAGACAGCACGCTGGCAATTCTATTTTTAATTTCTTTTAGATTTCCCATATCGGAACACCTATTCTTTTGCAAACAACTTCATAAAGTTCTTAATAGCTTCGCCTATTTCCGTCTGCATCTTGTCGTCTAGCTTGCCCTGTTCGTTAATCGACTGAATGAGCTGAGAATAATCGCTCTTTATAAAAAGGAGAAAATCCTTTTCAAAAGAAGCTAATCGTTCTTCTGACAATGAGTCCAGATAACCGTTTACCGCGGCGAAGAAAACGAATACTTGTTCTGCGGCGGAAAGAGGAGCGAACTGTTTTTGCTTTAAAAGCTCGGTTATGACGGCTCCTCTCTTAAGCTGAGCCTTACTGGCGTCGTCAAGTTCGTCGGAACTAAATTTAGCGAAAGAAGACAATTCCCTATATTGAGAAAGCTCCATTCTCATAGGTCCGGTCACCTGTTTCATAGCTTTTATTTGAGCGGATCCGCCTACGCGCGATACCGAAAGGCCAACGTCTACTGCCGGCCTTATATTCTGAAAGAACAAATCGGTATCGAGATATATCTGTCCGTCGGTAATTGAAATAACGTTAGTCGGAATATACGCCGAAATATCGCCTAGCTGAGTTTCGATAATAGGCAAAGCCGTCATAGATCCTCCGCCAAGCTCATCGGACAGTTTAGCTGCTCTTTCAAGAAGTCTTGAGTGCAAATAAAAAACGTCTCCCGGATAAGCTTCTCTTCCGGTAGGACGACGTAAAAGAAGGGAAATTTCACGGTAAGCCACGGCATGTTTAGAAAGATCGTCGTAAATAATCAAAACATGACGCCCCGAATACATAAACTCTTCGCCCATAGCGCACCCCGCATATGGAGCTATATACAAAAGAGCCGGGGGATTATTGGCCGGAGCGGTTACGACTATAGTATATTTCATAGCGTCGTATTCTTCAAGGATTTTAATAGTAGAAGCGACAGAATTAGCCTTCTGCCCTATCGCGACATAAATGCATATGACGTCTTTGCCCTTCTGGTTGATTATAGCGTCTACGCCTATAGCCGTTTTTCCGGTCTGTCTATCGCCTACTATCAACTCTCTTTGTCCTCTTCCTATAGGAACTAGGGCGTCGATAGCTTTAATTCCGGTAAGCAAAGGCTCTTCTACCGGTTTTCTGTCCAGCACCTTCGGAGCCGAAAATTCGATCGGACGTTTTTTAGAAGTTTTGATAGCCCCTTTCCCGTCTAAAGGTCTGCCAAGAGGATCTACCACCCTGCCTAAAAGCTCCGGGCCGACGGGAACTTCAATAACGGATTCAGTTCTTCTGACGCTGTCGCCTTCCTTAACTTTATCGTCCGCACCAAGAAGTACGCATCCGATCGTCTCGAGCTCAAGATTCATAACCATACCGGAAACTCCCCCTTCAAACTCTAAAAGTTCTCCGGACTTAGCCCCCGGTAAACCGTAAACGGTAGCTATGCTATCACCCACTTTTATCACGGTTCCAACGTCGACTTGCTCGAGTTCTTCCTGATAGCTTTCTATCTCTTTTTTCAACAAATTACTAATTTCTTCAGGTTTCAACATTAAGAATAATCCTCCGGCATTAAATTCTCCGCTTCCCTTCCGGCGACTATTCCGGAAGCGTCTGTTTGAGCAAATTTATTCCGAAAATCATTTAATTTTTTCAAAAGACTCCCGTCGATAACTTTACCCTTAGACTTTACGATCGCTCCTCCTATAATTTTAGGATTAACGGTAAAGGAAAGTTCGACGCGCTTTCCTTCCCGAACGGTAAGAGCCTCGCTCAGCTTAAGCTTTTCCGCGTCGGAAAGATCAACGGCAGTCACGACTTCCATGTTTGTAAAACCTTGAGCGTCGCGTACAAGTTCGATATATTTTTCGTAGATCAAATTTAGATAAACGCCGCGTCGGTTATCTAAAATAACGTAAAGAAAATTCATTACCTGCTTATCGGTCGATTTCTTAAAAAGTTTATCTAACATACCTTTTTTTTTATCGGCAGATATAAAAGGATAATTAATTACTTTAGACAAAAAAGGCGAATTAGAAACGGATTTTACAATATCATCAAGCTGTTTTTTCCAAACTTCTTCTTTACCTAGCGTAGTCGCGACCGAAAAGAACGAAGAAGCATAACGCTGAGCTACGGCATTATCTAACATCGCCCGATTCCACCTTCTTAGCAAAATTATTAATTAAAAACTTATGAGTATTAGCGTCTAAAGAAGATTCCAAAAGCTTGCCTGCCAAGGCGACGGCAAGATCTCCGACTTCTTTATTTATCTCCCTATAAGCTTTTTCTTTTAAATCGGCTATTTCAGCTTCATTTTTCTCTCTAATCCTATCCGCGACGGCGTTCGCTTCGTCAATAATGCTTTTTCTCATTTTTTCCGCCAAATCGCTGGCATGAGAAATAATATCGGCAGAATCTATCTCTATGTTTTTTAAAGATTCCTCATACTTTTTCTTTTGAGCTTGTGCGTCCTCGTTAGCTTTCTTAGCGTCGTCCAGCTCTTTAGCTATTAAAGACTGGCGTTCTTGTAAAGCTTTATCAAGATTTCTAAAAAGAAAATAATACAAAATAACGGCGAAAACAATAAAATTACCTATTTGAACCGCTACAGTTGGCATATTTAAATCCATAGGTTTTATACCTCGCGCTTATTATTGCTATTCAAAAAGCAACAAGCATTTATTTTAAAGGATTGGCGAACATAAGAAGCAAAGCTACGGTAAGAGAATAAATAACGACCGTTTCAAGGAACGCAAGACCGATAATCATCAACATCTGAACTTTTGAAGTGCTTTCAGGATTTCTACCGGCCGCTTCCGTTGATTTAGCTACGGCAAGTCCTTGTCCGATGCCTACTCCAAGACATGCCAGCCCAAGACCTACGGCCGCGCCTATAAGGGAAAGAGCCATAGGCATATTTTCGTTAACGGAAGACGCTGCCGGCTCCTGAGCGAAAACGCTAGGAGCAAAAGCGACAAAAAGAACGAAAACGGACAAAGCAAACGAAAAAACCTTCTTTAACATTTAAAGACCTCCAAAACAATATAATTCAAAATATATTCCGCCATAGGCGGAACAAAGTAGGACGGCAAGAAGCCGAGCGTACTTAAAACTTTTATTCTTCTTCAAAATTTATAGCGGAACCTATATAGGAAAGAGTAAGAATCGTGAAAACAAAACCTTGAACGACTCCGGTTAAAACTCCCATAAACAGTAAGGCGAAAGGGAAAATATTGACTCCTAATCCAAAAAGGAACGAAACAAAGGCGTCCGGGGCTAAAGCGTAAGCTACGTAAATAAGGCCGATCATAATCCCCATAACGATATGTTCGCCTAAAATATTGCCCATAAGACGCATAGTAAGCGAGACGACTCTAGCTATTTCCTCCACTAAATTAAGAATAATAAAAAATACGGCTAGAGGAGGAGCGATTATCCAGCGTATAGGCGTCGGAAACCCCGGCAATATCGAAGGCAGAGGATGAAAATAATGGAGAAGGTATTTTACGCCTCCTTCTTTATATCCGATTATCTGGAAAGAGCAAAAAGACAAAATAGCCAAAGCGAGAGTAGTGCTGATATCTCTAGTTGGAGGCATAGACAAAACGAGATGCCATCCTTCGATTTTAAAAGCGGGCAACAGCCCCCAAAGGTTGGATATAGTGATAAAAATGAAAAAACTAATAACCCAAGGCAAATATTTTTTTACTCTTTTTCCCCCTAGACCATCGGCAAGATTATCGAAAAAAGAATATAAAAATTCGAAAGCCACCTGAATTTTTCCAGGAGCCGCAGAAAAACGCTTAGAAACGCAAACGCAAAAAATCAATACTACCAACATGATTATCCAGGTTATAATAAGCGTATCCATATGAAGGCCCTTAGCGAAATCTGACTTTGCCAAAGCGGTCAAAGAAAAATTTTCAGGGGTCAAATAACGCAAAGGCTCGTTTGCCAATTCGGCTATAAGATCCATAGCCTTTTTCATTGCGTCCAATAAGAGTCACCACCTTTAGCCGCGCCGCAACGCGATAAAAGAACGCGGCGGCAAAATAACGTCAGCGAAACGATAACGCCGATAAATAAAAAAACAAAATTTAGCTTTAAGTATATAGCGTATCCGACTAGACAAGATATCAATAATATTTTAAGGAAAAAAGCTCCTAAAAAAATCAACGCGGCAAGTTTTCGTCTTTTGACTTTATTGAAAATATAAGCCGCCGTCTTAGAAGAGATAAACGTCGCTAAAGAAAAAATAACGCATCCCCCCAAAAAACCTCCCGCATAATATATTCCCCAAAGAAAGAATATAACTACGGCGCACACAACAATCAAAAAGAAATTTTCAAAAAACAGCCTGACGTTCATTTGTTACAAAATTGCTATACGCTTAAATTATTAAAATTCTGCAAATGATTTATTATTCCTTCATTATGCATCGTATTATTTATATTAATATTTTACGTTAAAATATATAGGTTTTAGACATATAAAATTTCATATCAATATTTAACTCAATATTCAATTCGAAAAACATATCCTAAACTAACCTGACGCCGCTTGATTATTCTAACGGCGAAAACAAGCTAAAAGAAGGAAAAAAGGCGGGATATACAGATATTAAAATTTATGCTATAATAAGGCAATCAAGGTTAGGAAGGAGATATTAAACATTGAATAAAGCGTTAAATTTATTTTTACCGGCGCTCATAGTCGTCTCTCTTTTATTGACATGTTATTCTGAGGCTCAAGCGCAGCTGATTTTAGTCAACCTTAAGGTAAAAATAGTCAAAGTCGAACGCAAAAAGAACAGACTTCAGGTAAGAGTGCACGAAAAAGGAAATAAAAACGTCCAATATATAGAAATAGACGACAACACTAAATTTTCAAAAAACAATAAACAGCTGTCTTACGACGAAGCCTGGAAAATTTTCAAAGAAAATCAAATTATTAGAGTTAAAGGCGGTTACACTATGAGCCTGCATGTAAAAGCGAAGCAAATATACATGTAACTAAGCCGACGGTTAATGTTATATTTTTAACGCGGCTTTGCTCAACGATTCGTTTAATGTTTCTCATAATTACGGGCGCTAAAATAAAGTAAAGTTCATAAAAAATTAACAAAAACCGTATGTTTTTATATAGACTTTGACTAACCGATGATGTATTATAACACTAGGGCAAAGTTAAGTACAAAAGCATTCGTATGCTAAATATAAGAAATGGAGCGTAATATATTAATGAATGTAAGTTCAGCTTCCCATGCGCAATTTGCAAACAACGTACAATTTAACGTAGACAACAAAGCCGCTCAACCGGCTGCGCATCAGGAAAACGCGCACCCCCAGGCGTCGGATCAAGTATCCATAGGCGGAGCTAACTCCGAAACCGGAGTTCATAAAAAATGGACGTTCCTCCACTATGGAGCAGGCGACAATAATTTGTCGTCTCTGATAAAAAGCGACGTAGACGAAATGGAAAGAGTCGGTTCAGACGCAAATACTCACGTAATATCTATGCTTGACCAGTCTTACGGAGACTGCAAGAAGTATTATATAACTAAAGACGATACTCCGGGGTTAAAATCTCCGGTGCTTGAAAATATGGGTCCCAACGTAAACATGGCGGATCCTAAAACTTTAGCCGAATTTATCGCCTGGGGCGTTAAAAATTATCCTTCGGACAACGTGGCGGTTATCATAGGAAGTCACGGCGGAGGAACTATGGGAGCGGCGGCAGATGATCGCAGCAATGATTTTATGTCTCCTCAGGGGCTAAGACAAGCGTTTGCCGAAGCGGAAAAAATGACCGGCAAAAAGATAGACGTGCTGGGATTCGATTGCTGTCTTATGGCAAACACCGAAGTCGCTTACGAATTAAAAGACGCGGCCAGTTATATAGTGGCGTCGGAAGAATCGGAAGGCGGAGCGGGATGGCCGTATCACAACGTATTAAACGACAAAGCCCTGGCAAGTTTGCAACAAGCTTTAGCTCAGAAATTGACCGTATCTCCGGAAGAATTCGCAAAGAAAATCGTAACGGACGCTTCTAACGCGCAGCACGATCTTCCTACGATGTCTACGGTAGACACGAGCAAAATGGATAATCTGGCTAAAACTATCGACGGTTTTGCTAAAGCTATTATAGATTCCAAAGATTCTAACGGGACTCTGAAAACTTTAGCTAGAAAAAGTCAAAACTTCTCCGGATTTAAGGATATTTCACATTTCTGCAGACAAATTGTAGATTCTCCTCAAATCACGGACGCCAAACTAAAAGCCGAAGCTCAAAAAGTAGTGGAAGCTATAGACGAAGCCGTAATAGCGAACCAAGCTTCCAGCCAATACCCCAACGGTTACGGTCTGCAAATGGAAATTCCAACTAACGGAAGCATGTCGTCCGGATACGCAAATCTTCAATTCGCCAAAGATACTGCTTGGGACGAAGCTATGGCTTCTATGGGAAGAAACTAATTATTAAATTATTATGAATTAAAGCTAAAGATATTGCGAAAAAAAAGCATTCCGCATATTGGAATATGCGGAATGCTTTTTTTTCGCAATGAAATGTTCTTCTCAGGCCCCCGCGCGCCCGTAATGAGAGAATTGTTCCGCCAATCAAATTTCCGCGTAAAACTTTATTCTAAATGTTTATCAGAGTCTTGTTTAGAAAGAAAAATCTTTTCAAATTTTCCATATAAGGCCGTTATCGCAAGACAAAAAACGCCTCCTGCCGCAAAAATAAAAACTCTCGGCAAAACGGAAACTTCATCTTTAAGAAAAAGATAATTTATATCTACAAGAAAAATCTTCAGAATCATTACAATCGTCGCAATCAAGCCAAATTTCCTTAATTTCCGAAGGTCTGCAGAAAACCCTATTAAGACGTATAAAAATCCTAAAACAATGCCGGCCAAACTAAGGGATACGGCGTTAATACCGCACCCGGCCGCCAAAAATAAATTAACGAGAATAAAAAAACCTCCAAAGCCCAGCGGCAAAGACCTGCTATCTTTATCATGCGCAATCGATTCGTAAGATAATAATAAAAATACAGCGGCTATTGCGAATATAACGAAAGAAAATAAAACTGCGTTATAGTCTACAAAATAAGACAAAACCACACCCGCTAAAATAAGAAAAATAACAGAGACGCAAAAAAACGCAAAATTATTCTTTGAGACGACCGAAACGTTTTCCCCTTTATCTTTCCGGAATCTACTAAAAGTAAGGTCCGAACAGAGATAAGACAAGGAAGAACAGTCTTTAAACCAATTAAAGAAATATAAGCCTAATAAGCATAAAAAAGAAGTCATAAACGAAAAGAAATATGTCAAAACGCTTCCGTGAAAAACGACTAGCCAAAATTCTGAAGGGATAAGAAAAAACGCGGCGAATACGGCCAAACATTTAGCGTCAGCGGACCAATCGAAAATTAAATACGTCAAAGCGAGAAAAGGAATAAAAAATAATATTAACGTCCATACGCCAGGCGCCTTACCTGTTAAAACAGAAATAAAAAAACAAACGCAATCTATCCATAACAATACTCTAACATAACGAACATTTATGCCGTATTTAAGACGTTTCATTAAGATATAAGCTAATATGGCAAAAAAGAAAAAGCCAAATACGGGTATATAATATTGATAAAAATAGAAGAACGAAACGCAGCCGGTATAAATCGAGAGCAAATAAAAAATTAAATCGGGACAGGAAGAAAATCTAAGACCGATATATAAAAAGGCTAAATTCGACAATATAAAGATCCAAGGGAAAACAGAAAATTCTATTCCGGCTTTTTCGAAAATTTCAACCAAAACCGTAAATTCAAACGTTAAGATAAGAAAAAGAGAAATAAAAATCAGGCTCTTTTGACTTTCCAGCTTCGCTATATTCAAAAATACGGCGTACATCGGCAAAAATAAGAAAATCTGCGTATAAATAATTTCGGAAGGTCCTCTAAGAATAACCATATAAGTTAAAGTCAAGAAAGACACAAGATTCATATACGCTATTCCGCGTTTTTCTCCCGGAGTCATCCAAACGCTGCCCATTCTTTCAGCCGCAAAACCGAACGCGGTTATAAAAAGCGATAAAACAAGCGTATCGGCGCTTGAATCGCTTCCTCTAAAACCTAAACACATAGCGAAATAAGCTCCGTTATAAGCTATAACAACCGGAAAAAATTTTCTAATAGCCTTATAGGAACACATGAAGCTTAAAGACAGAATCATAATAAGCGGAAGCGTCGCATAAATAGAAATTAAATTAAAAACCGAATAGGACGCAAGGATAGAAATCAGGGTTAATCCGGAGCCTATTCCCGTTAAAGCAGAAAATATAACGGATTGTTCGCCTTGCGTCAAACGTCTGTAACCGACGATATATAATAAAATCCCCATAAAAAAAATAAGGGCGGCTTTGAAAGAATTCGACATAGACGCCCAGATGTCAGATAGGAAGAAAGCCGCTGATAAAAAAAATAAAAGAGCGGCCAAGGAGCCGATTATATATTTCCCTACGAAAAATTCTCCCTTATTTTCTAAAGAAGAGGCCTTTAACTCGTCGGTCTTTTTATCGTTATGAGTCTCTTGGGAGGAATCAGCGTTATGCGGAACCGACTTAGCGATGAATACGAAAGGATCTTGCCGATCAAGCGCAGCTTTTACCGATGACGCATCGGAACTAATTTGTTCTACGCTGCCCTCCCCCCGTTTGGTTAATCTCGGTATACCTTCGGCGACAACGCCTCCGTCAAGTCCGCTTGAGTCAGGTTTTGAACTGTCTAAACCTTTCAAAATACGCAACTCTTTTTCTAAAACAGCCACTCTTAAATGCAAATCTTCTATTTTATTAAGCAGGAACTCAAAGTCGGCGCTTTTTTCTTCCTTATCCTCCCGCATTTACAGCCTCCTTATTTGTATAGTCCGGAGAATTTCCGCGCAAGTTTTTAAGATTCGTCTTTCTTTAATACGACTACTATGGGAGTTTGTTCATTTCCATTGCCCGCCGGATTATATTCCATAGCGGATTCGAGATATTTTTTCAAGTCTGCAGTCTGAGCGAGAACGTCAACTTTATGAAGGTCGTTAGCGTCTATCACCGCCGCGTCCATCCCAGTCTCTTTTTTTACTTTATCTAATTCTTCCCGCATATTGGCCGGTCCCATAACGATATATTTATCAAAAGGCGGCAAAGTTCCGGTACAATCGTCTATTACCGAGGCGGCCTTTCCCGCCACTCTATAAAAGTCTCCGCTCCTTCCCAATATTTTTCCTATCATACCGGCAAAAATAGCCGCGATAATTCTAAACGTTCCGACTTCATCAATAGCTTTTCTCATACTATATGGAGACGATAGACTTGAATCCATTTTAAAGAAATGACTCAAAAATACGGCTAAAGTTCCGGGGTGAACGTCGTCTACGTAATAAATTCTTCCCTGCATAATGGCCAGCGCGCTTTCGGCTATAGTAAAGATCTTATTTTCAGACGGCTCTATATAAGATTTCGCAATATCCGTAAGTTTTTCGCCGGGCATAAGGATATGCGTTTTAACAGGAATCGTAAGACTATCGTTTTTTGCCGCGGGGGCTTTTGATTTTTTATCTTCGCTCTCAGGAAACAAATCCGTAAGAGAAAGAGAAGAATCGGATTCTTTAAAATCGGAAAAGCGAAGCCTTATTTCAGTCCTTTTAAACTTCATAAGGCCTCTGCCATAATAACGGGTAAGAACGTCGACGGTAAAATTTTCCAAATCGCTCGCGTTAAAGTCTCCTGATACGCTAAGACAAATCTTCAAAAAAGCGGTTTTGCCGGGTTTTAAAACAAGACCCTCCCAATAGTCGTCAAAGCGTACGTTATCAATATTTATAACTCTGCAATCAATTATATTTCGGCGGAATATATCGCCTTTAGGCTGTAGTCTGGCGTCACAATCAATTATCAAAGCGTGTTGTTTGCCGGAATTATAAAACGGAACGTCAAACGACAATCTCAACAGATTTTCTTTTCTTTCATAGAGACAATTTCTAATTTTAGTCAAGTCAAGAAATAAATTACAATCTCCATGTCTAAAAGACATAATGAACCCCGCAGATATAAAGACGAGAATCAATAAAAAGATCAAAGCGCAAAAGATAAGAATTATAGACGTAAACATAATAAAAATTCCCTAACTATTTTAATAATGCATTCATTGAAGATTCTAAATATTATGATCTTTTCCTGTTCGAACAGGAAAAGATCATAATATTTAGAATCTTTAATAATTATGTATAAATTTGCGGCAAGCGTAAACGCGAGATACTACGCGATACAAAAAGGCAACGAAATAACCTGCGGCTACGAAGGAGAAAATAAATGGACTAAGCCTTTTCCCTATTCTAAGCTGTCTTTGATATGTATTGCAAACAACGGAGTAATGATAGCGGCAGCCGACGGTCAAATTATGCAAATTTTTGCAGATCCCAGTATTTCCCCTACGCCATTAAAAGGACTAACAGCCCAAGAATTAGCCTCTAAAGACACCGTAATTACGGGACTAAAAATAAACTCAAGCGGAACTCAACTGTGCTTAGGATTAAAACAAAAGATTTCTAATTTTACCGATAAGGTAAAATTTTTTTTCACCAAATCGGAAGCGAAAAAAAAACTTATAAAACATAAGCTTCAATTTATCAGCCTAATAACCGACAATTTTAAAGATTACTATGAAAACACGCACTCTGAAATCGATTCGCATAAATATTTCTGGACAATTTCAAACGATTTTGACTGGCTAGCAATAGCCGAGCCTATCAAGAAATTAACGGGCAAATATACCAAAGTATCGCTTGTCAAAGTCAAGGAATTTACGGTTTACAAAGAGATATTGTTAAATAACGAAACCGCTCTCAGCAGACTGGACATAAACTCGGACGGGCTTATACTGGCGGATATAGAAGACGCTAGAGGCAAAGGAGCTCTTATCATAAGCCCTGAAGAAAGCAGCGTAAGAATTGAAAAAAAGCCCGACTGGGAAACCGTAGGTTTAGGAACCGATTTTTTAGCGTTTAAAAATCAATCCAACGAAATTATTATAAAAACGTTTGACAATTATACGAAATGCTACGCGTCGTTCGCCGCTCTTGAAGAAATGAACGTTCCATGGTCGATACATTTTTTGGATAAAAACAACATCCACATTCTTACGGAAGAAAACGGCGAACTAAATTTAACCAGAACGACTTTGGATCATCTTGCAATAGAGGCGAAAAGATGGACGTTCATCCAAGCTCGAAAGGCGGAAGTCAGAAATATCGAAAAAGAGAAGCAAGAAAGACATAATGAAAGACAAGAACTTTATAATAAAAAACGGAAAGAATTAGCTAAAGGAATAGCTCTTATGAAATTCAACGCCGCCTTTAGTTCTCAGTCTGCAACGACAAACGAAGAGGCGGACTCAAACGAATCGAACGAACAAAGACGGGACGTTTTTCAAATTAAAAGAAACAAAAAAATTAATCTTTCCATATCTGAGAATAACGAGAATAACGAAGCCGTTCATTTATCCGAATCAGATTTAAAGACCGACGGACGAACTGAAACAACCGAAGAAGACCGGACGGAAATAAACGAATTACAGGAAGAAAGCGCCGCTACAAATGCAAATAATTCATACGCGTCTATTAGAGCGTTACAAATAGAAGCGGAAGAAGCGGCCGCTCCTACGGAAGAACAAGAAGCCGAATCTCCAACCGCAGAAAAAATACGGCAGGAAGAATCGCTGCAATCTCTTCGTATGAAAGTTCGGTCGCGCGTCGCGTCAAATCTTACGCCCGAAAATATGGAAACGTTAAAGAAAGAAAGACAAAAGATACGGCAGCTACTGGATATTTTAGACGAAAGATTTATTCAAGGAGAAATTACCGAACAATCTTATCAAGAACTAAAAACAAAATATCTGAAGAAGCGAAAAATTCTAGAAAAATATTTAAACAATCAATAAATTTTCCGGGGCCTTCGGCTATAACGCCGTTTACTTATCGGTTTCCTGAACGTCCGGAATTACCGTTTTTCCGTCGGAAAATCGTTCGTATATATCTTTTATGCTTTCGTATGATTGTATAAACAGCTCGACTATAGCAGGATCAAACGCGGAGCCGCTCTCTTTTTTTATATATTCCATAGCTTTATCAAAACTCCATGGTTCTTTATACGGCCTGATTGAAGTCAAAGCGTCGAATACGTCGCATACGGCTACTATACGGCCTTCTACTGGGATTGCTTCCCCGTACAAACCGTAAGGATATCCGGAACCGTTCCATTTTTCATGATGCGAAACGGCTATTTTTTCAGCAGTCCAAAGAAGAGGAGAATCGCTGCCCGATAAAATTTTCTTTCCTATAACAGTATGACTTTTCATTACTTCAAACTCTTCCCGCGTCATTTTGCCAGGCTTTAAAAGAATGTCGTCAGGTATTCCTATTTTGCCGATATCATGCATTGTGGCCGCCTCTTTCAACAGCTCTCTGTCTCGTTCGGAACATCCCAATTTTTCGGCGATAATATTAACGTAACCGCTTACTCTAACGACATGCAAACCGGTGTCATGGTCTCGATATTCCGCGGCTAACGCAAGTCTCCTAATAATCTCCCTTTTCGTGTTTTCAATTTCTCCAAAACTTTTTTGCAGCTGCGAACCCAAATTGTTTAACGCGTCCGCAACCGCCGCCGTTTCATAAGAAGCTCCAAATAATTTCTTAAAAAAAGAACCTCTTTTTATCTCAGGCAGCCGATAGTCAAAACGACCTAACGCGAACATATCCGCTTGACGCTTAAGCAGCATTGTAGGAGTCGCTCCAATTTTTGACAGGTAAAGTATAAACGGGGATACAAAAATACAAATTCCTAAAAACAAATAAAACATATTTCTTTGAAGTCTTCTGACACCTTCAGAGAAAACTTTTTCAGGAGTAGCTATAACAAAAATAAAATCTTCAAAAAATTCTACTGGAGTAAAAAAATATCTCGTTTTAGTTTTCAATTCCGGATCATAGATAGACACGCCCATCTCTTTAAAATTTCGCCTGAATTTGTTAAGAAGTTGACCGTACCTCAAATTGGGAGCTTCGTTCAAGACGTTCAGCAAGGTTTGTCCGGAGTAAAAAAAGTAATCGATATATCGTATCATAGATTTATCTTTTGATTTTACGGCGTCGTTCTTCAAATCCAAAAAATCTATGACGCCTTCTCTGGACGGCATATTTTTCCAGGTCGACTTAGATCCGACGGCATAGCGATTTTGCATCAAAAGCAAACAATAACCTTCCGAGTTCTCCTTATTATTTTCAAGCTCCAAAACGCGCTGTAAGGCCGAAATCGAGATATCTACGGTAACTACCGCGACCACTTCGTCATTAACGAGAGCCGGAACGGAGTAAGTTATCATCATTATTCCTCCCCCGTTCAAATCCTCGTAGGGAGACGACCAGTAAGGTTTTTTCGTCGCTACCGGAATTTTATACCAATCCCACTCGGTATAATCGTAATTTTTTTTTGCAAGATCAGAAAACCGTATTGGCTGTTCCGGATTTCCTCTAAAAAAATAGGGCGCAAATTCGCCTATTTCAGGAGTCGCTTCCGGAACGAAAGCCACGGCGGAAGCGTAAACGTCTACGCCATCTTCCAACGAGTTATAAAAAAAAGGCCTAATTACGCTTTCAAAAAGTATTTTTGAAAGCAAAGCCTTAGTTTCCGCCTGATCGCGACTATATTTCAAGACATATTGATTTGTCCCGACAAACGAAGCTCCGAAGAAAAATGCCAATCTATCGGCAAGCGATTTGGAACCCGCTACGGAATAAGCGATCTTGGACATTATTCTTTTGCTTTTACTTTCCGATCTAAGCGCAAAATTACGACGAACTCCGTCTCTTGCGAAAAATTGCATAAGCGATAAAGGTAAAAGCGTCAAAATTATCACCGCTACAAAAAATAAAAACAGCTGTTTCCTCATTGAAAAATATCCGGTCAAAATCTCACCTCAAACGCCGCGTTTTATAATTTTTCAACATTTCCTATGTAGATCGACATAGTTTTGACGAAGATTCTTAATATTTTTCTAAGTTGGCCGAGTTTTCTCCTTTACCCCTAAAACTGAAGCTACGTCAAGTTTTACGTATTTCCCGCTATTTTGAGACTCCAAATAAAAAAACTTAATTAATCGCAAAAAAGCTTGACAAATATCTTTTTTTTGTTATAATAATGCTTGTTCAAATTACGACGCAGAACAATCTGCGGAGGTGGCGGAATGGCAGACGCGTACGTTTGAGGGGCGTATGGGTTATCCCGTGAGGGTTCGAGTCCCTCTCTCCGCATAAAAAAAACGGCTCCGATTAATCGGAGCCGTTTTTTTATGCGTTTCTTATCTAATTTCTTTTAAGTAAATATTGACTGAATAAAAAACGCGAATGATAATATATAAGTAAAGCGAATATACAAGGCTTATCTATGAGCTATGCGAGGACGCCGATGGATCTAACACTAAAATCGAACCGAATTCTCAGCGCGACGGCAAACAAACTTATTTTGTCGATAACCGACGATTATACGACATCAGACGTTCCCTGGACTTCAATTTCCCATATAATAGCGGCGTCAATCAAAGGGAAAAAACCTCCGTATATGTTGTTGTTTTTTATAAGAGATTATTCGGAAATATTCGTAATAGACGCCTCCATTTTTAATTTTAAATCTTTTCTCTCAAAAACTATAATCAAGCAAAATCAAAAATTTCTCCAGCTAATCAAGTCTTTTGTAGAATCGTCTAAAAAAGCTTTTATAGACTGGCCTTTAAGAGACGCCATCAAAAGCGATTCTCTTTCTTTTCTGCCCGAATTTAAAAATATGGGTTCTTTAATGTCATACTGCGCGTCTATTAAAACGAAGGAAAACTTTGAAGAAAATCAAAAAACAAACGAAATCTCCGACGACTCCAAAATAATGATGTTCCACAAAAAACTGGAGTATTTCCGAAACAGAAGGGAAATGGCAAAAATAAAGCTTATAAAAGCTAAAGATATTTACGCTCAAGCTCAGGAAGGCGAAGAATACGAATATACCCTGATATCTGTTTTAAAAGAAACAGACGGAGCGTTAAGCATAGATCCAAATTTTATAGACGCTTATCTTTTTAAATCGAATATATCTAGAGACCTCGACCGTAAAAGGAACGCTCTTGAAGCTCTTCTTTCCATAACGGCAAGGATTCCCGAAAATATGCTTAACGACGTATTATCGACAGATATCTATATTCACCTTGCCGATTTATACTATGAACTTAACGAACCGGCTAAAGAAATGGAGATGTTTCAAAATTACTGCGGGATCTCTCCGTCAAAAGATGCGAATCACGCCATAGTCAAAGCTCTGTCCGATTATTTACAAATGGATAACAGCGACTGGTATAATCTAGCGATTGAAGGCTATAATTATTATCTTGACGGGAATCCGTTTAAAGCATCCAATATTTTTTTAGAACTGCTTTCAAAAGTAAATTTTAGATGGGGATACCATTGGCTGGCTCTATGTTTTAAAGCTCTGGGAAATATTCCTCAAGCCATAGATTTATTAAACGCCGCTAATAGTCAATATCCGTCGTATTCGACATATATGGAACTAGGTTTCTTACTGGAAGAGAACGGAGAGCCGATAAAAGCTCAAAATATCTTTAGGCAAGCGTTTGAATTTATGCCTAAATGTCCGTACGCTTACATGTCTTCCGCTCAAAGTCTTATAAAATCTTCAACCGACGATATTACCGCGTTTAACTTAATACTAGAAGCTATAGACTGCGATCCGTACGGTCCTTTTATAAGTCATGCGGAGGAACTGGTTAAACAGATCCAAAAAGCGTCTTCTGCTACCGGCAAAAACCTGGAGGAAAGAAGAACTAAAAAAGTAGGGGACTCGTTTGAAGACGGCTATAAAATACAAGATATTTTTAAAGGCGGCATGGGAATAGTCTATAAAGTTCTTGAAGAAGAAACAGGAAAAATATACGCGATAAAAACTTTCCAAGATAAATTTATCTGGAACGCGGAAGTGGTAAAAATGTTTTACCACGAAGCCGAGATCTGGATAAGACTTGGCATACACCAAAATATAGTTCAAGCTATAAAAGTAAAAGACTTCGACGGCAAGCCTTATATGTTTTTGGAATTTATAGAAGGCACAGATTTAGAAGCTATATTAAAATACAGACAACTTAACGCCGAAGAAATCATAGATTACGCGCTTCAATTTTGCAGCGGGATGGGCTACGCGTATAAAACGCTCGGAGTTATACACCAAGATATCAAGCCTTCAAATTGTATGATTACGAACGACGGCATTCTAAAGATTACCGACTTCGGATTAGTAAAAATTTTTTCGGAGACCATGGATTCTTCTCAAGCGGACTCTGAGCTTGAACAAATTAAAGCTCAAAGAAAAACCATGATGGAACTCTTGCCTAGCGACATAAAAAACGCTAAGCCGTCAAGTCTTTTAGACGCCAACGCTATCGATATAGATATGGCCGGAGTTACGTCTTCTTTTATGGATACCGATACTATGGACGGCAATAATTCGAAAGTAGGAGGAACAATTCCATATATGGCTCCTGAACTTTTTACCGGAGAAGGAACAGTAAGCGCTTTAACGGACATATATTCGTTCGGAGCCATGCTTTATGAAATGATCGACGGAGAACCTCCGTTCGGAGCGGAGGATTTTGAAAGCTGCATAATGGGCCATATAGAAAAAATCCCGGACAATCCTTCCCTAAAAAGAAAAGACATTCCGGAAGAGCTCAGCGCAATAGCTTTAAAATGCCTGGAAAAAAATCCGGAAGACAGATACGGCGATTTCAGCGAAATATTTGCGGATCTCACTTCCCTTTCGGCAAAATTAGGAATAGAATCATACAGCTTTGGAAACTCAAACGCCGAGGAATACGACACGCTGGAAAGAATGATTTACCGCGGAGAAGCTCTTATGGTTCTTGAAAAGTACGCGGAAGCGGCCGAAGTCTTTACAAAAACTCTTAAAGTCTATCCTATGGCTACTAAGGTTCTCACTGAAAGAGCGGAGTGCTACAGAGTTATGGGCAAATATAAAGAATCCCTGCATGATCTCAAGACCTCTTTAAAATCAGATAAAACCAACGCTAAAGCGCACTACTATATGGGACTTCTATGCCTTTCCATAAAACAATTCAAAGAAGCTCACGCATATTTTCAAACTTCGGCAAAGCTGAATCCGGATAATGCGGACGTATGGTTAAAATTAGGTTCAATGTACGATCTTATAGGAGATCCTAAAACTGCTTTAAAATATTACGATAACGCTTTGAAAATAAATTCAAGATTTACCGTAGCATGGAATAATAAAGGCAATATATTTATGAAGGAGGGCAAATACTTCGACGCTCTGGCTTGTTATACAAAATCAATCGAATCTAATCCAAGATATCAACTTGCATGGTTAAATCAGGGAATCGTAAAGCAGCAGCTTCATTTACATTTTGACGCGATCAGCTCCTTCAAAAAATCTATAGAAATCAATCCTAAATCTACGAAAGCCATGGTTTGCATATTGGACTCTCTTACGAAAATAAAAGCTTACGACGAGGCCTTTAAATATTTTGAACTGCTTGAGGAACTAGAACAATCAAATTTTTATATACTTTTTTTAAAAGCAGTCTGCTATTATGAAAAAGGGATGTTTAAAGAGGCGCTCAAATTTATAAAGCAAGCTTTAGAGCAGGATAAAAACTCAAAACAGGCGGCGAAGTTTCTGCTGTTCGTTTATCTTAAACTGTATAAATACGCAGAAGGCAAACAGGCGTATGAAAAGTTGTCCTCAGTATGCCGGGAAGATTCGGATATAAAACTCATATATGACACGATGTGCGAACGTCTGAACGCGTTAAGCTTTATGAAAGATTATTCCATATGGTTTTCAGAGCCTGAATTACGAGATAATATACATTTTTCCATAACAGAGTTCGAATTGAACTTCAGCAAATACGAAAACAAACTAAAAGAATACGACGAAAATTCTATCCTAAAAAACAGGCTTTATCTGCTAAATCAAATCATGTCGAAAGACGTACAGAATTCTAATTCGAAGTATCCATGCGTTAAATTCGTCGACTTTAACGAACCTATTCTTACGGAAGAACAAAAAATTTACGAAGAATTAAAAAAACTCCTGAGAAAGAACAACGGAAAGCCGCTATTAATTCAAAGTCATTCCAATAACGAAAGCGCATACGACAAAGCGCTGGAGGCCATGTACAAAACTAAGGATTATACGAAAGCCCTGCAATTATTTCAAAAAATAATTCCTAAAGTATGGGGCGAAATAGAATTATGGAACCATGTAGCCGTATGTATGTTTGAATTGGGAGATAATATAGGAGCTCTGAATATACTTTCTCAAGGTATAGCCCGGACTCCTTTAGAGTTAAAATTCTGGCTTTTAAAAGGTTTTTTAGAAAAAAAACTAAGACTAAAAAAACAAAGCGTCGATACATTCGCATTCATTCTGTCTATATTTCCGGCCTCTACGGAAGCTCTTTTCGCTATAATATCGATAAACACGGAAAACGGACTTACAAGAAAGGCGGGATATATAGCGGGAATATTCTCTTCGCTTTTCGACAGGCTTTCTCTTGAAAATCCGACTAATTTATTTGCATTGAGCTTTATTTATCTGGCCTCAGGAAGATTGGACGAAGCTAAAGACGCAATCGATTCTTTTCTCTCCTTCTACCCTTCCTCAATAGACGCTACGTTTTTATATATTTACTTAGACTTGGCAAAACACAATTATGACTCTGCTCTTAACAGGCTATTGGCAATACAACCCAAAGATACTGAAAATAACTTATATGCCGAGCGCTTAATGAACCTAATAGAAGGCTATATTTTAATGAATCAGGAAAAATTTGATTTAGCCGACTTGGCTTTTAATAAAATTCCTTCTGCTTTTGAAGAATATCCCTTCGCAATATACTATAAGATAATCTCAATGTCAAAAACGGAAGATCATGGCCTAGCGGTCAAAACCATTATATCAAATCTTATTTCGGAACATCCAAACGAGGATCTTCTCTGGGAAGCGCAGGGATATATATTGAGCAAAGATAAAAACACGTATACAAACGCCTTATGGTCCTTCTCGAAATCAATAGAGCTAAACCCTGAATCTATATACGCATATATCAACTCAGGCATAGTACTGCATAAAATAGGACGATATGAAGACTCTCTGGAATTTTTTGACAAAGCGATCTCAAAAGAGGCAGACAATGAAGACGCCATTACGCTAAAAGCCGTTTCGTTCTTCCTTTTAGATAAATGCGACGAAGCTTTAGAATGGATAACAAAAGCCCAAGCTATAAACGCTTTCAACAGCTTTCCGTACCTTTTAACGGCCGTTATACTTTTTAAACGGGGCAAATATAACGAAGCGTCCGAACGTATTGATCAAGCTTTCGCCATAGATCCTAACAATCCTGAGCTTTGGAATCTGAAAGGGCTTTTAATGAGAGCGTCCAATAAAATAAACGACGAAATCTTTAGTTATAACAGAGCTATAGAGCTAGAGCCTACATGCGTCTCGGCATGCGTCAATAAAGGCATATGGCTAATGGAAACTAAGCGTTATCAAGAAGCTAAGGCAATTTTTGACATAGTGCTTGAAAAATCGCCTAATTATGCCGTAGCTTGGAGGGAAAGCGGAGAATGTCAATATAAGCTCCAAAAATATAACGACGCTTTAAGACGTTATAACTTAAGCATACAAACGACGCCGTTAGATTATGAGGCGCATAATGGGAAAGCTGAAACGCTTATGGCTTTGGACAAAAGTTCCGAAGCTTTATGGGCTATGCAGAGATCGGTTGAACTTAACGATAAACAGGCTAACATCTGGAATAATATCGGAGTAGTTCTAGCTCGCTCAGGAGTTTACGAACAAGCTTATCAATCGTTAATAAAGGCTTCCGAACAAGAAGATATTTACGACGTAATAATTTATAATTTGCTGCTGATGTCCATGGAAATCAATCACATAGAAAATATAAAACTGTTCAGCGAAAGATTTTATGAAATCGAAACATCTCTTGAATTACCTCAACCGGGCAAATCTCAGTTGCTTTTAGCTCCGTTTCGACAACCTACCGCGCCTTTTGCGACTACTGATTTTAGTTCATATTTCGATTTAAAAGTAAAACCTATGCCGTTATTCTTCATTAAAACGGGAGAATACCTTACGACACGAAAAAATTTCTGCTATAATTACTTAGAGACTTGATAAAAAACAAATAGTTTGGTATAACATATTAACAATTACTACGTTTTAACGAACGCTTTCGAAAGCGAACGAATAAAAAAAACGCTGTAAACTAATAAATTAAACGATATATTAAAAAATTTATAAATACCTGCGTTTTCTTTAACGACGGCAATCAAATAACGTTAATAAATAAACGTTTAAAAAATGAGAGGATATTTAATGCAAAATACGCATCTAGATTCAGAAGTTTTAAAATCTCTTAAACATAGAGTTTCCAGGCTGGTTAAAGAAAAAAAATTTAACGAAGCGGTCGAAGTTCTAGTAGAAATAACTCAAATTGATCCGAGAGATTTTCGAGCTTATTTCCAAATGGCTCAATTATTTTTCGCTCAAAAAAAATATGAAGGAGCCGAAAAAATGTGCCAGCAGGCTATTATCGTAAAGAACGACGATATCAGGCCCTGGCTGATATTAGGAAATATATACGCGGCTAACGGACAGATGGATAAAATACTCACTCAACTTCCTGCCGGGATTGCGATTCAGCCGGATAATTTTCAATTAAATTATCTCGTAGGCTACGCTTACGCTAAAAAAGGCGACTTTCAAAAAGCGGCGCAATACCTCAAAAAAGCGCAGGAAAAAGAGCCTGACAATCAAAAGGCAATTCAAGCTCTGCAAGCGGTCAACGCGACTCTCAAAAAACTTCAGCCGCAGACTCCCATTTCGCCTGCCGGAGCCGAAAACGAAGCGAAAACTCATTCCGCTAATTCAAAAAACGAAGATTCTAAAGTCAGAACTTCCTCATGGCAAACTACGCAAAATTCTTCCGGAAATCAGGGCGGAATCTGGGGGAACATATCGTCTCAACAGCATATTCAAAATAAACCTGCCTCGGCTCACAACGACGTATGGGGAAGACAAGAACAGACAAATACTTCGCAAAACTCGAATCAAAGCTCTCAGCCGCAGCAAAAGAAAAAAAGCATATGGGATAATTTAAAAAATTAGCGTAAAAATAACAATTATCAATAAGGTATGGCGATTTGCCATACCTTATTGATAATTAAAAGAATCATCTTCTGCCGTCGAATATAAGATCAGCGAGAAAGTCCAGAAAAAAAGCTCCGAAATCAATGGCGTCGCTTGTTCTGCGAACGCTTCTTCTAGGCGTTTCCAGACTATTCCAAGAATCTACGCCAAGATAGCCTGGATTATCGAACCGCCCGGCATCGGGACATGCGAAAGTTCAAAAATACGCTTAAGTTCTCCGCCGTCGAACCATACGGCCTTACATTGTTCGCACGTATCTACGTTAACGCCGTGACGCTGCATGACATTTAAAACAGACGAACATATCGGGCACTCGCGAGTCCCTTCCTCAATCAAACTTATTCCATTTTGAAGTTCTATAATTGGGATCGACGTTTCAGGAAATATCTTCAGTTTCATAATTTTAGAAATTTCAGAATACATAAGCCACATACCCCCGCAGTTATAACAAACGTTTATAGACGCGGGGGTATCGGAGCCAAGATTGATATCTTTTTTATAAAGTTTATTGCGGCAAGCCGGGCAATTCATATCTCCTCCTAATTTTTTTTGCGTCGAGCTTAAAAAAGCTTATCTTCACATTCCGCTAAAAACGGCGCGGAAGCGTCTTTCTTAGACAATTCCGGAGTTATCTCTCCCCAATCGACTGATATTTGAGGATCATTCCATCTTACGCTAAAATCATGTTCGGGAGAATAATATTCGTCGGTTTTATACACAACTTCCGTATTCTCGACCAAAGTCAAAAAACCATGCGCGAATCCTGCGGGTATAAAAATCTGCTTTTTATTTTCTTCGCTGAGTTCTACGGAAGTCCACTTTAAATAAGATTTAGAAGATCGCCTCAAATCAACCGCCACGTCAAGTATTTTGCCCCTTACGCATCTGACAAGTTTAGCCTGCGCTTTAGGCTTGAGCTGAAAATGCAGGCCTCTCAACGTATATATTTTTTCAGATTTTGAATGATTATCCTGTACGAAATCGCAAAATAATCCGAAAGGCTCTAGTTTTTTTCTGGAATAACTTTCGAAAAACCAGCCTCTGTTATCCTTAAAAACATCCGGAGTTATAACAAGAACTCCGTCCAAAGAAGTTTGTTCGCAAATCATAAAAACAGGCTCCATATAATTTTAAACTAAAAATTTCTGTATCAAAAAAACAAATCCTTTCATAAACCGGCTAAATGAATCTCTCTAGTCTAAATTTTAAACAGGAAGAAAACGAATTCAGAAAGAAATAAGTCTCTTCAGAATAGCTATGAAAGGCTTTAGGCGATAATGATTTCCGTAAAAAACTTAACGAAAAAATATGGAGAAACAACGGCTTTAGACAATATAACTTTTAACGTTGAAAAAGGCGAAATAGTCGGCCTTCTAGGTCCCAACGCGGCCGGGAAAACAACGACCATGCGAATTTTAACCGGGTACTTTCCCCCTACTTCGGGCGAAGTAATAATCGCCGGAAAAAACGTCGCGGAAGATTCGCTGTACATTAGAAAAAACACGGGATATCTTCCTGAATCGGCGCCTTTATATTCAGATATGACAGTCGACGAATTTCTAGATTTCGCGGCGGAAGCCAAAGGACTGAATGGTAAAACCAAACGGGAAAGCAAAGATAACGCTATAAATAATTGTAACCTACAGGACTATGCTTTTAAACAATTAAAAACTCTTTCTAAAGGCTACAAACAAAGAGTAGGATTAGCGCAAGCCATAATAAACTCCCCGCAAATTCTTATTTTAGACGAGCCTACCGTAGGACTAGATCCGCAACAGATCAAAGATATGAGGGAAATAATAACAAATTTATCTAAAAAATCGACAATAATACTCTCTTCTCATATCCTTGAAGAAATCAGCAAAACATGTAATAGAGTCATTATCATGAACAAAGGAAAAGTTCTGGCGACAGATACTCCCGACAATCTCTCTTCTAAAATAGAAAAATCAGACAGATTATTTTTCGAACTAGGAGGCGATAAAGAAACCGCGCTTAACATAATAAAACAAACTAAAGGCATTACGGAGTGCGGTTATTCAAATCTAAATTTAAATGAAGAAAACAGTTTCGGCATCGAAGCCTTGTCCGAAAAATCTCCGGAAATAAGAAACGTCATAATAAAGGAACTTATCGCCAAAGATATATCGGTATATCAAATCAAACTTGAAAAATTGACGCTTGAACAAATATTTTCAGCAATAGTCGAGGAGGCTAAGCAAACGAAATGACGGCAGTATTAAAAAAAGAACTCAGCTATTATTTTAAATCTATAACCGCATACTTTATGGCAGCCGCTCTTATTACCGTATGCGGGATCCTATTTTATTTAAGAACGGTATATTATGCCGAACAAAGTATGTTGGCGTCTTCGATGCCTCCCGGTACGGCTCCTAAGTTAAACTTCAACTCGGCTATACTTGCGTCTCTTCCTGCTACCGTCTCCTTCGTAATGATTTTCTTCGTCATACCGGCGACTACTATGCATGTGTTCGCGGAAGAAAAGAAGAACGGAACTCTTGAAATGCTTTTTACTTATCCTTTCACAGAGTTTGATTTAATAGCCGGAAAATATATAGGAAGCATACTGGCTATTCTTCCAGGAGCAGCATTAACCGCTCTATTTCCAATCTTCCTTCTAAAATATATGCCCGGTATGGATTTAGGATATTTGGCCGCCGGATATACGGGTATTATTCTCGCGTGCTTAGCCGGAACGGCTATAGGAATATGGGCTTCCTCGCTTACGTCGAGTCAAATTCTGGCTTGCTCTATAACGATATTGACATTTTTAATTTTATGGCTTATAGGAGGCTCCGCAGATCTTATGGACGGCATAGGAAGAGAATTTCTCAACGCGGTTTCCTTTTCCTCAAATTTGGAAACTTTCACGAAAGGAACTATAGAGCTGCCCGCCGTCGTATATTTCATAGGCCTGACTTTATTCTTTTTATATTTGACTTATTATAATTTAACGTCGCGCAAATGGAGAGGATAATCTTATGAAAAAATCAACGGCATATGAAATCAACGCGGCGTTAACCGTCATAATAGCGGCCGCTATAATCGTTATCGCGGTTATGATAGCTCATCAGCGCCCCGTAAAATGGGATTTAACGAAAAATAAAGCTAACACTCTCTCGCCTCAAAGCAAGGAAATACTAAAAGGGCTGCAATCTTCGATCAAAGCCGTAGTTTTTACCGAAAATCCAAGTCGGCGATCCAATATTGAAAAATTGATGAAATTATATAAAAACGAAGGAAATAAATTTTCTTACGTTTTTTACGAACCTAACAAAAATCCTGAAAAATCCGAAGAATACGGAGTCACTCTCGATCCGTGTCTATATTTAGAGACAGACGCCGGAAAACGCGAAAAGATCATAGAAATAACGGAAGAAAACATAACTAATTCAATAGTTAAAATTTTAAGTTCCACAGAAAAAAAGGTATATATGCTTTCAGGTCATGGCGAATTGCCGATAAACGATCCTGAAAATATAAAGTCTCTCGATATTTTAAAAACGGCTATGGAAAAAGAAATATACTCCTTAGATTCGCTCAACCTAAAACAAACCGGCAAAATTCCCGAAGACGCCTCTCTTATTATTATTGCCGGACCCACTATTCCTTTCTATCCTAAAGAAATACAGATTCTGGAAAAATACATGAGCGAAGGAGGAAAAACTCTGTGGCTTACGGGGAGCTCGTTCCCGGAAGAAACTAAAAAAATATTCGCTAAATACGGATTTTCTCAATATCCCGGACAAATAGAAGACGAAACCGGCAAAATCATCGGAGAATCCACGTCTATAACTTTAGCTCTGTCCGCTATGCCGTCGTCGGTAACCAAAGGCTTTGATCCGACTAAAACTCTGTATTTTATGCCTTTATGCGGAGCTTTAAAATTTGAAAAAAACGTAGAAGGAACGACTATAGAACCGGTTTTAAACGCAAATCAAAACTGCTCGATCAAAACTAAAAACGGAGAACCGGTAGATATAGACAATTTAGGAATTATTACGGGCATAACTATTGAAAGGCCTGTAAAAGACAGCGAAAAAACGGAGAAAATAGTCGTTTTAGGAAGCTCCTTAATGGCTTCCGGACAATACGTCAACAGAGGAGACAATATAAATTTACTGCTTAATTCGGCCGCTTGGTTAGTCGAAGAAAAAAATCTGATAGCTATAAGACCTAAAGACGAAATATCAGCGCCTTTAAAGATGACGCCAATGGAAACTAATCAGTTCTTTTTTAAGACCGTCATAGCTATGCCGATATTAATCCTCGGTTTTTGGTTATCGCTGAGAATAGCAAAAAAAGTAGCGGGGAAAAAATAACATGAACGGCAAAACTACTTTAATTTCAGCTATCGTATTGCTAATACTGGCATGTATATACGTATACGGGGAAATATCTAAAAAAGAGACGGCTATAAAAGAAAAAGAAGAAAAAAAAATTTTTTCTATAACGCCGGAAGAAATTAACCGCGTTTCAATAGGCAAAAAGGACGGATACGTCATCTTTGAAAAACAAGACGGGATATGGAATATATCTTCGCCGCAAAAATTTACGGCAAAATCCTGGGAATTTGAAAATATGCTTTATCTTCTAAGCGATCTGAAAAAAGAAGAAGAAATACCGGCTGAAAATTTAAAAGATTTTGGCCTTCAGCCGCCAAATATAATATTGACTCTATCGGGAAAAGAACGAGAAGAAACGATAGAAATAGGGAAAAGAAATTACAACGGAAATCTTTCTTACGCAAAGAAACTAGATCAAAATTCCATATTTACCGTCAGCTCCATACTAATAGGCGATTTGGAACGCCCCTATTCTTTCTTCATCGAAGACAGTCCTCTTCCGATCGACCTCGAGAAAGCGGAAGAAATACGCGTAAAAACAGAGAACAATACTACTCTGCTATCCAAACGCGAAGATATTTGGGAGATGGAAGGAGACGGGATGCCAAAACAAAAAGCCGATCCTAAAAAAGCGACTCTTTATCTTCAATCTATCACATCCCTGAGAGTTAGAGATATAAAACAAGGTTCTCTTGCGCCTGACGCTCCAAAATCATATAAAGCTTATATTTCCGTAACAGACAAAGACAAAAAAGAAAAAAGTCTGTATTTATTGAAAGAGAATAAAGAAAGCTCATTATGCCAAAGACTTCCCGGAGGCGAAACTTTTTTATTAGACCGAAAAGTCTCGGATAATATTTTCTTTATTTCTCCCGAGAAATTTAAAGACACTAGGCCGTTTAAGTTCAACGCCGAAGACATAAAGAATATCTATATAACAAGGGGAGAAAACACGTTTCATTTTACGAAGAACGGAACCTGGAAATCTTCCGGCGCTGAAAAAAAAGAAATTCCCGCAATACTCGCGCTGTTGTGGGAGCTTGAGGAGTTATCTTATGATAGCACTTCAGATAAACCCGGCCGGAGTCTTTATGCCATAAGCGCAAAATTAAAGAGCAATGAAATCGCGTTTGAATTTTCGATAGAAAAAAATCAAGACGACTTAATCATAGTTCTAAAGGATAAAAGATACAAAATTACCGACGAGAAAATAGTAGATTTAATCGAAACGGTTTTAAAAGAAGTCGAAGCTAAATAACAAAATAATAAGGAGGGAACAATGACAAGAAAAAAAATCGAAAGGCTTGAATTAGAGACTAGATCTCGCAAGCCTGAGGAAACTGCGGAATCTTGCGAACCTTCCGTGAAAGAAGCAAAACCAAAAACTTCTTCACAACCCACATCGTCTTCCCCCATAATGATATATGGAACAAATAATAAGGATATCATCAAAATATCCGAAGGGAAGGACAGGAGCTTAACCGTAACGGTAAACGGAGTTTCAAAAACTTTTACGGAAGAAGAAGCCAAACGACTTCGATTCGTGACTGGAAACGGAAACGACGTTATAATAGCTGATAAAAACGTAACTCATGATTTGTATATAAAGACAGGCGACGGAGATTGTACTATTTATACCGGAAAGGGCAACGATTTTATAATAACGGGAAACGGAAACAATATAATATATTCCGACGACGGAAACGATAATATTCAGACTGGAAACGGAAACAACATAATTTTTGCGGGGAACGGCGACAATATAATAAACACCGGAACGGGAAACGATAAAATATATGCCGGAACCGGCGATAATATTATAAATTCAGGAGCGGGAGACGATCTTATAAGCGTTAAGGACGGCAATAATATTATTGACGCCGGAGAAGGTTTCGATACGATACTTGCCGGTAAAGGACAAAATATAGTTTATGATTTTAAAGGCGACAGCGTTAAAATTAAAACTACACCATGTCAAGAAAAAAAATAAAAGGAGATATTGATGAAGAAGCCCGTATTCATTATTTTTCTAACAGTCCTAACAGTCGCATTCGTTATATCTTTAGTTTCTTTATCTTTTGCAAATCAAAAGATATCGACGGAAAACGACGCCAAACCTATATATGAAGACGCTAAAAGATTTATGGCAAAATTTAAAATGTCGGTTCCAAGAGATATTTTGCTTAGAGTCGAAAGTCCGGATCTCGTCAAAATAGAAGCGTCTAATTCCGGAAAATCAGGAGCAAATGTACAAGCGTTTTATAGGCCCCATTCGCCTGAAGTGATTTATATCCCCTCTAATTTAGACGAAACGGAATTATTCGCGACTCTGGCCCATGAGCTTACTCACGCTTGGCAATCCTCTTATTGTCCTCTTCAAGACACGTCGTTTAAAGAGGGATTAGCTTCTTGGATAACCGTACAAGCTTATATAGAAAAGGGGCAAAGCAACTCGGCATTGTCTTATCTTAACGGCTGCTCTCGCAGAGATCCCGAGGAAGCCAAAACGGTCAAGAGAATCATGGACATATATGAACGCGAAGGGATAGACGGAGTCATAAAATATGTCACAAAAGAAACGAGATACAGAGAATAAAGAAATTTTTAACCTTGCGACAGAAAGACTTTTATTAATTCCGTTAACTCTGCGTCATTTATATTTATGCAGAACCGGAAGAAGAAACATGGAAATATCTCTCGGGCTTAAAGCGGCTTCTTCCGGAGAAGATTTACATGACCCTACTATACGAGAAGCGTTAGAATGCATGATTTCAGCCGTAGAGTCGGATTTAGAAAACGAAAAATGGCTTACCAACTGGGAAATAATAAAAAAAAATGAAAATATAATAATAGGCGGCATGGCATTTTACGGGCCTCCCGATAAAAACGGAATATGCGAAATAGCTTACGTGATACAGGAAGCCTACAGAAACGCCGGGTACGGCTCCGAAGCCGTCAAGGCGCTAATAGAATGGGCGTTTAAGAACGGCGCGAAATCAGTTAAAGCCGAAGTGTCAAAGAATAACATTCCTTCTGAAAAACTGCTTAAAAATATAGGATTTAACAAATTTCAAGAATCGCCCGACTCTTACTTTTACGTCATACAAAATCTTTCAAAATTCCCGTAATCAAAGATTTTATTTCGCCGGACTTAACCCCTTTAAGTCTGGCGTTCTTAATTCTATCTGCGGCGTCTTCAAGACAAAGGCTGGTTCTCAGCCACTCTTCAAAATCCCGTCTTCTAAAATGGTATTCGAAAGACGCCGAGGGAGCTTTATCTATAATTTCCAAAAACTCGTCTAAAGATTGCGCGGACATACCGGTATACTCTCCCGGGATACAGAAATAAAATCTCTTTGCGGCTAATTTTTTCTTCTGCGAAGAACAATTAAAAATATTTTCGGCATACTCGCATTTTCTCAATTTCAGAGCGGATCTTTTTGCGGCTTCTTCCGATTTATAAATCTTTATATTTTGTTTCAAATGCTCTATCACGGAATTAGCCTGTTCCTGAGACTTAGCCTCTGACGTAAGGTGCAAAACGGGTTCGGTCTTATCGGGAACTACAAGTCCCCAAGAGCCTGCGAAAAATATTTTGATTCCGTCTATAGCGGAATAAGGATGAGTTTCGCAATAACTATGGAAATATCTCATCAACCTGCCTTTGTCGGAAAAAGCGCATTCGACGTCAGCTTTAGCCTGATAGAAAACGGGCAGATTATCAGCCGCTTCCCCTATAGACATTTTTGTCAACGCCATTAATTCCAAAAGTTTAGCGAACGCAAACATGGAATCAAAACCGCAGTTAAACTCCGGAAATATGAAGCCTCCTTTATGGTTGCCTGCGAAAATTATCGTCTTGTCTAAAGCGGCTTCCATTAAAGATTGTCTGCCTACTCCTGTTCTAACGACTTCTCCCTTAGCGTCCCACATCATTTTATCAATAACGGAAGGAGCCGATTCGGTTACCGCTACGGCGGGCAAAGGGTATGCTTTAGAAATAAAATACGTCATCAGCAGCAATAATCTGTTCCCGTTAACGAGTCTTCCTTGTTCGTCTATAAGGAAAAAAGATTCCGAATCAGAATCTAAATATACTCCGGCGTTAGCTCCCAAAGTTACGACTACTTTTGACAGTTGAGACAACTGGCTCCTCTTAGAATAAACTCCTTCGCGGTGAGGATCTATATAGGAATTTATAGAAATAGTTTCGCATCCGAGTTTGCCTAAAATATTAGGGAAAACGGCGGAGGAAGAACTAAAGCCATAATCGATGACCGCTTTAAAAGACGACGAAGAAATTTTTCCTATATCCAAACATTTCAAAAAGCCGTCGGTATAATTATCTATAACTCTGGGGGGGAAGCCTATAACTCCTATTTCTCCGCTAGGGCATCTTCTAAAATCTTCCCTTGAAAAAAGATTCTCCAATTTTCTCTCTTCCGATTTAGAAATATTTATGCCTTGATTATTAAAAAACTCGATAAAAACAGACTGAGGGTCATAAGGCTTCATTCTTACATGAACGCCTCCCTCAGCCGCTCCGGCGCTAGTTACCTTTCTGGCTACGGCAGCCGGAACAACCCTAAGATCGGCGACTTGTATCCCCGTCGAAGTAAGGCCGCATATAATAGCTCTATTGATCATACGCGACGCAGGATGCTCGTCTCTCGAAGTATTTATAGTGTTTCCCTTTTCAAAAAAGGAACCGAAGGCCGCTCCAAGCTTAAGAGCAAACTCGGGAGTAATCTCAATATTAGAAAGACCGCTTATACCGTCGTTGCCGAACATACTTCCAAGCCATCTGCCTCCCCATATCAAACTTAGGCTTACGACGGCCCCGGCTTCAATTTTTTTATCAGGCCATATTTTGATATTCGAATGTACGTTGGCGGCTTGACCTATAAAGCATCGGTCTCCTATGATAGCTCCGTCATGAGTTCTTACCTTCTCTTTTAAAACGGCTCCCTTGCCTATTATCGTGCCGTTTACGACGCAATCCCGTCCGATATATGTGTTTCCCCATATTATAGATCTCTCGATCTGAGCTCCTTTAGAAATTATACAGTTATCGCCAATAGAAGCGTAAGATCCTATATGTACTCCTTCCGAAATTTTACAATTCTTCCCTATCACTACATATTCGGATAATTTGACAGAAGGATGAACGTACGAGTTATCTCCTATCCAAATATTTTTCCTAACGAGCTTACCCGGGATATCGACGTCTATTTTACCTTGAAACAAGTCGCATGACGCTAATCTGTATTGTTCAAGACTGCCTATATCGCACCAATAACCGTCAAGCACGCACCCGTACAAAGGCTCGCCTTTTTTCATCATCATAGGAAATATATCTTTACTGAAATCATAGACTGCTCCATTTTCCATTAAGTCTAAGATTTCGGGCTCAAGGCAATAAATACCGGTATTTACGGTATCGGTAATAACTTCTCCCCAATCCGGTTTTTCGATAAATTTTCTTATAACCGAATCTGAATCGGTGATTACTATGCCGAATTCCAAGGGATTCTCCACTTTCTTTAAAATAACGCTAGCTTTAGACCTCTTAGTTTTATGAAATTGAATAAACGCTGAAAAATCAAAATCGGTAATAGCGTCTCCGCTTATAATCAAGAACGAATCGTCTAAAGACGAAGCTATTTTTTTTATACTTCCGGCAGTGCCTAAAGGCTCTTCTTCAATAGAATAATTTATATTAACGCCAAACTCTTTTCCATTTCCAAAATAGCTTACTATTTCGTCTGCCAAATAATGAAGCGTGACTATTATTTCTTTAATATTATGCCTGACAAGGCGTCCAATCATATGTTCCATAACGGGAATATTACAAACCGGAGCCAAGGGTTTTGGAGTATTAACAGTTAGAGGTCTAAGCCTGGAGCCTTCTCCTCCTGCCATCACGACGGCTTTCATATCTGCCTCCTAAAATTTAAAGAAATTATTACCGGATTGACAAATAAATTTTAGTAAAAATTTCTGTAAATTTCTAAACAATCCTTTTAGTTTAAACCGACCTTCCATTCATAAAAAGTTAGAAGGAGTTTACTAAAGTTTTACAGAAAAAAGCTTCAAGAACAAAAGTTATTCGCAAAATAACCTGCGAATGTCATTATGAAAAGCAGCGAGGAATAAGGATGAAAATATCTTTGGAAAAAATGGAACTGGATACGGTTGAATTAAACTCTGTGCTGACGTTTATCAACAAACTTTCAGAAAATTGCAATCCCATTCTATATTCTATAAGAAAAGAATATTGGAATAGACTTAATCTTCCGGAATCAGGCTTTGCGAAATGGTGGAACAAGATATTAACGGATACTTTGGAAGAAACCGGCGTTTTCGGCGACGTAACGCTGACTAATGATAAAGACGTACTGTTTTACGATATAAATCTAATAGAAAGAAATATTAAAATAGGGTTCGTAGGCAAATCGGACGAACAAGAAACGGCGGTCAATTTACTAAACGAATTTAAACGCAAAATAATGCTGGCGGCTCAAAGTCTAAACGCGGAAAATTCAGTATGGGTTTCTAAAGAATATGATCAGCAAATTTTACAAGCTATAGAGAATCAGTCTTCCGTTTGTATTCCCTCCGAAGAAGAAACAGATCTATCCTTAGTTTTAGAAGACGCCAAAACAAGAAACTTCCTTTATAAAATAAAAGATTGTTCTTCGACTTCAATCGCTAAAATATTTCCGCAGTCAGATATTCCGCAGATCGCTCCGATCGTCGATATCTTTGAAAAGCGAAAAGTAATAACGAAGGAATTCGTAGTTCAGTGCAGCAAAACCGGACAGCCTATTTTAAAAGTTTCTTCAAGAAACGCTCTTGAAGAAACTCCTCAGGGAGCCAACAAATGTTTTATTTGCGGAAACTCTCTCGCTAACGAAACGATAGACGAAATAATTTCCTGTTCCGAAATAGGCAAAAAATTTATTGAAAACGGATTCTGGCTTCAGATTAGAATCCTTCATTCCCTCAAACAAGCCGGCGTAGACTTAAATAAAGTGCGCATATGGCAAGGCGACAACAGTTTTATTTATCTATTCTCGATTATAAACGGTCAGTCGTATCTTTTTGTTCTAACGGACAAAAAAACTACCGTCGACGACATGTATAAAATCAATTTATATATATCGTCGTATAATATAGAAAACGTCCTGTTAATATCAACGGAGCCTATTCCTCTTCTGATTAAAAAGCATATAGAAAAATCGAGCGGCAGCGAAGCCAGTTTTAATTTTATCGAAACTTTAGAAGCTATAGACAAAATGATAGACCTATTTATCATCGACAGATCTTCCGCATACATTTCCAATCAGCTTTCTAACTTTGTCGATTTCACTCCCGTAAAACTGAACGAGTTAATAATTAAAAGCGTTGCTAATCGCGAAGAGGACGAAGATAGTAATGAAAGCATGCAGATTTTATCCGAAGAGAACGTTGAAAAAGAGCCTGAGAACAAAACTGAAGAAAATATCGCCGATAAGCCTAAACAGCTGAAGCCGGAAACCGAACATAAAAAAGAGACTTCTGAAAATACGGCTAAAAGTGAAACTAAACAAAAAAAATCTAAACTTCCCGCATCGCTTGAGATTCCAACGAAAAAAGAAAGCTTGAAAGACGATTTCATTATAGAAGAGGAATTATTGCCCGAAGATTTATCAATAGATAAACTTTCCGTAGACGAGTTATCGGAACTATCCGATCTTTCTAATTTATCTCTAGACGATCCGCTGAATTAAAAACTAAAAAAGAACCGATTTCTTTATAGAAAATCGGTTCTTTTTTTTGTCTAAACGTAGATTTTATTCATATTTCAAAGCTTTTATAGGGTCTACAGAAGCCGCTTTCCAAGCCGGATAAATTCCAAAAATAATACCGGTAGACATAGAAACGAATATCGCGCTAAAAACAGCCGAATATGATATCACGGTCTGCCAACCGGCATAATAAGATATGAACCAAGCTAGGGCTATTCCCAACAAGCAGCCCAACATACCGCCTATTAAAGTTATTATGAGACTTTCGGTTAAAAATTGCGCCAAAATATTTGATTTTTTTGCGCCCAGACAGCGTCGTATACCTATTTCTCGCGTCCTTTGAGTGACGGATGCAAGCATAATATTCATAATGCCTATGCCTCCTACTAAAAGAGAAATAGCCGCGATAGAGCCCATAACTATATTAAAAATTCTCTGAGCGCGCCGTTTTTGCCTAAGTAATTCCGCAGGCTCGATAACGCTGAAATCTTCCTGCCCGGAATGCTTTCTAAGTAAGATTGAGCGCACAAGATCTCCGAATCCTGAAAGTTCTTTTTCGTCTCCAACTTTTAAAAGGATCATACTTAACGGAGCGCTGTCGATTGGATATCTTGCTTTAAGAAGTCCTTTTAATACTCTTTTAGAATTTCTGTTTATCTCGTTATTAAGAGCTTTCGAAACGTTGGCTGACAAAGAGGCCAAATTAAAATTCTGAACCGCCGAAGAAATGGGTATATAAACCGAATCGTTGTGAGGCGTCATCTTCACCAGGGTAGAAGACTTTAAGGAAGAAAGAAAACCTATGCATTTAAACTGGCGCGTTTTAATCGTCAAAGTTTTCCCTATGGGATTTTCATAAGCGAACAATTTACGTTTAACGTTCGCTCCAAGCACGCATACTTCGCTAAAATCTTCTATATCCATAGCAGAAATAAATCTGCCCTGTTCCAAAGTCAAATTAGCTATAATCGGAAGCTGTTCGTTAGAGCCTATTATCGAAGCCTTTATCGTCCGGTCTTGAACTTTAACGTTATCTTCAGCTTCAAAATAAGGAGAAAAATAAGATACGGACGAAAATATTTCGGATATTGAAGTCATATCTCCGTAATTTAAACCGTAAGGCGATTTTTTCAAATTTTTCTCTATATTTCCGATATCAGGCTCTATTCGCTTTATCATCACAGTATTAGAGCCAAGTCTCCGAAGCTGCTCTTCAGCGTCGTTTTTAGCTCCTTCGCCTATTGAGACCATTGAGATTACGGCGGCTACGCCGAAAACGACTCCAAGCATAGTGAGAAAAGACTGAAGTTTACGACTGCATATTTCCTGAATTCCGGTTCTAATTACTTCAAACATAGCAGATTTTTCTATTCATGTCTAAGAGCTTCTATAGGATCTAATTTTGAAGCCTGCCATGCCGGATAAAAGCCAAAGAAAACTCCTACTCCGGCAGAGAACAAAAATGAAATTACTATAGCTTCTACGGAGATGAAAGTATTAAGATCCGCAAAACGGGCTAAAAGCAAAGATAGTACGACTCCTGACAAAATACCTATAACGCCGCCAAATAGCGAGAGAGTCATAGACTCGAATAAAAACTGTTTTAAAACGTCTCCGCCTCTAGCTCCAAGAGCCATTCGTATTCCAATTTCTCTTATCCTTTCAGTAACCGAAACAAGCATAATATTCATAATGCCTATTCCGCCTACAAGAAGCGAAATAAAAGCAATAGCGGACAAAAATAAAGTAAGCATTCCGGTAGTCTCAGCCATAGCTTCGGCTAAATCCATCTGCGAGCGAATCGTAAAATCGTCCTCTTCTCCGTCTAAAATTCTATGTCTCTGTCTCAATAGAGAAGAAATTTCGTTTATCGCCGCATTAGTCATATCTTCAGAAATCGCCGAACAGACGATAGACTGTATATATTTCATTCTTGAAATTCTGCTGAGCGCGGTAGTATAAGGAACCATAATGCAATCGTCTTGATCGCCTCCCATACCTTCGCCTTTCGTTTCCAGAACTCCCACTATTCTAAACGGCACTTTTTGAACTCTTATAACCTGTCCTATAGGATTGTCATTGACAAACAAATTTTCCACCACGGACGATCCCACGACGCATACCTTGGAACTGCCTTTTACGTCCTGTTCGGTAAAAAATTCTCCCTGAGCGACATTCCAGTTTCTTATCAAGTTATAATTGTAAGAAACTCCATATACTGAAGTATTCCAATTCTGATTCCCATAGACGATTTGCATCGATCTTCTGACCATTGGCGAAGCGTAAGCGACCATAGGACACTCGGTTGAAATAGCATAAGAATCGTCTACCGTAAGCGTTTGAACCATAAAGCCCGACTGATGCACTCCTCCGCTCTTTATAGTCGCTGGAGTTATCGTCAATATATTCGTTCCAAGCGATGAAATATTAGCTTCAACAGATTTAGAAACTCCCTGTCCTATGCTAACCATAGTTATAACCGAAGCGACGCCGATAATAATGCCGAGCATAGTAAGCACGGTTCTAAGTTTATTAGCGTACAAAGCCTTTAAGGCAATTCGCATAGTTGCCCATACTGTCATAAGTCATCCTCCGGAAGGGGCATTTGTTTCAGCATTTCCTCCGCGTTTTCAGGATTGTCATTTCTTATATCTTCTTTTACCTTGCCGTCTCTTAAGACGATAACTCTATCTGCAAAGCGGGCTATTTCATCTGAGTGAGTAACTAAAACGACCGTGATTCCGTTACGTCTATTCATTGTTTGAAATATATTCATAATTTCAACGCTGGTTCTTGAATCAAGGTTTCCGGTAGGCTCGTCGGCAAGAATCATAGCCGGATTTTTTATAAGAGCCCTAGCTATGGCGACCCTCTGCTGCTGCCCTCCTGAAAGTTGATTAGGCTGATGGTTATATCTGCCGGAAAGACCGACCGAATCCAGAGCTTTTTTTGCCAATTCGTCGCGTTCCTTACTATGGTACGCCCTGGCTCTTGAATATAGAAGAGGAAGCTGAACGTTCTCTAATGCCGAAGTTCTCGACAAAAGATTAAAACCCTGAAAAACGAAACCTATTAAATCGTTGCGTATATCGGCAAGTTCGTCTTTAGTCATATTTGAGACGTTTTTACCGTCGAGGAAATATTCTCCTGAAGTCGACTTATCTAAACATCCCAATATATTCATAAACGTAGACTTACCGCTTCCGGAAGGTCCCATAATAGCGACTAAATCGCCTTTTTCAATAAATAGACTCACTCCCCTTAGCGCATGAACTTTAACCTCTCCGGAATCGTATATTTTATTTAGTTTATTTACTTCAATTACTTTATATATCTCGCTGCTGCGCATATTTTTTTAAACTCTCATCGGACGTCCCGGACGCTTCCCCATTCCTCCTTTTGTTTTTTTCTGCGTTGAAAGAGATTGTACTCCGGTAATTATCCTATCTCCTTCCTTTATATCGCCTTTTAACATTTCGGTAAAATTGCCGCCGCTAATTCCAACGGTAACTCTAACGGGTTTTGGAATATCGCCCTCGGTTAAAATCCAAACTGTCTCCTTGTCGACCTTGCCTTCTTTATCTTTCTTTACGTTAGTCTTGATTTTATCGGCTTTATCGGCGGAAGGGCGATCTAGCTTCTTTTTAGGCGGACGAGGAAAATTAGGAACGGTTTCGGGGTTAAATCTTAAAGCCGCGTTAGGAATTTTAATATTTTCTTCGCTCACTTTAGCTATGATGGTTATATTCGCGGTCATTCCCGGCAGAAGCTTAAGAGACGGATTATCGGCGGAAATAACGGCTTGATAAGTGACGACTCCCGATTCGACGGTAGCGGCGGTTCTTACCTGTTTCACCACGCCTTTAAAAGTTTCGTTCGGGAAAGCGTCCACGGTAAAAGAAGCGGGAAGATCTTTCTTAACCTTTCCGATATCGGCTTCGTCTACGTTAGCTATAACTTCCATATTTTTTAAATCTTTCGCTATTACGAAAAGTTCCGGAGTATTAAACGAAGAGGCCACGGTCTGTCCTTCGTCGACGCTTCTGCTCGTTACTATTCCGTCTATCGGAGAATATATCATAGTATATCCCAAATTAACTTCGGCCTGCTCTAACCGGCTTTTACTCTGACGGACCTGAGCCTGAGCCGACTTGAACTGATTTAAAGAGCTCTCGGCTTGGCTTTTTGCCGTATCTTCGGCTATTTTTGCCGCGTCTACGTCATATATGGAGCTGTCCAATTGCAATTTTGCGGCTGTCACTGAAGATTCTGAGCGTTTTAACGCGGCCGAAGCCGAATCCAAGTCGGCAAGAGAAACTTTATAATTCATCTCCGCGGAATCTCTCTCCGAAGCCGAAATAAAGTTGTCTTTATATAATTTTTCGGCTCGATCATATTCAAGTTTGCGATTTTCAAGCGTAGCTTTAGCTTTAGCTAAATCGGCCTTTGCGGAAACTAAGGCGTCCTCGGCTGAAATTACGTTAGCTCTGGCTATTTCCTGCTGGGCTAAAGCCGTTTTCGTACTTGCCTGGGCCTTTTTAACGTTCATAAGAGCCGTTTGATACTGAGCGCTCATATTTTGCTCCGAGGCTATGGAAGAATCATATGAAGCTCTGCTCTCTTCAAGTTGCGCTTCAAATAGCGAAGGATCTATTTTCGCGAGAAGCTGTCCGGTTTTTACGGGGGAATTATAATCGACGTAAAGAGTTTCTATCTTACCTGACACCTGAGCTCCGACGTTAACGGATATAACCGGCTGAAGAGTGCCGGTAGTTACTACGGTCTGGCTTATCTTACCCTTTTCCGCTTTGACGGTAGTAAAAGACGGGGGCTTCTTTTGAGAATTCACGAAAATAACGACTGCGACAGCCGCCGCGACCAAAATAATTACGGGGAGTATCCATTTATTTTTTTTCATTGTGAATAACCTGACTCCATTCAGCGTATAGTAAAAACTAGTCGTCAACCTGTTTTAAGGAAGACTAATATCAGCAAACTTTTTATTTTAATGTTCTGAAACGCCGTCTTCCGGCTTTGAATCGTCTTCGGACTTTGAATCGTCTTTAAGTTGCAAAGTTCCGCTATAGTCGGCAAGCTCTGTTCCAACTGCCCTTTCGAGAGCGGCTACGGCGACGTAGTAATCCATGATAGAAGAAATTCTATTAATTCTTGATTCCAGCAGAGAAACTTGAGCGTCGATAAATTCTAAATTAGAACCTACCCCTACTCTATATCTGCTTTCGGCTAAATAAAAATTTTCCCTCGCCAATTCCAAAGCTTTTAAAGTCACCTGTATATTTTCCTTAGCCGTCTGCATCGTGATAAAGGCGGAATGTATATCCTGCCTAACGTTCTGCAAAAGTCGTTCGTTCGAAGCTTTCACCGCTTCTACTCTGGCTTTGGCTTCTTTCAGCTTATATACTCTGGCGTTTCCGTCGGCAATCGCAATCGACATAGTCAAGCCGAGTCTCCAGGAATGAGTCATCGGATAATGCTCTCCTCCCCATCCGTATCCCGCGGATCCCGATACCGTAGGGGCGAAATCTGCCGCCGCCGCGGCGCAAGAAGCTTCGGCCGCTCTCAGCAGAGCTTCCGACTGAAGTATATCCGGTCTTTGGAGCTGAGCGGCTATTAATAAGTCTTCCAAAGAAGCCGAAATTTCAGGCAAATGCCGAATATTTCCGGTCGATAAATCAAATACCGGCTCATAAGAAACTCCCATAGCGTTGACAAGAGCCACCAACGCAAGCTGAAAAGCGTTTTTAGACTCAATCAAAGCGTATTTAGCGTTCGTAAGATTAACTTCTGCGCTCGTAACTTCAATTTTAGAACTTTGTCCCGCCGCAAAAAAAGCCTCGGCTTGCTTAAGATGTTCCGTATAAGCGTCTACCGACTCCTGATTAGCTTCGATTAGAGATTTAGCCGCGATACATTTATAATAAGCCGACTTGACGTCATAAATTACGCTATCCTCCAGAGATTTAAGCTCGCACATGGAAGCGACATAATTTTCAAACGACGCTTTTACCGAATTTGAAGTACGGCCGAAATCCGTTATATACTGCCTCAAAGAGAACGAATGGGAGTAATCGTAAACCGTCCCGGCCTGAAGAGACTGATTGCCCGAAGCGGTATAAGAAGACGAAAAATCAATTTGAGGATAGAAACTGGCTCTAACTTGTCCCAATTGGTAATAAGACTGCTCTATTCTAAGTCTCATTTCTTTTAAATCAGGATGATTATCTATAGCCTGAAGTATACAGGATCGAACTTCCTCGTTCATAGAGTCGTAAGCCGGCTCGACGGACGAGGTCTCTTCGGCTCTTACCGGGGAAAAAAATAAAAATAAAAACGAAATAATAAAAAAAAACAGGGAAAATACGGTAAATTTATTCATCAGAGTAATACTAACCACAGAATTTTTAATCCAAAATTTTGCCGTTTTATAATCCGGCAATCCAAATTTATTAACTTAAAAAAACAGGAACCGCTATCGTCTATCATGCAGCTCCAATTTCGTATCTTTCTATGCGACTTAATTGATTTCCTCTAAATAACAATTTGTTTACTTTTCTAACAAAATTAATTCGTTATTAGTAAACAAACAAACTTAAAAGTCAAATAACCAACCCCAAAAGTATTATAGACAAAGAAACATTAAATAAAAATGAAAAACTTAATCCGCTATAGTTGCCTACGTCTATTAAATATCCACGCAAAATACTTACGCTCATCTTCAAAGCTTGTAAGTAATCGTTTATAAAAAAATCGAAAGCGTTTTCCTTCGTAATATATACGTCAGAAATCGAGGCACACTTGCCCGTATACTCGGAAGCCGTTTATTCAAGTTCAATCTTTACTCTTCATTACACGCAAACGGAAAACGCTGATATGAAGGCAGACAGCTAAAAAACTTGCGCGCACTTATGCAATTTATGCGTAAAATAAGCGCGAAACAAGGCGAATTAATAAAAACTTTCTACCATAAGCAAAATAAAATTAATCTCCTTCAGCCTCGTCTTTTATCATATTCCATGAAGCATCCAGAAAAGAACAGAGGCCGATTTCCGAAGTTATTCCGAGGATTTTGCAAATAGGATCCAAAAAAGCTTTGATCTCCTCATTTCTCATTACCGCTTTAGAGGGGCGTTTACCCGTTCTTTTTATATACGCGAGAAACTCGTCGGCGACGGCGACCATACCGTCCTCATCCGCTTCGAATTCGTTTGCGGCTATAAGCTTTATTCCTCTTTCCGCAATCATATACATTCTTCTAAATACTGCGGATCCGTCGGCAGAAAGCGCAGGCACGGGAGAAACGTAAAAACCGAACTCCAATTCGCCTCCGGGAGCTAGAGATTCTGCGCCGACATAATCCAGAACGTCTTTTGGATTTTCGGGCACAAATGAAAAATATTCTCTATTTTTAAGAGGGAGATAAAACGAACTTAAAGTTATATCGTCCCGTTCCCCATCATAAACGATCTTTATCATTTCAGGAAAACGAACCTTCTCAATACCGCTTTTTTCAATGATTCCAGAAGCTTTTAAAAAAGCCTTCGCCACAAAGGAAAAAGTCGCAATCTGTTCTTCAGTTACGGGCGCGCAAGGAGCGAATCTGCGAAGCAAACTTAAATTCGGATAAGGACGAGGGCCTCTGAAACGGAGCCCGATTCTCTTGAATTCCCGTTTCGCTTCGTCCGAAAAAGGAGAAACGTCCGAAAACATAAGCACAACGCAATTTAACTCATAAAAAGAATCCGCCTCGCAATTTTTTTTAAAAACTACGTCCAAAAGCGAAAAAAAAGAATCTTCATCCTCCGCGATAAACATAGCCTTACAAAATTCCGAGTCTATCAAACAGTATGCCGTTCTGCCGGAAACGGCGTCAGTTACCGCCACGCGCTTTAAAACGGAAGACTTTCTTTTCCAAAAAATCGTTTTTCTAAATAAAAGAGCCAACTTAGCCGCGTCCATTTTATCTTTAAGCGTCATTTCAGAAATGATTTCAGACATATTTATCCCGCCTTCTCTTAACTAAACGTATAAAACGCGGCGCAGCTTTCGCCGCATGCATATCCAAACGCCTTTAATATTCGATGTTTCCAATTGTCTTTTCCTTTTACGACCAATTAAAAATAACCGCCGAAAAAAAGGAAATAGGTAAAATAAAATATAAGTAGACAAAACTACGCTAGATATTGCGACGCTCACAGTTTATCTAAAAAAACGGAGGATTCATGGAAATAGAAAACATAAAAAAAGCTTTTGAAGTTTGGGACGAAAACGCGAGCCGGAGCGTAAAAAAAAGGCCTGAACGGGAACATCTGCCGGAACAAAGGATTTATACGCCTTTAGACTCTGAAGGCTTAGACTATCTCTCCGACATAGGCTTTCCCGGCGAGTATCCGTTTACGAGAGGCGTGCAGCCCACTATGTACAGAGGCAGATTATGGACTATGCGTCAATACGCCGGATTCGCTACCAGCGAAGAATCTAACGCAAGATATAAATATCTTCTTGAACAAGGTCAAACGGGCCTTTCATGCGCCTTCGATCTTCCTACTCAAATCGGTTACGATTCCGACGATCCGATAGCGGAAGGAGAAGTCGGAAAAGTCGGAGTGGCGATAGACAGTTTGAGAGACATGGAAATTTTATTCGACGGCATAGATCTCGGCAAAGTTTCGACGTCTATGACGATCAACGCGCCGGCAGCGGTTTTATTGGCCATGTACATAGCCGTTGCAAAAAAGCAAGGAGTTCCTTCGGAACAATTAAAAGGGACTATACAAAACGACATATTGAAAGAATACGCCGCCAGAGGCACGTATATTTTTCCTCCTAAACCCTCTATGAGGCTTATTACCGATATCTTCAGATATTGTTCAAAACGCGTTCCCCTGTGGAATACCATAAGCATATCGGGATATCACATTCGAGAAGCCGGATCCACGGCCGCTCAAGAACTGGCGTTTACTATAGCTAACGGCATAGCGTACGTTCAAGCCGCGATAGACGCGGGGCTTGACGTAGACGATTTCGCGGGCAGACTATCCTTTTTCTGGAACGCTCACAATAACGTGCTTGAAGAAGTATGCAAATTCAGAGCTTCAAGAAAAATATGGTCAAAAATTATGAAAGAACGGTTCGGAGCAAAAAAAACAAAATCTTTAGCTCTAAGATTTCATACTCAGACAGCCGGGTCAATGCTTACCGCTCAGCAGCCTGACAATAATATCGTAAGAGTGACTTTGCAGACCGTCGCGGCCGTTCTGGGAGGGACTCAATCTCTACATACCAACTCAAGGGACGAAGCTTTAGCCTTGCCTACCGAAGATTCGGTTAGAACGGCTCTGAGAACTCAGCAGATAGTCGCTTTCGAATCAGGCTTAGCCGACGTAATCGATCCTTTAGCCGGTTCCTATTATATAGAAAGTCTAACTTCGAAACTTGAGAAAGAAGCTCTCGAATACATCGACAAAATAGATAAACTCGGCGGAGCCGTCGCGGCTATAGAAAACGGATACGTGCAGAAAGAAATACAGGACAGCGCGTACGCTTGGCAGAAAGAGATTGAGAACGAAGAAAGAATTATAGTCGGCGTAAACAAATTTACTATAGAAGAGCCTCCCGCGGAAAACCTTCTAAGAATAGACGAATCGGCCGAAAAATCGCAAAGAGAAAAACTTAAAAAGCTTAAAGCCGAGAGAAATTCCGACGAGGTCAAAGATAGTCTTTACAATTTACGTATAAAATGCGAAAATGAAAAAGAAGAACTTATGCCGGCTATAATAAGATGCGTGGAATCATACGCGACTTTAGGAGAAATCTGCGGAGTAATGAGAGAAGTATTCGGGGAATACAGCCCTCATACCGCTTTATAAGAGGAGACAATTATGAAAAAAATAAGAGTTCTCGTAGCTAAACCGGGTCTTGACGGACATGACCGAGGCGCTAAAGTGATAGCCAGAGCGATGAGGGACGCCGGTTTTGAAGTAATATACACAGGTATAAGACAGACGCCGGAGGATATCGCCGAGGCGGCTCTGGAAGAGGACGCCGACGTAATCGCGCTAAGCCTTCTTTCAGGAGCTCACAACACTCTTTTTCCAAAAGTCACGGCTCTGCTAAAAGAAAAAGGCCTTGGCGACAGGCTTGTGGTAGGAGGCGGAGTAATACCGGAAACAGATATTCCGTTTCTAAAATCGCAGGGAATAAAAGCCGTGTTTACTCCCGGCTCAAGAACCGACGATCTTATAAAATACATTGAAGACAATTGGAGCGCCAATAGATAAAATGGAGCATAACCCTCAAAAAACGGCGGAAGAGCTGACGATTGGAAACAGGCTGGCTCTGGCTAAGGCGATTTCTTCAATAGAGAACGAAACGCAAGAAGGAGAAGAGATCCTTAGGCTGACGGAACATCATACGGGAAAAGCGTATTTAATCGGCATAACCGGCCCTCCGGGGGTCGGTAAAAGCTCTTTAACTTCCCTTCTGGCGTCTCGTTTAAGGAAAGAAAATAAAAAAATAGGGATAATAGCTATAGATCCTTCCAGTCCATTCAGCGGCGGAGCCGTTTTAGGCGATCGGATCAGGATGAAGCCTCATAATTCAGACGAAAACGTATTTGTAAGAAGCATGGGTTCAAGGGGCGCGCTGGGGGGACTCGCCTTTAAAACGGCTCAGGCGTCAAGGTTAATGGACGCTTTCGGAATGGACGTCATAATTATAGAAACGGTAGGCGTAGGTCAATCGGAAATTGAAATAGCTCGAACGGCCGATCTGGTCGTCGTAGCTCTCGCCCCCGGTTTTGGAGACGGAGTACAGGCAATGAAGGCGGGTATTCTTGAAATAGCCGATATTTTCGCGGTAAATAAGAGCGATTTAGCCGGAGCGGACAAACTGGCGGCGGAACTGAGCGGAAATTACGCGGATCGTTCAAACGACACTCCGGTAATTAAAACAAATTGTCTTACGAACGAAGGATTGGAAGAACTCTTAAACGAGATTAGAAGACTAAAAAAGTCTATGCTGGAATCCGGAATCTTTATTAAGAGAAGGAACGAGAGAAAAGAACAGGAACTGAAAAATCTGATACAAAATATAATAAAAAGACGAACCGAAGCGGCCGTAAACGAATTCGGAGGCATAAAAAAACTCTTGGAAATTAACGGCGGAAACGTTTTTCAGGCGGCTGAGACAGTCGAAAAAAAGAACCGACGATAATTTAAAGACGCAAGTGAACCGGCATTTCTCCAGAATTTGCCGGTTCCGTTTTCAGATGCTTATAAAATAACTCATTATGAATTCCTTAGAAGAATTAAAAAATCATTTTTTCGAAAAAGCTAAAGCAGAATACAGAATTTATAAACGGCATATAGAATCCGAACAAAACAAACAAGGCAAAAACGGCGATTCGACAAACGGCTTTCCTATTTTCATAGCGATTCTCAGTTTGATAAATTTCGACGAGAAACGTATAAGCGAAATATTGAACAGCGCGGACGCTCAAACTTATAAACCGGAACAAATAATCTCGTTTCGTTCGCAAGACGAATTTTCCGATTTTACGGAAGGAATTTCCAAAGAGAATAAAGCGAATCGTTATTTGATAATCGCCGACGCTTCGGTAATTTTCGAGCCTTTCGCTTTTTTTGAAGCCGGGAAATATATATCCGAAAACAACAATCCCGATTTAATATATTCGGACGAAGAACTTTTCGACAAAAACGAATCCGTACTTTTACCTTATTTTAAACCGGAATTCTCTCCCGATACTCTTAGAAGCTTTAACTATATAGGAAATTTCTTTATAGTTTCGGAGGAACTTTTTAAAAATTCCTCTCTTGAAAAAAATGAATTCGACATATATGATTTAATTTTAAAAACGAGCGAAAAAGCAAAAACAATAAAGCGAATTCCAAAAATACTTTTCCGCGCAGACATAGAATTTAAAGAAATCGGGAATGCGCATTCCCGCGCCGTATTAACGCGTCATCTCTCCAGAAAAGGATTAGAATTTTCCGAGATAACTTCCAATAAAGGCATAAATAAAATAACTTACAAAATCAAAAACAATCCTCCGGTTTCCATAATAATTCCTAATAAAAACAACGCCGCTTTATTAAAAAGATGCGTCGAATCAATAACTTCGAAAACGTCTTATAACCGCTATGAAATAATCATCGTCGAAAACGGCAGTTCCGAAATCGAAACTTTCAACTATTACGATGTTGCGTCAAAAAACGCAGTCATAAAAGTTATCAATTGGAATAAACCGTTTAATTATTCTTCGATCAATAATTTTGCCGTTTCGAACGCTCAAGGAGAGCATATCGTTCTATTAAACAACGATATAGAAATCATAACGCCTAATTGGATAGAAGAAATGTTGGCTTTCAGCCAAAGGGAAGACGTGGGAGCCGTAGGCTGCAAATTGTTATATCCCGACGGCACTATTCAGCACGCCGGACTGACTCTAGGCATTTTCAAAAACGCCGTTCACACTCATCCGCGTTTCGGCGGAGAAGCTCTCGGATATTTCGGTCGCGTTTCTGCGGTCTCAAACGTATCGGCGGTAACCGGCGCATGTCTGATGACTCCAAGAAGCGTATACGAAGAACTGGGCGGTCTTGAAGAAAAATATACCCTCGGATACGGAGATATAGATTACTGTCTCAAAGCGCGGAAAAAATATCTTGTGATATTTACTCCGTTCGCTCAGGGCATTCATCATGAATCTCTTACCCGAGGAACCGATCAGGACGGAACAGGAAGAAAACGAGCGGAAAAAGAACTGGCCGTTTTTCATAAAAGATGGGGAGAAAATTTGAAAGATCCGTATTATAATCCGAACCTTTCTCCGACGAAAAGAGACTATTCTTTAAACGATTTCGACTCGCGCTATATATCGGCGCTGCAAAATTCCGCGCCGTATAAAATCGGCAAAAAATTCGTCAATTTAATTAAAGGCATTTTTTAAGATCAAAAATTTGACAAAAAGAAAGACCGAGTAATATAATGGACGAACAAATTAGAATATCGATCTTAATTTTCAAGAGATGGCTGCAAAAACTGCCATGTTACGTAGGCTTAAAGCTTCCCAAACATTATATGGAACAAAAAGCCATGTATGATTTTGAAATCGACCGTATATCCGCCGAAAAAAAACAGACGAAAAAAAGCGATTTTGAAAAATGCGATATTCCCCTTACCATTCGTTTAAACGAGCTTAAAGAGTTAATACAATCAACAAAGAAGACGGCGGCGATAATATATCCTTTTTTCGATATAAACTCTACTTTCAGATATAGGGTTTACAACATATGTCAAATTTTAAAAAAAAGCGAAAAATACGGAGCGGTATATTTTTTCCCATACGAGCTTAAAGAAGCCGCTAAATTTATAAACGGCATAGACGCTGCGATAATATGCAGAACCGAATATTCCAAAGATATGGAAAAAGCCGTAAGATTTATTAAAAGACATAAGAAAACAATTCTTTTCGATATCGACGATCTTTTATTCAGCCCCGATTACTTTAAATATCTGTTGGATAAAATCGGAAATTCTCAAAATATTGAAAATAATCTCGAACCGGCGTTAGCTGCTACCGGCAAATATTACCTTATGGCAAAATTATGCGACGGCTTCATATCTACGAACGAATTTTTAGGAAAACTTCTCCTTAAAAAATTTGGCAAACCTTTCAAATCGATACCCAATTTTCTGAACGAAGAGCAGAAATCGGTCAAAGACGCGGAAAAATACGGTGATTTTACGTTGGGTTATTTCAGCGGAACAAATACCCACAACAAAGATTTTCTGGAAGCCTGGAGCGGCATAAAACGTTTATTGACCGAGTATGAAGACATACGTCTAAAAATAACGGGCAGATTGACTCTTCCCGAAGACGCCAGAGTTTTTATGAAGTCTAAAAGAATAACTCAAAGTCCTCCAGTCGATTTTATAACGCTTCAAACGCTATACGGCAAAGTCCATGTAAACGTCGTTCCTTTAACGCCCGGTCTTTTTAACGACTGCAAATCGGAACTTAAATTTTTTGAATCGGCGCTTATGGGCACCATTACTTGCGCGTCTCCGGCATATTCCTTCAGAAAAGCTATTAAACATGGCGAAAACGGTTTTTTGGCTAAACGAAGCGAATGGTTTGAAACTTTAAAATATATTTACGAAAATTATAAAAACTTACGTTCGATTGAAGAGAATGCGAAAAAATATGCGGTCGATAATTACTCCGGAAAAAAAATCATACAAAAAATAGAAGACTGTTTCGATTTTTTTCTTGGAAAGGACGGATAAACATTGCGAAACGATAAGTTGGGAATAGCTTATAATATATTCGACGGAGAGGAAATTCTTCCGTTTTCAATAAGCGCTATAAGAAAAGAAGCGGATTACATAGCCGTCGTATATCAAAAAATAAGCAACGCGGGCGAAAAGGCCGCTCCTGACCTGGAAGATAAATTAAACGAATTAAAAAGGCTGAAACTCGCGGACGAACTATATCTATACGAGCCCGACTTAACGAAAGATCTCCATTTCAACGAAAAAAAGAAAAGGGATATCGGACTTCATTTAGTAAAAAAAGCCGGGTGCTCTTACTTTTTAAGCATGGACTGCGACGAATTCTACGAATCGGAAGAATTTGCGAGAGCAAAAAAATTTATAGCGGACAATGAAATAAAATCTTCCGCAGTATCTATTTTAGAATATCTTAAAAAGCCCGAATACTTAATTTTAAACGGCTATACCTTCAATCACGGGTATGGAAACAGATACGCTTTTTACGTTCCTTTTATAATGGACATAACAAACGAGGACTTAAACGGAAAAAAGACGCTTCATGGAGAGTCGTTCTTTCCGGTTCTTACGGATCCGACCAGAACGCTTAACGGCGCTCTTAAATTTTATCTTTTTCCAAAACATGAAATAGTTATGCGCCACATGTCAAGCGTAAGAGACAACTTAGAAATCAAATACAAAAACTCTTCTCTTAATCAAAGACAAGACGAAGAGACTAAACTATTGATAGACGAGATAAAAAAGGATATTATCGACTTCAATTTTGAAAAAAATAAAATTTCAAATTCTCTTGCGATATTCAGAGGATTGATAATAGAAAAGACAGACAATATCTTCAATATAAAATTACAAGGAGAGACAGAGGACACAAACTACGAGTCCGGCGAAGAAAACGCGTCCGATTTGAAATACCGGCTGCAGAGCTTAAAAGATAAATTGCTGACGGCGCAAACGGAATTAAAAACGATAAAAGAAAGCAAATCGTATAAATTGGCAAGCGCTTTAGCTTCCCTTGCGGCATATCCGAAGAATTTGTTACTCAAGCTTAAAAGGAGATAGAGAATGTTATTATCAGAGACTCGGGATACTTTAAAAGACAAAGAATTTGGAGCCGGGTTAAATTCGGACGCACAACAATGCAAACTCATATACGGCTTGACTGCAAAAGAATTAAACGATCATCTGAAAAAGACTGACTCAACCTTTTTAGATTTGTATAACGAATATAAAAGCGACGGCTGCTACTCGGCGGCAGCGGCGTTGTTCGAAAAGTTCGCAGACTTATTTCCCATAGACGAGCGTATAAGCGAAGAAGCTAAGAATATTTTAAATTTAACAGTATTTTCATTTCAAAACGACGAAGACTTAAACGCCAATATTAATAAAATAAACAAATTTCTCAGCGACAAAAACGAGAAAAAAACAATAGCGTTTTTTACTCACAGATGGATTACCGGAGGAATAGAAAAAGTTCTATCCACGCTGCTGTCTTTTATGGATTCATATAATACGATTTTGATATCGCTTAAGCCGGTAAGCGAAGAAATACGCAGCGTGATAGAAATTCCTGAAAATACGATTCATATCATGTTGAGCGAATCGAAAATCGATAAAATATCCCATCGCCTCGCGTCTCTGTTGTCTATGCTTCATGCGGATATATTTATAGGGAACGTCCACTACGATAAATATATACTTAAAATATACAAAATATTAAGTTATATGAAAATAAAAACTATCGCTTATATGCATTGTTCTTTTTTCATATATCATCGAATTTCGTATCTGAATCCGCTTATTCCAAAAATAAAAGAATCGCTGTCGTATGCCGACGCGGTAGTATGGCTGACAAACTTCAGTTTAAAATCGTATCAAATATCAAATAGAAACGGAATAAATATTCCGAATCCTTTAAACTTAACAATTTCCGACGTCTCTAAAACTCCTTCTAAAAATATCATCGCGGTAGGAAGATTCAAAGATCCGTTTAAACGGCTGGATCTGACGTTGAAAATTTTTAAAAAAGTACTGAACGATCATCAAGACGCCCAATTAACGATAGTAGGGCCTTACGATTTAAACGAGAAATGTCTGTATTCGGAACAAACTTTCGAAGATATTATGAACGAACTGCAATTTCCGAAAGATAAGGTCGTTTTCGCAGGCGAACGAAAAGACTTAAAACCGTATTATGAAAAGGCGGCGGTTCTTCTGTTCACCTCGGAAATAGAAGGCTTTGGAATGGTTCTCGCCGAAGCCGGAGCATTCGGAACGCCTGCGGTTATATGCGATATTCCCGGTCTCGAAGATATTATAACCGACGGAGAAAACGGCTTTATATCGGATAAATATGATATAGACGGTATGGCGGAAAAAATAAATTATATTTTATCAAATACGGACGTATTTATGGCAATGTCCGAAAAGGCTAAAAAACTTGTCAAAAGATTTGAAGCTCAATCCGTCGAGTCAAAATGGAAAGAGCTTATCGACGAACTGATAAACGCAAAAACAAAAGAAGATATGGAACTTTTTTACCGCAAAAATGCGGAAAAAAATATTACTTCGCCCCAAGATATGATTCGCATTATAAAAGAATACGAAACGTCGGCTGCCGAAAATAATAAAGAGATAAAAGTCCTAACTCCCGCCATCGCTCGCTATCCGGTTCTTAATTTTATCTTTAATCAAATAGCTAACAACGCGGCTCTCCGTTTAACTTTCCTAAAGCCTGCGGAAACAATTTACGATTTACTTAAGGAAGAAAAAGAAATAAAAGCTATAGCCGAATCGAAATATTTCGATAAAAAGTGGTATTTAAACAAATATCCCGAAGTAAAAAAGACAAAGACGGATCCTATAAAGCATTACGTAAAATTTGGCTGGAAAGAAGGTAAAGATCCGTCGCCGGATTTTAGCACTAACGATTATCTGGAGGAGCGTCCCGACGTAAAATATTCGGGAATATGTCCTCTTTATCACTGGCTAAAATTCGGACAATACGGGAAGTAAACGCGCGGCAAACAAATTTTAAACCGACATCTCCCAAAAGCAAAAAGGAAGCAGATAAGCATGAAAAATTCAAATCCTCCGGTTTCCATCGTAATTCCGGTTTACAACGGCTCGAATTACTTAAAATACGCGATAGACTCGGCTCTTAATCAAACGTATAAAAATATAGAGATAATAGTAATCAACGACGGATCCGACGACGACGGAAAAACGGAAAAAACGGCTCTTTCATACGGAAATAAAATCAAATATTTCAAAAAAGAAAACGGAGGAGTCGCCACGGCTTTAAACTTAGCCATAGAAAAAGCTCAAGGAGAATATATATCCTGGTTAAGCCATGACGACGCGTATTACCCCGAAAAAACAGAAAAACAAATCGAGCGTCTTCAAACGTTCGGAAAAGACGCCGTAGTTATAAGCGATTACGAATATATAGATAAAAACGGAAACTTAATAAAAAAAGTAAAGATGAAAGACGGAATAGGCGACAATATAAAAGCCGCCTTAGCTTTAGGGAGTTGCCCGGAAGAAAGCGTCAACGGCTGCACGCTTCTTATTCCAAAAATCTTTTTTGAAAAATACGGATACTTTGAGCCGGAATTAAAATATACCCAAGATTATTCGCTGTGGTTTAAAATAGCCTCTAGCGAACCTTTTATTCAGATGCCTTTATGCCTTGTAAAATCGCGGCAACATGAGGAGCAGGATTCAAAAAAGGGAAACGAACGCCTGACGGAAGAAGTTAATAATCTTCACCGAAGGTTAATAGACGCTCTAACGGCAAAAGAGGCCGAAGACTTCTTCGTCAAGACCGGAAGCGCAATGACTCAGCCTCTGGATGCCTATCGAAACGCTAAATATTACGCGAGAACCGCGTCAATATTAAAAAAGCTTACCGAAATCAATTTTAAAAACGGCAGATTGTCCGCGGAGTTTACGGAGTATCTAAATAAAATTATTTTTAAATATCCTTCGGTCGATTTTGCAAACGCTTTTGAGACGGCTTTAAGAAAACTTGACGAAAACCATGATAAAATAAAAATTTTATTCTATGTTCACATATGGCAAAAAGGCGGAATAGAAAGAGTTTTATCGATCATACTTCCCCGTCTTGCGAAAAGATATACGATAATACTCGCATATACGGACAAAGCGGAGGCTCCGAACAAAGGTTTTTCTCTGCCTGAAAATATTATTAAAATTACGATTAACGATGATCACGACTCAAATATCGCGGAAAGACTGGATTATCTGCAAGCGGTTATTAAAGCCGACGTTTTCGTAAATACGACTCATATAAATAAACAAATTCTTCAATTATACGAATCTTTAAAACCTCAGAAAATAAAAGCGATAGCTTCAATGAACTGCAACTATTTTATAAATTACGCTATCAACGGCTTAGAGTCAAATATTGCCGAACAAAATAAATATCTGCCTTACGCCGACGCCGTAACCTGGCTGACAAAATTTTATCTTTACCTATACTCCGCTTCGCATGAAAACGGAATTTATATGCCGAACCCTCTGCCGTTTCAAATAAGCGGCCGAACAAAAAAACGCGGCAAAAATATCTTGGCGGTAGGACGATTTGACGATATCAATAAACGCCTCGACCTGACTTTAGAGGTATTTAAAAAAGTCCTTGACCGTCATAAAGACGCTAAATTGACTATAGTGGGATCTTATGATAAGAACGCCGAGTTTCCGCAAAGGAACAACCAAACTCTGAACGTTATTCTAAAAAAGCTGGCGATACCTGAAGAAAATCTATGTTTTGCGGGGGAAAGAGAAAACGTAGACTCTTTTTATAAAAACGCCGATATATTCATAATGACTTCGGATACGGAAGGCTTGCCCAATGTCTTGCTTGAAGCGGGATGTTTCGCTCTCCCGTCGGTATTATTTGATATTCCCGGTCTCGAAGACGTTATAATCGAAGGCGAAAACGGTTTTATTATAGATAAATACGACGTAGAAGGTATGGCGGACAAAATCAGCTTACTGTTTGAGGACGAAGAACTGTTTCAAAAAATGAGTTCCCAAACAGCAGCTTTAGCTTCCGAATTCGCGCCGGACAAAATAATAAAAAAATGGACAGACTTAATAGAATCGCTTGTTCAAGGCGGAAACGCGTCTGACTCCGGCAAATCGGCGAAAATCCAATGCGAAATTACGCCTCCGACTCAAAAATATCCTATTCAAACGGCGCGGCAGTTTAAACTGAACACCGAGCTTATACTCGAAAATAAATTAAAAACGCTTATCTCGCATAAAATTTTAAACGTCCCCGGAATATCGCAAAACTTAGCCGAATTCAAGATCAGAAAAAAAGATAAGCCTATCGTTATGTTCCATATATTCGGCTGGCAGCGAGGAGGAATGGAAAGAGCCCTGCAGACTCTGGCGAATTATCTGGCAAAAAAATACGAAGTAATAATAGCGGCTTGTCCTCCAGTAGCTAAACATGGATTTATACCGGATAAAGACGTATGTTTTCTGCCGATACCGAAATACTTAAACATAATTTCAAATCTGGAAAAACTAATAAATTTCATAAAACCGGATGTTTTTATAGGAAACAACAATAGCCTGCCGGAATTTTTCCCGATTTACGAAACTTTAAAAAAATTAAACGTAAAAACAATAGCTTACAACCATGAATCTTTTTTCTATATATATTCGCACGATTATCTGTACAAGTCGGCTCTGAAAAAACTGGATATGTTAAAATATGCGGATCTGGTCTTGTGGCTAACCCGTTTCAGCTTTAACGCATACTCTTTGTATAACGGCAACGGCTGCTATATTCCGAATCCGAATACTTTTTCGGCGGCGCAAAAAAACGAACACGCAACCAATACTAATTCAATCGTCGCGGTGGGCAGATTCAACGACTACGTTAAAAGAATAGATCGATTGCTAAAAATATTTAAAGAAATTTTAAAACTAAGGCCGGAAACCGTTTTGAACGTCGTAGGACAATATGATTTGCGACTTAAATATGAAAGCGGCCGCACTATCGAAAGCTTAATCGAATCTTTAGAAATTCCGCCGGATAAATTAAAGTTTATAGGGGAAACAAACGACGTTGCGAAATATTATATGCAAAGCGACGTTTTTATAATGACTTCTCAAAGCGAAGGCATGCCGGCGGTAGTTACGGAAGCCATGACCTACGGACTACCGGTAGTAATCATGGAAATACCGGGTCTGGAAGATCTCGTAGTAAACGGAGAAACCGGATATTCCGTCCCTCAGGACGATATCAAGGGAGCGGCGGAAAAAGTCCTCATGCTTCTGGACGACAAGGAGTTAAGACAGACGATCTCGGCGCGTCAGCAACAACATATACAACAATTCTCAATAGACAAAATAGGTCGAAAATGGGAAGAAATTATAAATGCGCTTATTGAAGGCAAACCCATACAACAAATAAACGATTCTAATCTTTATCAAAATGAAAAATTTCTGAAAAACATAGTAAAAGAATTTGAACAATACGCTGAAAAAATCGCCGCTATGCCGATAAACGAATTAGACAACCTGGAACAAGAGGGATATCTCGGAGTTCCGGAGCTCGTAAACGAAGCTTTGAGAACTGAGCTGGAGAATATAAAAAAATCTTGGCAAGCCGAACTGACGTATATAAAGAATTCTTGGTCATATAAAATAGGACGATGCATAACAAAGCCTTTAAGTTTTATATACGAGTTTATAAAATTCAGGAACGAGGCCAAAACGGTAGAGCGTTCAAGTTTATTTAATAAAGCCTGGTATTTAAAAGAAAACCCCGACGTGGCGGAATCCGGAATGAATCCTGCTCTGCATTACGCTCAATTCGGCTGGAAAGAAGGAAGAGATCCCGGACCCGATTTCAGCTCAAACAGATATTTGGAAGAACGCCCGGACGTAAAATTTGCCGGGATGTGTCCCCTCTTTCACTATGAAAAATTCGGCAAACGCAATAAATAACACGATATAATTAAACAAACGCGCAAAAAACTAATCTTTCAAAAAAGGACGCGGAATTATGAACGATATATTTAAGGATAAAACCCTAATGATCACAGGAGGAACGGGCTCTTTCGGGAACGCCGTTCTAAAACGCTTTTTACAAACCGATATAAAAGAAATACGCATTTTCTCAAGAGACGAAAAAAAACAGGACGATATGAGAAACCTCTATAAAAACGACAAAATAAAATTTTTTATAGGCGACGTCAGAGATTATCAAAGCGTAAAAAGCGCGATGTTCGGAGTAGATTACGTTTTTCAAGCCGCGGCTCTTAAACAAGTGCCTTCATGCGAATTTTTTCCAATGGAAGCCGTCCGAACAAATATTATGGGGACGGAAAACGTACTCAACGCCGCTATTGAAAACAATATAAAAAAAGTGATATGTTTATCTACCGATAAAGCGGTCTATCCCATAAACGCGATGGGAATGTCAAAAGCTCTAATGGAAAAAGTCGCTATATCAAAATCGCGAAACGTTTCCGGCACGACTATAGCCGTAACGCGGTACGGAAACGTAATGGCTTCCAGAGGCTCGGTTATACCTTTATTTACGAAACAAATCAAAAGCAATTCTCCAATAACCGTAACGGATCCGCATATGACAAGATTTATGATGTCGTTGGACGACGCCATAGATCTAGTTCTATTCGCCTATAAGAACGCGAAAGGAGGAGAAATTTTCGTTCAAAAAGCTCCCGCTTCGACAATAAACGATCTGGCTCTGGCTATGAAGGAAATTTTCAGTTCGCATGTTCCGATAAAATGCATAGGAACAAGACATGGCGAAAAATTATATGAAACTCTGCTTACGAGGGAAGAAAAAGTAAAAGCTAAGGATTTAGGAAATTACTTTATGGTTCCGCCCGATTCCAGGGACTTAAACTACGGGAAATATTTTGTAAACGGGGAAACGGTCATAACTCAGGCGGACGACTACAATTCTCACAACACAAGACGTTTATCGCTAAGCGAAACGGCGGAGCTTCTGAAAAAACTCGACTATATACGCCAAGAACTATCAGGCGAACCGCACGACGAGGGGTATTAATAAAATGAAAGTAACGACTATGGTAGGAACCAGACCCGAAATAATCAAACTCAGCTGCGTCATAGAAGCTCTGGATAAATATACGGAACACACTCTGGTTCACACGGGACAAAATTACGACTATGAATTAAACGGCATTTTTTTTGAAGAAATGGGGATAAGAAAACCGGACGCATTCCTTGAAGCCGCCGGGACAAACGCCGCGGAAACAATCGGAAACGTCATAATTAAATCGGACGAATTTTTGCGAAAGGAAAAACCGGACGCGTTTCTCATATACGGAGATACAAATTCTTGTCTATCCGTAATATCGGCAAAAAGGCTGCATATCCCCGTATTTCATATGGAAGCCGGCAACAGATGTTTCGATCAACGCGTTCCGGAAGAAATCAACAGGAAAATAGTAGATCATTTAAGCGATATCAACATGACGATAACCGAGCATGCCAGACAATATCTCATACGGGAAGGAATTTCCCCCGAAACCGTGATAAAAGTCGGTTCCGGTATGAAAGAAGTCTTGATAAAACAAAAAGCCAACATAGAAAAAAGCGACGTTTTAAAGAAATTGTCTCTAACTCCCGGAGATTACTTTGTCGCCAGCGCTCACAGGGAGGAAAATACCGACTATCAAGACAACTTCCAAAATCTTTTGGAATCCCTTGAGGCTCTCGCCGCTACGTATAATAAAAGAATAATTTTTTCCACTCATCCCAGAACGAGAAAACTTCTGGACAAACTTAATATAAAACTAAACCCTCTTATAGAATTTCTTAAACCGTTAAGCTTCGCGGATTATATCAAGCTGCAGCGGAATTCCCGATGCGTCGTATCGGACAGCGGCACGATCACCGAAGAAGCGTCCGTTTTAAAATTTCCGGCCGTAATGATAAGAAACGCTCATGAGAGGCCTGAAGGAATGGACGAAGGAACGCTGATAATGTGCGGTTTAAAAAAGGAAAGCGTACTAAAGGCGGTAGAGACGGCAGCCTCTCTTCATGCAGTCGCCGCGCCGGCAACGGTTAAAGATTACGATACCGACTGCGTCTCTTCCAAAGTAGTTAAAATAATAATGAGTTATACGGAATATATCGAAAGAACAGTATGGAAAAAAATGAGGTAAAAAGATGAAAATAGCGGTTTTAGGAGCCACCGGAATGGCCGGACACGTCATCTCGATTTTTTTTAAAGAAAAAGCTGCGGAAGTTTACGAAACGTCAAGAAGCGTTCGAGAAGCTCCCGGATCTAAACGGATAGACGCGACCGATTCCGAATCGCTTATAAATTGGCTTAAAGAAATAAATCCCGACGTTATTGTTAACGCTATCGGGCTATTACAAAAAGCTTGTTCGGAACGACCGGATCTTGCGATTAAAATAAATTCTTATCTTCCTCAAAAATTAGCTTTTGAATTTAAAAAAGCAAAAGCCAAAATAATTCACCTGAGCACCGACTGCGTTTTTTCGGGCAAAAACGCGCCTTATAAAGAAGATTCTTTTAAAGACGGAGACACTTTGTACGACAGAACCAAAGCTCTGGGAGAAATAATCAACGATAAAGATTTGACTTTAAGAATGTCAATTATAGGTCCGGATATAACTCCTGAAGGAACCGGGCTTTTCAACTGGTTCTGTAAACAAACGGGAACAATTAACGGATACGCTAAATGTTTTTGGAACGGAATCACTACGATAGAGCTGGCTAAAGCTATCGAAGCGGCTATAAAACAAAACGTAACCGGCCTGTATAATCTAGTTCCTAAATTTAATATATCAAAATATGAATTGCTTCTGCTTTTTAAAACTGTTTTTAACAGGCAAGACGTGGAAATTATTCCGTCTGAAATAGTTAACGTAAATAAAACTTTAATAAATACAAGAACAGATTTTAATTACTCTATTCCCTCTTACAAAACCATGATAAAAGAAATGGCGGAATGGATAAATTACCATAAAGATTTATATTATTTCGCAAAATAAAGGATCAAAAATGGAAAAACCTTACTTAATAGAAGGCGGAATCTTCAAAGACGAAAGAGGCGTAATTGCTCATGTAAACGCCTTTGACTTCAGTTCCGTAAAACGTTTTTACACAATAGAAAATACTTCCCGTAAAACTATAAGGGCGTGGCAGGGACACATTGAAGAGCGAAAATTTTTTTACGCGATAAAAGGCAAATTCTATATAGCATACGTTAAAATAGACAATTGGGAAAACCCTTCGAAAGATCTGAAAGCAGAATGCAAAATCCTTTCCGATCTCAAAAGCGAAATTCTGTATATACCGGCAGGCTACGCCAACGGCATAAAAGCTTTGGAAGAAAATTCAAAACTACTGGTTTTTTCAACTCTAAGCATTGAAGAAGCCGTTAAAGAAAAAATAAGATACGATAAGAATTTATGGGTAAATTGGGAAACGCTATGATATATAAATATACTTCCGACTCTTTTTTCAGGGAAATAAAACTGTTTTTCCACGATGCGGAAACCGTATTGGATATAGGCTGCGGAGTGCGGCCGTGTTTGGATATTATTCCCAAAACTCATATTTGCCTGGATCCCAGCAAAGAATATATGGATATTCTGAAATCTTGTCATCCTAAAAATACTCAATACATATTTTTAAATACGGACGCGTTAACAGGATTAAAAACCTTTGCCGATCTAAGCGTAGATACAGTTTTGGCTCTGGATCTAATAGAACATCTTAAGAAAGAAGACGGATTTGAGCTTTTAAAAGAAGCGGATAGAGTAGCTAAAAAACAAATTATATTTTTTACGCCTTTAGGCTTCGTTTCAAACGAACAAACAGACTCGGATACCGACGCATGGGGACTTCATGGAAAAGAACTGCAAAAACACAGAAGCGGTTGGCTCCCCGAGGATTTCGGCGACGCCTATGATTTTCATATCTGCGAAACGCTGTACAAGAAAGAAACTCATACGGCTAAGGTAGATAAAGATTTCGGAGCGTTTTACGCAATTAAAAATAAATTCTATAAAGAAACCTCTCCCCTTCCCGAAACTCCGTTATTCGTTAAAGAAGCGGCTCAGAAACAAGAGCCGAATTTTTATGACAAAATTCTGCAAAGCAAGGAAGCGCAAATTAAAAATCAAAACGAACTACTTAAAAATCAAAATGAACAGATTAAAAATCAAAGCGAACAGATTAAAATTCTAAACGAACAGATCAAAAATCAAAACGAACAATTAGAGAAAATAAATTTATCATTAGCAATAATACGAAAACATCCGTACTTCAAACTACGACGGCTAGCTAAAAAATATATTATCAGGCCTATAAAAAGTCTAATAAACGACGAAGTAAAAACGGTAAGCAATTCCGCGTTTTTCAATAAAAAATGGTATCTTGAAGAATATGACGACGTAAGAAAAGCTAGTATGGATCCCGCGAAACATTACGTTAAATTCGGGTGGAAAGAAGGAAGAAATCCCGGGCCCGACTTTAACGGCGAAGACTACCTCGATAAAAGACCCGACGTGCGGGAAGAAGAAATGTGCCCTCTGTATCACTATGAAAAATTCGGAAAATACGAAATATAAAACGTTTTGAATTTTAGGGGTTATATTTTCCAAATAAATTTAAGACCAAAATTTTCATAAGTTCAAAATTTCCTTTAAAAAAAGAAATTTTAGTAGGAGTCTTGCCGGTTTTAGGATATTCCCGCGATACGGGAATTTCGCAAACCTTCATGTTAAGCTGGGACGCTCTGGAAGATAAATACGCTAAAAGTTCGTAACCCGAAAAAATATCTCGCAAAGGTTGTACTCTTTCGTCTTGAAGGTAAGCGGACGAATATCCTCTATAAGCGTTGGTAGTATCCGTAAAGCGTTTGCCTGCGGTTAGGGAAATAATAGGAGCATGGATCAACCTCACGGCTAAATAACGTATCCAAGGAGTATTTACGGCTCGGCCGCCTTGTATAAATCTTGAGCCTTGTATAAAATCATAGCCTTCCCGTAATTTTTCAACGAATAAAGGCACGTCTTCCACGCTGTCTTTATTGTTTCCGTCTATAGTTATAATGCCGTTATATCCTCTTTTAAGGGCCCAGCTTATGCCCATTCTTAGCTGAGCTCCCTGTTTCCCCGCGTCTTCTTTGACAAGAAGAGCGTTGACTCCATACTTTTTTAACGCGACTTCGTCCGTAGAGCCGTCCGAAGATCCTCCGTCGCATATAACCATATCGACTTTTTCATGAATTCCTTTAACAAAGGCCCGTTCAAGTTCCTTATGAATGCGATCTCCTTCGTTAATTATAGGAATTAAAACGCAATAATCATTTTTTTTAGCTTCGTATTCGTACTTTTTGTATTTAGGAACTCCGCTCTCCGTCATGCAAAAATCTCCGTTAAATAATCTATCGTCCTCTCAAGCTCCGATAATTCGTCGACTCTTCCCATTTCAAGAGATACGAAACCTCCGTAGTCTGCGCGGTTTAAAATATCGGCTAATTCTTTATGAAGATTTCGTTTTCGTATAATTTTAAGGTTAGGCTCGCTAATATGAACATGATTTACTAAAGAAGAATTTTCATATATCACATCTAAAGTTTCTTCGTTAGCTATAACCGTTCCTAAGTCAAGATTCAATTTAAAACCTGCCGAATCGACCAGTTTTATCAGTCTCAAAGCGTCTTCCGTAAAATTAATATAATTAGTGCCGTAAATAGCCGGATTAGCCTCCATGCCAATAACCGTTTTTTTAGAAAACGCGTAATCGCCAAGTTTTTTAAAAAAAGACAGCGCCGATTCCGAGTCAGCTCCAGGAGGCATATTTCTATTTTTCGGGCATCCGAAAACAATATTTCCGCAGTTTACGGCCGCGGCAAAATCTATGGCTCTTTTAGCGTAAGAATATAAAAAGCCGCGTTCTTCAGGCGAAGAAAACATATTTTCCTTTCTGGCGAACCATATAGACTGCATAGAAGAAATATCCAAATTATATTCGGCTTTTAACTTGTAAGAAAACTTCTTGGCTTCGTCTAAACGCGAATACGGATCTTCCGGAAATATTCTGGTCGGAGCTATTTCAAGACCCCGGATACTTTTTTTCTTAAGAATACCATATACTTTTTCGTCAAATTCAGAACTCCACGCAATGTTAGATACGGATATTTTCACGATGCTCCTCCGGTTTAACAAATATTTGCGGCATAGAAACGACAATCGACTTCAGTCTAGAGCGACGAACAACTTAAATTTACGTTTAAATTTGCGAATAATAAAAATCTTTAATATCTCGCAATATGTCGTCTTTAGTCATTATATAGCCGTTCTTCCCTCCAAATAATTCATAGTATTTAGTTTTATAATCATAAAAAGCCGGAGAAGAAGAAAGCTCATTTTTAAAATTCAAGCCCGCGACATAATTACAAACTTCCGAAGCCGACACAGGCTCTACGGCGGGGTGCCATAAGCGTATGTTTTCTTTAAGAACGACGGTCATATCTTTATAAAGACGCTTTAAAGGATAAAATTGATAAAAACTCCCGGAATCGGTAAAATTTAACGCCGTAAAACCTATATTTTGAAAAAAAGACTTCAAAAATCTTTTCTCTTCTTGGGCCAAAGGCAAAAGCTTATAAAAACCGTTGTCTTGAAGCTCATAAAACTGACGTAAAAAGTTATTTAACGCCGAAAGCTCTGAAAATTTATCCTTTGACAGCATAAACGGAATCAAATTTATAAAATCATATAAGAAATTCTTCTTTAAATTAACGCCGTAAAGAGCCGGAAGCCTGATTATTAAAGCGTCCGGAAACTTCGTTCTAACTTTATGTTCCAATAGGTATCGGTTATATCCGTAAGGATGAAGATTCTCGGTTTCAATAGGAGAATCTTCGTCTACGTCGACGGGCTTTTTAAAAACGTCGACGGTAGAAATCAGAACAAGTCTTTGAGGATTAATTTTTACGATATTGTTAAAGGCCTCTTCTATTAGCTCCATATCTTTTTCAGGAGCTTTATTCGCCAAATATTTTTCCGCTTTCAGTCCGGCGTAAACCAATAAATCGGGGTTCAGTCCATAAGCTTCGGATATATTTTTCGAATTATATTTTTTATCGAAATGTCCCTCCATATCAAGATTGCTTCCGACGAAGCCGGTATATCCGACAAGAGCTTCCATAAAGGCGTATTCTCCCTTCGCGATTAATCTTTTCCCAAACAAGAATTTTTCTCGTCCATACAAGACGAATTATGTATCTTAATAAAATCAAATATAAAATTTAAAATTACGTAAAAACAAATCTGAATAAAACCGAAATACCACAGAACGTAATTTATATGAGTATGTATATAAGAATGAGCTTTACCCAAAACGAACCAAGAAACGCTTGAAAGCATAGTTAAAATATATAAAAACAATTCTTCCCAATTAAGTTTTCCCATAGAAAATCGATAAAAGAAAATCAAAACCGGCAAATATATCAATAATTTAAATAATTCTCCGGGCATTCCGAGAATGATTTGAGTATTAAAATTTAAATAAGCGGATAGAACATCAAATACGCTTGCTTTAATCGATTCTTTTACGTAAATATTATCAAATGCGTTAGGATCTCCTCCTAAAGTTCTTCTCTTAACGTCTTCGTTATATATTGAAGAAACTCCGCGAGCGACGTTTCCTTCGCCCCTCACGGTCGAAAAAAACAAAAAAGCCGCGATAAAGCCGAATAAAGCCGCGAAAGATAAAATTAGAATTCTTTTAAACAGCTTAAAATCACTTTTTTTAGCCGTTAAAGATTTAAAAAAATCGGCAAGGGGAAAAACTATTAAGGAAAACATTACCGCAGACAAAAATTCAAAGCCGCATAAAGATTTAATTAAGATAGCTAAAAAAGAAAATATATAGCAAGCTATTCTGATTTTTTTGTTTTCTATATTGTTGATAAAGTATAAACCTATCAACATCGGAAGAAACAGCAAAAAAGCGACCCAATAAAGATTTCTTCCAAAATTGACGATCCATGGAGACAAAAGAAAAACAGCGTAAAAACAAGCGGCCGCCAACGCGTTATATTTTTTATTTATCTCAATTACAGTCAAAGTAAAAATAAGAGCGGATAAAAAAGAAAGGATCAAACGCAAATCCTTTTCGGTATTAAACGGAAACATTTTGGCGTAAAAGTAATACGCGTATCCCTGCAGTCCGAAATTCGAAGGATAAGGAAAAAGCGCGGATTGAGGCAAAAGAGAGCCGTCGGAAGAATATACGTAAGTATAATCCAGGTAAGGATAAGATAAAAAAGACTCCGGAATTTTTTCTTTTATCTTAGCCGATAAATAATCGGGCGGCGATTGAACTACTTCGGAAATCGTATAATATCTCCCGAACATTTTAAGAGAATTACCCGGCTTTATAACTAACTTAGAATATTTATTAAGAAAAAAGGCTATAGAATTATCTTTTATGGAGACTCCGTTAACAAAATTATCTTTATTTAAATAATTAGGGTTCTCGGACGTAAAAGAACGTTTAAAATTATACGTCGACGACAATCCTCCGGAACCGGGCCAAGGAGCTAAATACGCTTCCTCCTCTTTCTCTTTAAGGACGGGCAAATTTTCCCTCGCTCCGTTAACGCTGGAAACGGCTAATTGGTCCGAATCCCATTGAAATATCACAAAATCCTTATTGTAAGGATCAAGACAGTTGGTAACGTAAACGAGCCATAGAGAAAGCGTTAAAAAAAACGCCAAAACTATTTTCGCGGCGCTGTCTTTTCGTAAAATCATAGAAAGCCTCTGATATTAACAAGTAAGTTTTTCGATACTTTTAAAATTATATTTCTGTTTTTTAAATAATAAATCGACGATTATCGCAAGATATTTAATAACGACAGTCAATATGCCGAATAAACCGAAAAACGCAAACGAAAGAAAAAGCATCGTAGTAGTCCAACCTGCGGCAGGATCGGCGAAAATAAAGACAACCAGAGCGTATCCTCCAATTAAAAGCGCTATCGTCATCATTATAAAAGTCATAGCCAGCGCAAATCTGTATCCGAAATCGGTAAAAAGAAGTATAGCGTTTACCGCAAGATCTTTTCGATAGGTTTCGTATCGTTTGTCTTTTTTCTTGCGCAAAACCGAGGTGAGAGGCGCATATTCCAAAACGAGAGAATTTAAGCCCGAATTTTGATATATAATTTTTCTGTAAGGAATAGTCTTATGTATCTGATTTATACGATTAATAGCTCTTCTGGACAATATGCGGAAAGTTTCGCTCTTCATATGCCCGCCGAAAGGAAGCAGTTTGTTCAACAGTCGATAAAAGAATCTGGAGGAACGCCTTTCTTTATTCTTAGGCGAAGCGGAAACTATATCGTTTCCTTTAAGAGACGCATAATAAACGTCCATTATAAAAGACGGATCATAATCCGCATCCGAGCTGTCAAATTCGAAAACAAAATCGCCTATAGCCAAATCCACCCCCGCGTTCATAGAAAGTTCCAAACCATGGAAATAACTCATATTAAGAAGAGTAGCCGAAGAAGAGGCGAACTTACCGGCAAAAGCTTTTATTTTTTCAACGCTTAAATCTCCTGAATCGTCGTTTACCAGTATAATTTCAAATTTGTCAAAATTTTCGTTTAATATATCGTAAATTGAAGTTAAAAAATCAAAAATTTCATTTTCGTTATCTCTTACATATATGACTGCGGATATAAAATTTTTCTCTTTCTCGATTCTCTCCATACTTATAAAACCTCATCCAAATCGTAGACCGTATTAATTTTACCCGAAAGGACGCTTATAAAGCAAGGTTTTTCCGAATGACGCCTTATAACGGTAGGTCTCGAATCGTCGATCTCCGAACTTTTTAAAATAGGCTTCATTGAAAAAAGAGAGTATTTATACTTAAAATCAAGGTCGTCTATCAAATACTTTTTCGCTAAAGTCGACATATATCCAAAAGCTGAAGCAGGCTTACAACGACAATAATTGCAATTACCAAGCCGCAAAGGAGAACAAAAACCTTCGCTCTTATCCTGACAAGGGAAGGAAGGCAAAGTCTCGAAAGAAGCCGAATGAGGCGTAAAAGTTACGGAAGTCAAAGAGTGATCTCCCGTAAGACCGAAGGGCATAACGGAAAAAAAAGGCCCGTCCATAACAGTTAGGCCGAAACGCCTAAGCATGTCGGAAGGACTGACTATTATAATTTCGCACAACTCGTATTTGATTTTAAATAATCCCGTTTCGTGAAATAAAGTTATCAGCTGATTGACGGAAGCGTAAGACGCGTTTAAAACGAAAGGGGCCTTATATTTTTCGCCGTCGTTTAAATAAAGAACATAATCTTCGCTCAAACGTTCCGCGCGATCCAAAACTACTCCGTACAAAATTTCAATATTGGAAAGTTCGGCGATTTCCTTTAAAAAATAATTCTTTAAAACCGCCGCGTCGTAAGTATATTCTCTGGTCAAAAAAGCTCCGTCGCACATATTTTTTTTAAAAAACTTGTCGGGATCCACTTTTTCGCAAGGAATACCGGCGGCATGACAAAATTTTTCAAACTGAGAGGCGTCCGACCAAGAAAATTTACCGCTTGTAGCGTATATTTTGTCAAATTGTCCGTTTATGGAAAAAGAGTAATCTTTAGCAAATTTCTCAAAATATTTAGCGCTCTTAGACGCCGTAGAAATAGATCGAGGATAATGATAACCGTTATGAACTCTGGCCTGATTTATATAAGTGGCTCTTTTAAAAGCCCCGGAATCGGCTTCCAAAACAAGCACGCGCTCTTTCTTTTTCCCGCAGCGCAAAGCGGAATATAAGCCGTAAATTCCGGCTCCTATTATTATTTTATCATAAGATTTCATACTCTATAATCGTATCTTTCAAACCGGTATTGACTAAAGTTCAACGCCTTCGACTTAGAAAAGCAAAAAAAAGATCTAAGCTTTATATCCGGCTCTTAAAATTTTTATTTCCTCGGCGTAACCGGCTAAATCGTTAGGAGTCTCTAAAATGAAAGGAAGCTCTCTAAGATAAGGATGATTGATTATCCTCAATATAGCTTCTAAACCAATTTTTCCCTCCCCTATCTTAGCATGTCTATCTTTTCGTGACCCAAGACCATGCAAACTGTCGTTTAAATGAACCGCTTTCAGTTTATCCAAACCTATAATATCGTTAAACTCGACTAAAACCCCGTCTAAATCGTTAACGATATCGTACCCTCCGTCATATACATGGCAAGTGTCCAAACATACGCCCAACTTATCAGGTAAATCAACGCGATTTATTATATCTCTTATTTCCTGAAAATTTCGTCCGATTTCGCTTCCTTTTCCCGCCATAGTCTCTAGAAGCACAACAGTCGATTGTTCAGGGAAGAGAGACTCGTTTAAGAGTTCGGCTATCATATTGACGCCTATTTCTACCCCCTGTTTTACATGGCTTCCGGGATGAAAATTATAAAAATTTCCGGGGATATGTTCTAAAATCTTCAAATCTTCCTTAAAAATTCTTTTAGCAAACTTTCTTACAGACTCGTCCGCAGAGGAAGGATTCAAAGTATAAGGCGAGTGAGCCACTACCGAAGCGAATCCCAATCGTAAAGCTCTCTCCTCATAAGAGGCCATGTCATTGAGATCCAAAGGCTTCGCGGCTCCGCCCCTTGGATTTCTAGTAAAAAAAGAAAACGTATTGGCGTCGATTTTTAAAGCGTCTTCAAGCATGTGTACATAGCCTTTTGCCGCGGATAAATGGCAGCCTATTTTCATAGCCATTGTCCCACCTCCGAAAGTAAGCGCAAATTCACGGGTTCAACTCCTATCGTAAGCGTAAGAAGAATTTGAAAAATCGGAATCTTCTTGAAGCTGCAGTTCTGCGAAAGCGTTAATTTTTTCTCTTTTTCCTACGACTAAAAGAGAATATCCCGGTAAAATCTTATCTTCGGGATTAAGAATTTCCGAATTTCCTTTATTTATAGTAACCGCCACAAGACCGTACTTTTTCCTAAAATCAGCTTCTATCAAACTCTTTCCCGCAAGAGGAGATTTATCGGAAATGACTATAGTCGCCAAATGATTTTCTGAAGATTGGACGTCCTCGGAACTGTCTACTGAAGTAACCAGAGAATTTGCGTCTTCCGAATTCTGAGCTTCTACGATAGATTGTATATTTTGCTTCGAAATCATCGAATATCTTAAAATTCTGGCAAGCATCTCAAAAGAAGACTCTTTCTCATCCGCTACGACCTGATTAGCTCCGGCGTCCTCAAGATCGACGGCCGAAGCTTCAAAAAGCGATCTGACGATCAAAGTAACGTTAGGGTTCAGTCTCTTTATCAATTTTACTATTCTAACCGTATTGAAATTTCCCGGCATCGTAAGGGCCACAGCCGCGGCAGTATCTATATGAACGAATTCCAAAACGGCTTCTTGAGACGCGTCTCCATAATAAATAGGAACTCCCTTTTTACTTTCAGTCTTAACGGTGTCAGGATTCGATTCTACGACACAATATTTTAAGCCCGCCATTTTAGCTCCGAAAGCGACTCTCCTTCCGACTACGCCAAAACCTACTATAATAAGATGATTCGATAAATCGCCTTTAGTCTCCTCGTCTTTAACTTCTTTAAAACGGAAGATCTTGGAAAACATGCCGTAAAGCGAAGGAGCCGCCTGAATAATAAACGGAGTAAGAATCATACTTAAAATAGAAGAAGCCAAAAGATAGTTTAGCTGTATACTTTGTATAATGCCTAAATCGCTTCCCATTTGAAACAATACGAAAGAAAATTCTCCGATCTGGCATAAAGCGAGACCGGCGCAAAAAGCCGTTCTCGGCGGATATTTCAGGACGGAAACCGCCGCCGCCGCAATCGCCGTCTTTAAAACGAGAATCGCAAGCGTAATTCCCAAAATAGAGAAAACGTTATGAAGAGCAAAATTCAAATCGAGCATTATGCCTATGGAAACGAAAAAGATACTCGTAAAAACGTCTTTAAAAGGCATTATGCTGCCCAAAGCGCGATGACTATACGGAGACTCCGCTATCAGCACTCCCGCGATGAAAGCGCCTAAAGCAAGAGAAATTCCCAGAAGGCCGCTCAGAAATACAAACGACAAAAAGATAAACAAAATTGCAATGATGAAAAGCTCGCTGCTCTGAGTCTTCGCTACCTGATATAAAAGTTTAGGAATAATCCATTTATAGGAAACAAAAGAAACTGCAAGAAGTACAAACAGTTTAATAAGCAGAGCCAATATCATAGATCCCATAGAGGAACTCTGACCTGAGGAGCCCAAAAGAGGAAATACAATTACCATCAAAACGGAGGCGATATCCTGATAAATCAAAACGGTAAGAGTCATCCTGCCGTAAGGTCTGGTTATATCTCCATTTTTCTGCAGAAGCGACAAAACGAGAGCGGTACTGCTCAAAGATAAGACGCATCCGTAAAAAACGGCTATTTGAAACGTCGTTTTGAAAAAAAACATTAAAATACAAGCTACTATGGCGATAGTACCCCCGACTTGGATAGTTCCGCCGATAAGCAACGGTTTTTTTAATTCGTTTATCTGCTTAAGCGAAAATTCCAAGCCAACCGTAAAAAGCAAACATATAATGCCTAAATCGGCAAGGACGTCTATCGCTTCATGGTTCATAAAATCCATAACGTTAAAAAAGACTCTGGAAGAGTTCATTATAATTCCGGAGACAAGAAAACCCACTATTATCGGAATATTGATTTTTCTGCAAAAAAGCACTATCGGAATAGCCAACCCGGAAATAATTACGACTTCCTTAAGTATTTTATAATCCATGGTAAACCTCTCAAAAAAAAATCAAAAAAAAGTGAATCTATTTCAGATACATGGATAAGATCTCATTATCATAACAGAAAAAAGTTAATCCTGAAAAAAGAAGGCCTGTTCCACGTTGAGAGTAAAAATAATTCCGCTTCCTCGTTCGCTAAAACTTGGATGAAGTCTAACGGAACTTACTATATCGGCAACGACAGACTCATTAGCTAAAATCATCAAAATCTCTTTTTCAGGAACAAGGCGCAAACCGAAAAACATAGCGTCCTCTTCGGTGCCGGTGCCTTTCGCTCCAATTATAGTTCCTCCCTGCGCTCCGGCCTGTCTTGCCGAGGCCATTAACTCCTCAGAATAATAATGATTACAGATGATCATTATTAATTTTACTTTTTCTTCCATAGTATAAAGCTCCTACACGTAAAACTAATAAAAAACGACTACATACAAAAATAAATGCAAACAGCTCCTGTTCCAATCATAGCCGCGGCATAGGGAAAAGCCAGCTTAACCATCTGCCAATATGACAATCGTATCAAAGGAGCTATTGAAGAGGTAAGAAGGAATAAAAAAGCTGCATGTCCGTTAGGAGTGGCCATAGCCGGAATATTAGTCCCCATATTTACAATCACCGCCAACTTCTGATAATGTTCCAAAGCGAATCGGCCTTCGTTATAAGCGTCCTGAATTCCGTTAATAAATACCGAAGCTACAAAAACGTTGTCGCTGACAAGAGACAGAGCTCCGTTTGCCAAAAATAACGCGATCATCTGAGCTTTTCCGCCAAAAGTCAAAACCCACTCAATCAAAGGCTTAACCAGTTTCTGGTCATGAACAACCGCTAAAATCGCGAAAAATATAGATATCAATAGAACGAAAGGCATAGCGTTATTAAACGATTCGGCAAAATCATGCTCTTTAGTCAATCCTTTAAACGCAGACATAACTACAATAAGCGCAATGCCTAAAAGACCTACTTCGGCAATATGAAAAGCCAAGGCAAAAAACAGCAAGACGGCTATAATAGCCTGAAGCGCGTAAGAAAACAAAGACTGCCGGCTCATCCTACGAAATTTATAGTTAAAATCTCTAACTATAGCGTCGTAGGCTCTTTGAGGCAAAACATAGCCAAAACCCGGATATTTCACGGCTTCAAGAATAGGACAAAGCGCCAATCCCACAATTGAAGCCGGAACGGATATAACGGAACATCTTTGAAAAAAATCGCCGAAAGACCACCCCATCTTCGTAGCGATCATTAAGTTATGAGGCTCGCCCACTATAGTCATAGAGCCGCCCATTATTGTGCCTACGGCTCCATGCATAATCATACTGCGCAAAAAACCCTTAAATTCATCCATTTCCTTTTTTGCCAATTCAGACTTACCGGTATCTCCCGCAACGCTATGGTATATGGCAAAAAAGTTAAAACAGACCGCTATAATCACGGCCATTAATGCCAAGGCGTCAAAAAAAGCCGAAAGAGACGCGCATATAAAACAAAAAGCGAACGATAAAAGGATCTTATTCCTGATAACGGTAAAAAGTTTAGCAAAAGCTAAAAAAACAATATCCTTAAGATAATAAATTCCGGCTACCATGAAAATTAATAACAATATGGTAGGCAGATTTCCTGAGACTTCATGATACACGCTTTCCGGAGAAGTTAACCCGAAAGCCACGGCTTCCAAAGCCAGCAAACCTCCCGAAGGCACGGGGTAACATTGAAGAGAAAGAGCAAGAGTAAAAATAAACTCCAGCAACAGGATCCAGCCCGCAACGAAAGGACTGACAAAAAATATAATGGGATTGGCGATTAAAAATACAAGAATCGTTATTTTATACCATTTTGGAGTTTTTCCTAAAAAATTTTCAAGAAAAAGTTTGGACATAATATTCCTCCCGGCCGCGAATAAAACTCCACTACAACATAATCATAAATTTAGAGATATTGAAAATATTTAACAAAAATATTATAATGAATGTTCATTAAATAAAAATTATAAGCGAATAAACGATAAGAAAAAATTAGCGCAAAAACAGACGATAAACATTAAATATAAAGAATTCATCGTTTTATTACCAGATTCCTTTTAACGTATATCGCTCAAGCGGAAGGACGACGACAATGAAAAAAGCAATCGTTTTATTAAGCGGAGGATTAGACTCGACTACGGCGGCCGCAATCGCCCAACGGGAAGGATATGAACTTTACGGCCTTTCTTTCGAATATGGGCAAAAACATAAAAGCGAGTTGAAAGCCGCCGCAAAAATCGCCGAAATCCTAAATTTTAAAGATCATAAAATAGCGCGAGCGGGAATAAATGTATTCGGAGGAAGCGCTCTAACTACAAATCTCGAAATTCCAAAAAACAAAAAATTAGAAGATATAGGAAAAGAAATACCGGTAACGTATGTGCCTGCGAGAAATATAATTTTTTTGTCTTACGCGCTTTGTTACGCCGATACGATCGAATGTTTCGATATTTTTATAGGAACTAACGCTATAGACTTCAGCGGATACCCGGACTGTTCTCCGGAATTTATAAGAAAATATGAAGAAATGGCTAATACGGGAATGAGAATAACTAAAGAGTCAAACGATTCGATAAAAATCCATGCTCCTCTCGAGCATATGACAAAAAAAGAGATAATACTAACCGGAATAAAACTTGGAATCGATTACGCTCAAACCGTAACATGCTACGATTATGACGAAACCTTAGGAGCATGCGGCGAATGCGAATCCTGCGCGCTCAGATTAAACGGTTTTAAAGAAGCCGGAATAAAAGATCCGGCGCTATACAGGCAATTCGTATCGAGCTAACTTTGAAATAAATAAAAAATTATCTTAAGAGAGGATTTTCTATGAATACCATTCACCACGTCATAATAGACAAAGTCATAGCGGATCTATGTTCATTTATAAAAAAATATTATAATCAAACGGAACATGCTTCCATAATGAAAGAGTTAGGATACGAAATAGAGCAAACGCTGAACGGAGGCCATTCAGACTCCGCGCCGTCGGATAATTTCAAATCTGCTCTTGCGAATACGTTTTCATATTTTACCGGAACCGTAGAAACGGCGGACAATGAAAACAATTCGGTATCGATAAAAATTTCGTCTCCATATTTCTGCGAAAACCCGGAATTTTTCGCGCCGTTTCTTAAAGGAATAGTACTCGCGGCAGGGGCGCAATCTTTCGAAATTTGCTCTATTAAGGAAGAGTCCTTTAACGACGGATCTTTTTATATTACGGCTGTTTTCGCCGACGCGGACACTCAAGACAAATTAAAAGCCGAAGAACTCATATTGCAAGAGAGAAACTTATTCAACGCCGTTACGGAAAAAATTACGTCGCTGCAGAAGAGAATAAACGCTTTGGAAACGTCTTCAAGCGACAAAAAAAAGAAACAGGAAAAATTGTCCGACATTACGCTGTTTAAACTAAATCAAGAACTTGAAAAAACGAATATAGAACTAAAAACTCAAAACGCCATATTAGCCGAAAAGAATACTGAAATGGCTTTCGAATTGATGGATTTAGAAGAAAAATTGGTAAACTTCCAAAATTCAATAGATTCGTTTGAAAAACAAACTATGGAAAACGTTATAAAAGCGGAAGAAGAAGAAGATATCGTCAAAAAGAAAAACGTCGAGTTAGAAAATAAATTAAAACAGCAGGAAACATATTTAGAAATATCGAGACATGAACTTCAGATAAAAATAGCGGAATTAGAAGAAGCTAATAAAAAAGCGGAAGAGGCCCTTCTGGCAAAAGAAACTTTGTCTATTGAAGTTATAAACTTAAAAAAGATAAACAAAAGAGACGAAGACGTTATAAAAAATCTGGAAAAAGATAAAGAAGGATTAATTGAGCAAATACGCCAATTGGAAGATCTTAACGAACATCTTCAAGAAGATTTTATGACAAGAATGAATAAATTGGTGCGCAATAAACAAGAAGACGCTCAAGAATTTTCCAAAGGCTCTTTCGCGGAGCGCGTATATAAAATATTATACAGATTCACCGGAGAATCGGCCGAATTTCTTGTAAAAAAAGCTTTGGAAAGAATAAATGTTTCCGAAGAAGACATAAACTCTTCAGATTTAGAGACAAAGAAAAAATTTATTAACAGAGTATTAAAGGGAGCTAAACGTCTGGTCGAGTCAAAAGAGGATTATTCCGCGGTCTCTCAAGAACTAACGAAAATCGTCAGATAACCTTAGCGACAAAAATTAAGTTCAAAAACTATTATACAAGGAGTTTGTTAATGAAAAGTATTTTAGAAATAGGGCTAACCGGAGAATTCGAAGATGGGAAAGCTACGATAACCGGAAAAGTCTGTTTTGAGTCCGAAAAACTTGAAATGATAATATGGCGGCTTAAATCAGAATCGGGAGAATTCTTTTTGTTAAGAGAAATGCAGTATAAGCTTGACGACGAGGATGATGACGAGGAGGAAAATGAAGAAGAGAGAATCTTTGAAATATTATCCGACGTAGATCCGGGAGACAGGAGAAGTTTCGAAGAACTTGCGAACGAAATTTTCAGCGATTGGAAATGTTTTGACGACATCTGCGTAGAAGCCGGCCTTAAAACGATTTCCTCAAAAGGGAAAACGGGAGATCTTCCTCTAAACGGCACGACAATAAAAATGGCCGATATTTATTATGAAGACGACGAAGACGACTATGATCTCGAAGAAGACGACGTATTGCTTGACTACTGCATAATGTGGAACAACGATTCTACTTGGGTTTTCGGTCTGGAATCTCTGGAAGAAGACGAAGTAGCCGAATATTTTAATTTATAAATTCTAAAAATCAAGTTTATTAGACAGAAGCTATTCGACTCGAATAAAATCGATACAACTTATAAAAATATCGCTCGAAATATTTTCGAGCGATATTTTTATAAACTCTATATGTTATGAAAGTCATTAAAATCTAATCGAAGCTGTCTGAGTTACGGCATTAGACGAGAGACCGTTAGTTGCGCCAACATTCTTCAAATTATCCTGTTTTTTATTCAGAGGATTATCCTGAAGCTGACTCGTCTCGTCCGTCGCTCCTATATCTCCCAAATCTCCGCTAATACCGTCTGAAGATCCTGCCGCCGAAGAGCCCGAAACATACGACATACCTTCGACGTCGACGAATTCGCCTAAATTTACGACGACGCTATCATCGGTTTCCTGTACTGATGCTCTGGAGTTTTCCTGTAAATCTCCATTTGCGGAATTAACGGCATTATTTCCGTCAGCCATCGCATTTTGCATTTCCTGTTGTTTCTGAGATTGCTGCATCTGCTGTGCCTGACGATTCTGCTGCATATTGTTCATATTCTTCAAAGCGTTTTGAGATTTGTTAGCCGCTTGCTTATTGTTCTGCCCCGCATCTTTCTGCTGAGAAGTTTGACCGGCATTAGTTTTATTGTCCTGAGCGCCTCCGAAAGGACTGTTGGCAGACGCTCCGCCGGTTTGCGCGCCTCCGTTCTGAACTCCGCCGCCTACGCCGGGCGAACTTGCGGCGGCCGACTGAGGAGAAGCCGACTGAACCTGCGGAGACTGAGCTTGAGGAGCAGATTGAACTGAATTGACCGCGCCGGTTTGCGAATTGGGCTGAACAGACTGCTGAACCGGCTGCGATTGAGCAGCGTTGACATTAGCGTTGCCCTGAGCCTGCGGATTATTTACGGCAGAACTCGCGGAAGCCGCATTGTCCTGTTCCTTAGATTTAGAGTCGGTCTTATTAGCGTTCTGAACCTGATTATTCTTTTTATTATTTTTCTGCGTCTGCTGAAGTTTCTTATTTTGGAGCCGCTGTTTCGCCATATCATCTTTATTGCCGTCGTTCTGCATCAACGCGTTTCCGGCGTTTTTCTTTCTGTCAAGAGCTTTAACTCCGTCGTTACCCGAATTGCCGCTATCTCCTACTCCGTTTGCTCCGCCCTGACCAGATCCGTTTTTATTCAAAATATTTAATCCCTGCTGAAGAGCTTCTTGATTCTCAAGAGCGGTTTTCGCGTTCTTATCATGCGCGTTAGCTTGTTTTGCAGCTTGATTTTGAATATCCTGAAGTTCCTGAAGAGCCTGCTCTTCCTGTTGTATTTTATCATTGAGTTCCTTCATTTGATTTATATCTTTTTCAAGCTGCTGCTGATCCTGCTGTAATTGCTGCTGATCTTGCTGTAATTGCTGCTGATCTTGCTGTAATTTTTGCTGATCTCTTTGCAAAGTTTGCTGATCCTGCTGTAATTTTTGCTGCCACTGCTGCTTTTGAGTCTCTTTCAGTTGCTTCTGAGTTTCAAGTTGTTGTTTTTGAACTTCAAGAGCCTGAGCCTGAGCATCCAAACTGCAAGCTTGAGCCTCCATAGCGGCTCCGGCTGCGGCCGTATAAGGGTTAGACATAAGAGCCTGCGCGGTGCTGTGCATCGACTGAGCGGCTGCCTTAGTAGTTTGAATCTGCGCGGTAACGCCCTGTATTTGAGTATTAAGAGTCTGAATCTGAGTAGTCAAAGACTGAATATTCTCTTGATCCGTCTTAACAGACTGTTCGTCTTTTTTGATATTTTCCTGATCTTGTTTAATGGTTTGCTCGTCTTCTTTAATAGCCTGCTGGTCTTTAGCTATATTTTTTACGTCTTCTACCACCGCTTTTTGAGTTTCCTGAAGACTCTGCTCGTCTTTCGCCTTTTCCTGCTGAACCATATCGGCCTGTTCCTGCGCGGCGCTTTGAGTTTGGCGAGCCTCCTGAGCTCCCTGTTGGCTGACATCCTGAGCGTTAGCCTGTTTTACCTTCTCATTTTCCATATTTTGCTTACCGTCGGGATCGTTCTGCTTTTTTGCCGATACGCTTCCGCCGCTTTGAGGAAGAGAAGACGAATTTCCCAATGAAGATACCTTATCGGCAGATCCGGAAGAAACCGAGGAATTTCTATTTACCGAGCTTGCGTCTTGAGCCTGCATTTGCTGGGCTCCCTGGAGGTCTCCGGTAACCTGAGTCGTATTTTTATTTTGCTGCTGACCTTTTTCGTTAAACTTATCGTCCTGAGACTGTATAAGAGTTCTCAATCTGGTCGATTTTTGATCAACCAGCTTATCGCTCTGTTCAAGCCCTTTCCCATTTGCGGTTATAGCTCCGCTGCCGCCTTCCTCAAAATCGCTTTGCGTAAACGAATTGACAATAGAGGAAATATCGTAATCTCCGTCGTCTTCCAATACGTCGGCGGAAAAAGAAGATGCGTCCGACGCGGAAAAATAAGAAGCTTGTTGTGCCGAAGGCTGAGAAGTCGCTTCAGTCTGCGGAGAAGAAGAGGTTCCGGTTGTCCCCTGAGTCTGATTCCTAGCGATTAGCTGAAGAAGCTGATTATAATCTAGGGCTTCCGAATTTGACGCCGAAGTATTGCTAATAAACATACTTTTTCCCTCTGCATACAATTTATATGAAAAATCTTCCGAATTAAATCTATATATATTTGCTTACAATTATTATATAACGCAAAAGATAAAAAAGTAAACGTCTAAAAATTACAAAACAGTAATAAAGCGTTAAATACGCGAAAGAATTAAACGATTTTTACTCTGAGGCAAGGATTATATAGAAAATGCTTGAAATTAAAACTGAAAGGAGGAGCGTTTTGTGAGTAGAAACAAGCATATGCAACACATATTAATTTTAAGCGCTGCGTTTATATTTATGATGATATCGGGCGTATATTCCTCGGATAACAACGATACCTGGAAAAACAAATGGCAAGTCAACGCGGTATGGTATCAGATTTTTCCGGATAGATTTTTCAACGCGGACAGAACTAACGATCCCGAAGAAACGGAAACTTATTCTAATGAAGGCGTTCTGGAAAAACGAGCCGTTTACGGTTGGGACGACATTCCGTCTTCAACGGCAAAATACGGAGGAGACTTACGAGGAATAATCGACAGGATAGATTGGCTGAAGGATTTGGGAATTAGCGGAATATGGCTCAACCCTATTTTTAAAGCCACTTCAAATCACAAATATAATACGGCCGACTATGGAGCGATAGATCCGGCTTTTGGGAACAGAGAAGATCTAAAAGAACTTGTCACGCTGGCTCATTCTCATAATATTAAACTGATTCTAGACGGAGTGTTCAATCATACGGGATATGAATTCTGGGCTTTTCAGGATATCGTTTCTAAAGGCGAAGATTCGACATATAAAAATTGGTATTATATACATAATTACCCTATAGTAAAGCTTTGGGAACAGACGGCGGACAACAAGCCTAATTATGAATGTTGGTGGGGAATCGGGAGTCTTCCGAAATTAAATCTGGATAACGAAGATACGAGAGCGTATATAATAGACGTCTCAAAAGGCTGGATGAAGCTTGGCATAGACGGATGGCGACTTGACGTTCCAGAAGAAGTAAAAAGCGAAACGTTCTGGAAAGAATGGTCTAAAGCGATCAAGGACGCTAATCCCAACGCCTATCTGACCGGAGAAATATGGGGTAAAGCCGATAAATGGCTTGGGAAAAACGGAGTCTTCGACGGAATTATGAATTATTACGGTTTTAGAGAGCCCGTAATGTTATATTTTACCGGCAATAAAATTTCTCTTTCGGAATTCGACAAAATGCTTGCGGAAAGAAGAAGTCTTTATTCTCATGAAGTCAACTGCTCTCTTCAAAATCTGCTTTCAAGTCATGACACAGCCCGGATCTTATCGGTTATCAAAAATAAAGACGCCGAAGATTCGGATAAAGAAAAACCTAACTACGACATAGGCGATCCGTCTCGGGAAGACATAGATAAATATAAAGCTATTCTTATATTCCAGATGACATACGTAGGCTGTCCGATGATTTATTACGGAGACGAAATAGGAATGCTCGGAGGCAAAGATCCGGACTGCAGAAGAGCTATGATCTGGAATGAAGAAAAACAAAATAAAGATATACTTGAACATTGTAAAAAACTTATAAGCATAAGAAATTCGAATCAAGAATTTAGGACAGGAGATTTCGAAACTATATTAACTGACGACAAGAATAACATTTACGGATATAAACGCACCGAAAACGGCGCGTCATCGTCCGTTTTTATAAACTATTCGCCTCACAAACAAAAAATCGCAATTAACTGTCCTAAAGGAGAGTATAAAGATTTACTAAGCGGGCAGATCTTTCGGAGCGGCGAAAAAGGACTTGTCCTGGAATTTGAACCTTACGGCGGAAAAATACTACAAGAACGGCAAAGGGGCGGCGCAAATGACTGAAGTTAAAGCTGAAAACAAACGGAAAGACGTCAGACACAGATCTGACGATATCCTTTACATCTCTTCCAAAGAGGGAACTTTTAAGGGTAAAGCGATAGATATAAGCGTCTCAGGAATCAGATTTTATGCGGAACATAAATTTTCAACAGGTTATATAGTAGATTTAAGCATAAATTATAATCCCATAAACTTTATTCAAAAAGCATTCGTCAGATGGACTTCGAAAGTTGAAAACGAATACGAATACGGAGCTGAATTTATAAATGTCAACGCCATTAATAAACTTCTTCTTGAAGATCATATCCAAAATATAATAAGAAAAACTCTCGTTTCTTCAGAGGAGTAAGAACGTTATGACATACATACTGGGCATTTCAGGACATTTTGACTCAGCCCACTTTCTACGGGGCTATAAGGGAAAATGCGCTCAGCTTCATGGACATACCTGGAAAACCGATATAGAAATAAGTTCTAACGAACTTGACGAAATTGGTATGGCCGCGGATTTTAAAATATTAAAAAATGAGCTGAATCACATTCTGGAACGCTTTGATCATAAAATTTTAAACGATTGCACGCCATTTGACATATTAAATCCTACCGCGGAAAATTTAAGCAAAGAAATATATGAACGACTTAAAGATAAACTACGCGTTATCAAACACGTCTCTATAAAAAGCGTTACGGTATGGGAATCTCCAACCGCCTACGCGAAATATCAAGAAAGCTGAATATTACCTTTTCTACGACAAACTAAAAAAAGTCTTGATTAAACAAGGCTTTTTTTAGTTTGTCGTAGAAAAGGTAATATTCAATATAATATAGGAAGAAGCTAAACATCATGTCTGACGATTATATCAAAGCCTTGATAGCCCAAAGGCATTCCAAAAAACGTCAACAAGAAACTTCAGCCTTCATACCGGCTGACGACGCGACGCATCAACATTCTCCTTTCTCTTCTACCCCGCTATCCCAACGGTCGGATCACTCGTTTGGACACACCTCAAACTTGGATTATGCTCCAACTACAGAAAACGACGATACGCAAGCTTCAGCCGATCCGCTAAAAAAAATATCGGACGATTCAAGACCGCAACAAACCGCTTCTAAACCGGAACCCATTTTCAACCTTCCGTTAGATTTATCTAAAATATCAAAAACCGTTATTCATTCAGATATACCCAATACCGTTTTTGAGCTTAACGTTCCGGGTAAATCAAAAACATTCGAAACGCCTATAAAAGAGTTAAATAATGTTTTTGAACTAAAAACGTCAGGACAGTTTATAGAAACTCCGCCTAAAACCGCGATTAACGTAAAATCGATACATCAAATTAATCAGGCGGAAATCGCACAAGCGCAAAAACCGAGCAATCAGGCGGAAATCGCACAAGCGCAAAAACCGAGCGATCAGGCGGAAATCGCACAAGCGCAAAAACCGAGCGATCAAGCGGAAATCGCACAAGCGCAAAAACCGAGCGATCAGGCGGAAACCGCACAAGCGCAGAAACCGAGCGATCAAGCGAAAATAGCTCAAGAGCGTATTGAGTGGGATCAATCGATAATACCTGTAGCGCAAAGTGCGTGCGATCTCGCGTGAATCGCGGATGCGG
>CASEKF010000016.1 GCA_949288455.1 uncultured bacterium
ATTTAATTCTGATTCGTATTCAGATTTAAATTTGGGTATCGATATAATAACTTCTTCATTTCTCGCTTGTTTCGCCGCGTCTATAAACGATTTATACGAAAGAGATTTTAGGGTATCTTGCGCAGGCTGTTGTTGTTTAGGAAGAACAATATACATTGCCGATTTATGTCCATTATACGAAAGAACCGCCATTTGGCAAAATTCGTTTTCAAAATATGGAACGTTCATTTTTCCGTTCATCATATCTACTTGTATAGTCGTTTTATCGTCGACGAAAAAGTCTTGTTTCGCCGTGGACTGTTTATTAAAAGCTACCGCCCAGTTGCCGTTAAAGTAAACGGCGTTAAGCAATAATGTTTGAATATCGTCGGTATTTCCTTCGATTATTTTTTCTATTTTTTTATGAGTTTTTTTAGAGACCCAATCGTTTATTGAATTTGCCGAGATTTTATTTCGGATTTCAGCGTCGAAGTATTTTTCCGCAAGTTTTACGTAGGATTTATTTATTTTGAAATTTTCTTTCGTCCATAGAGAATTTGCTATTTCAAGAGTGACGTCGTCTCTTTGTTTTGATGAGTCGAGTAATATTTTGGAGTTCTCCATAATGAATTCGACTCCGCTGTCTGAAGGATAGCGCAAAGCTTCGGCTATTTCTTTCGCCGTAGTTCCGGCCGCTCCGGGATAAAGCATATCTAGAGCCATGCGCATGCTTAAAGGCGAAATTACTACGTTGTTTCCGGGTTGATATAGTTTTTTGAAAATTTCGCCGCCAAACGCAGCGTATGAATCAGAAAATTCCATGGATATTTCCTTATCGCTCGCATGTTGTGGTTTATTTGCGGGATCTTTGCTTAAAGTAGCCGAAACTGAAGGTGTCTTGGCTGAAGTTTTGGGTCCGTCGTTGCAAGAAGCGGCTGAGCATAATAAAACGGTTAAAGCCGCCGCAAAAAAGACGATTATGTTTTTCATTACGCCTCCTTAAATATTGTTTTATATTTTAAACCAATCGGTTTTGGGAGCAAAAGACGATGAGTTTTTACGAGTTTCTTCGTAGTCTCGTACCCCGGATTCTATTATCTTGTCAAGCAGTTCTACGTAGGGTATGCCGGACGCTTCCCACAATTTGGCATACATGCTTATTGGAGTAAATCCGGGCATAGTGTTGATTTCGTTTATATATATTTCTTTAGTCTTTGGATCTAATAAAAAGTCTATTCTGGAGAGACCGCCGCATCCCATTGCCGCGTAGGCTTTTTTCGCTTGTTTTCTTATATTCTCCGTTTGTTCTTGAGATAGATTGGCGGGGATAATCGTATTGGAAGTTCCGTTTTCATATTTTGCGGCGTAGTCGTAGAACTCGTTACCGGGCTTTATTTCTCCAGGTATGGATATTAAAGGATCGTCGTTCCCTAAAATTGCCGTTTCTATTTCTCTAGCGTTGTCAACGGCTTTTTCAACTATAATTTTAAAATCGTATCGAGCGGCCGTTTCTATGCCCGATATAAGTTCTTCTCTGTTATGAGCTTTTGTTATCCCGACGCTTGAACCGGTATTCGCAGGTTTTATAAAAAGATTATATCCTAATGTTTCAGCCTGATTGATTATAATTTGCTTATCGTTTTGCCATTGACTTCTTGTAAACGAAACGTCCGGAAGCGTTTTTAAGCCGATTTCTTTAAATATTTTTTTTGAAACGACTTTATCCATACATAGAGCTCCGGCCGCCGTGCGGCATCCTGCGTAAGGTATGCCGGAAAGTTCGAAAAGGCCTTGCATTACTCCGTTTTCGCCGCTGGAGCCATGAAGTACAGGAAATATGAAATCTAATGAGATCGTTTTTTCTATAATTGTTCCTTTTGTCGATGAAGTTTTGAATATAAAAATGCCTCTATTTTCCGGATCCGTGGATAAAACGGCAAATTTATCCCGGTTATAAGTTTTTTCTCCCTTTAAAATTTTGTCCGCGTCATTCGAAACTATCCATCTTCCGGTTTTAGATATTCCTATTTTTATTATCTCGTAACCTCTTGATTCTAGAGCCGATATCACGGATAACGCCGATACTATTGAAACTTCATGTTCTCCCGATACGCCTCCGAAAAATACTCCTATTTTTTTTATCAAGGTCATTTTATCGCCTTTCTTTTTTCATTTTAGGTTTTGCCCGCTTGAAATATGCATTATAAGATTCGCCGGCGAATGGGTTCGGTTTATATATGAGTTTGGCGGGTCGTTGTAGCTGGATATAATTTAATACGTTCGATTAGCCTCGGGTATTTCCCGTCTAAGTCTTTCTAAAAACAGCTTCATAAAATTAACTCTCTTCAGACCTATCTTTTTGGCTTTATCCGTATTGAGAGTCTCGGGAATTTTAAGTAATTTTACAAATATATGATCCAGAATATAATGATTTTCGTCGGGCTTTCTGTTTGATTCCAAAAATGGATCCGCTTCGTCATACAACGTTCGCCCTTTATAAAAAGCGAACGTACGCATAAGGCCTATTGCGCCTAGAGAGTCTAGTCTGTCAGCGTCTTGTAGAATTATCCCCATAAGATTTTCGGGAGTTTTTCTCATAGACCAAGAATGAGTCTCTATAGCCGACGCGGCTTCTTGGATTTCTTGATTAGTAAAGCCGTATCGCGAAAAATTTTTTAATGACCATTCCGCAGATATAAGAGCGTGATTTTTGTTATTTTCCGGCATTGCTCTTCCTATATCATGGAAGCAACATACGGCGAATAAAAGAGTTTTATTTATATTTGTATATTCTGAGGCTAAGTCTAGAGATAATTTAAATACTCTTTGGGAGTGAGAAAAATCATGCGCTCTTTCCGCCTTTTTAAATATATCCTCGGCGTCTTTGAAAATTTTATCGTCCACCTTCGGAACCGCCTTTTATCGCTTTAAGCAGCCAAGCCATATTTTCTCCTAAGACTTTCATATTTTCTAGGGCTTCCGAGTCTAAGGCTACGTCTTCTTGATTTAACCCGACTCCGTCGTTCCAGTAATTGCCGCCGACAATAATCATTTGGTTGATTTGGAAAAAGTGATTTATCGTGTCGAATGTTCTTATTGAACCTCCTCTTCTCGCGGGAGCTACTGCCAGGCCTATTTTTCTTCTAAGAGCTTTAGTCGCCGTAAAAACATATCCCGCTCTATCGATCAGAGCTTTCATTTCGGAAGTAACGTCTGAAAAATATGTAGGAGAACCAAGAATTATTCCGTCTGAGTCGATCATTTTTTTCAGACATTCGTTCAATATATCGGCGTCTATTACGCATCTGTTGTTTTTTGCCGTTTTGCATGTCCTGCATGCGCTGCATCCGTATAGAGCTTGCCCGCCGATTTTTACTAGTTCCGTATCTATTTTTTCCTGTCGAAGAACTTTGAAAATTTCTCTTATCAAAAATTCGGTATTGCCTCCTGAACGAGGACTGCCGCTAAAAGCGGTTACTTTCATTTTTACTCCTTTTGCATTTGACGTTTAACGACGTTGTTTGACCGGGAAAATTTGAGAATTTTTATATTTTTTTAGCTTTAAATCCTGATCCTGATTTTGTCAAATGCGCGTTATAATTCTGCACCGAAGCTCCGCCTTCCGCTAATTTCATTATGGCTCCGGTGACGCCGCCTTGACCGTCTTCGTTTATTTCCGTCACCCAGGCTTTTTCGTCGTAAGGTTCGTTTGTCCATTCGAAAAAGTTTTGTTTAGTTTCGGTTAGATATCCTTTTTTATAAAATAGAAGCTTTCCGTCTTTCCATTTAAGAACTCTAAATTCTTGCGGACTTACGTCTGATTTAGCTTCAGTTATAATTATTTCAAAGAAACCGTCTTTATCTATATCGCATATAGCCGAAGGCCAAGATCTTCCGGCAACTCCTCCCGACAGTTTTGACCAGTCTTCTTCTTGAGAAGTTTTATACACCGCTTTTCCGTTTCTGTCAAATAATATTAATTGTCCGTTCCATTCTTCCTCCGAAGCTGAAATTATTTGAACTCCGGCCGATTTTATAGGAGAGGTAGGATTTTTCGTATCGCATGCTCCGTAAATCTGACCGGTTTTCATGTCGTGCGCCCATGATAAAAGCGGAATCAAAAACAGCGCCGCTAATATCGCAGTGAGTTTTCCATAAGTTTTCATACAAATCTCCTTTGCTTTAATGTTTATAAAATTTCCCGTTAGCTTTTAATTCGCTAGACCGTTTGTTTTTACAAACGCAGCCCATATATACCGCATATATATTTCTTCGCTAGCAGATTAGAAATCCTACGTGATTTTACGCTCAGGGAACTATTATAGATATGATTTTTATAAAAAATATTGCCGAGTTGTTAAAGTTTTGCAAAATTGTAAAAAATACTTGCTAAAAGTCTTTTGCGTGATTTATTATATTATAAAGGTAAATATTAGGCGAAATTTCAAACGCTTTATTATAAACGTTTCGCCAAGGCAATTTATTAACAGCGGAGGAAAAATTTGCATGACTCTTAATATTGGCAGTATAAATCTTGCGTCCAGAACTACGTATTCTTCTCAGGTGAAAAACGACGTAGCCGTAGGAGTTGAAAAAAATGAAGTAAATCCGCCTTCTTTGGAGCCCGCGTCCGATACTTTTACTTGTTCTTCTGTTGGAAAACCGGCTGCTTCTTCCGCTATAGCGGAGACGAAGTCTGATTTTAAGGATAAAAAACCATCCGGAGTATTGAAATTCTTCGGAGGCGATATACATAGGGCTGAGTCTCCCGCCGATATGGCCGCTTTAACTCAGATCGCCGCTAATCAAAAGGATTGGCCAAGCGTTTCTTTTGTATACGACGCCAGTCAGCTAAGTCATGTAGACAATTTTTATTTAAAGGGCTCGTTCAATCCCTTGACCGGAGAATATGATCCTAACTGGAATGGCGGAGTAGGAATTCCTATGTTCGACGACGGAACGAATGGAGATAAAAAAGCGGGGGACGGCCTTTATACGGCCTCCGTTAAGCTTAATCCCTCGTCTTCGTCTGTTTTCGAATGGGGAGTGACCGGAAACGTCAACAGAACCGACGGAACACAGCTGAAAGATCAATGGTTGATTATGAGCGAAACTCCTCCTGCCTTTACCCTTGATAATAATGTAAAGAACCAGGTTGAGACTTATGCTCCTTCCACTTTCCATACGATGGGAGTGACCATGAAGGACGACGTCGTATCTTTTAAAACTTGGGCTCCCAAAACCGGTTCCGGAGATCTTGCGGGTTGTTCCATGCATGTAGATATCTTTAACGAAACTACCGGAGAACTAATAAAAACCGTCGCTATGGATAAGGATGAGAAGAGCGGCAATTGGTCTGTCGAACTTTCCGGAAGAAAAGAACTGGAAGGTCGAGCTTATCGCTATAGCGTTCGCGATAAAGACGGAAACGTCGCGAAAACGCTCGACGGCAAAGAGATAGCTTATAGCGATCCATATGCTAGATATATGCAGGGACAGCAGCGCGGACTTGAAAAAATTTTCGTAGATCCGGTTCTTGGAATTGAGACAGGTTGGTATAACGACGCCGGGAAAGGCGGCCCTAATTATACGGTAAATCAGAATTGGGGGCGCTTCACCGTTAATGACCATCTTGACGCCGATAAAGTTCTTCTGGTTTTTAAAGACGAAAACGGAAAACAACTGACTAAAGAACAACTTTTAGAAAGACTTGGAGAACCGGAACTTATACCTTATGATAAAGCTAACGCAGATCAGAAGAGAAACGCAGATCTTTTAACGAGCTGGCAGCTTGACGTTTCGGGAAAAGTAACGGCTTATAAATGGACAAATGACGTTGCGAAAGACGGCTCCATATCTATGACTAAAGTTGGAGGAGGCAATGTCACCGGAGGTTGGGTTTCTACCGTTAACAATTTTCCTAAATTAGAAGGCTTAAGTTACGAGTTTTTGGTATATAAGGACGGAAAACTTTTAGGCGATAAGAATAACGACGGAGTACTAAGCGCTCAGGAGAAAAGCTTAACTCCTTTCAACGAACCTTATTCAAATAAAATTTCGTCTCGCCCAGGAGCGGAAAGGTTGTCGATAATAAAACAATCTGGTTTTAAGTTCCAGCATGACGACGTGCCGCGTTTAGAGACAGATCCTAATAAGTATACTATTTATGAAGCTCATGTCGGATCTTTTAGGACGACTAAGGATAATGCCGTTCCAACGAAATTTTCCGACATGGCGAAATATTTAGATTATATAGTCGATTTAGGATATAACAGCGTTGAGATTATGCCTTTTAACGAATTTGGAGGAAAGAGAGATTGGGGTTATACTCCAGACTTCTATTTCGCGGGAGCCGAAGCTTACGGTTTTGAGATGCCTAGAGCAGAAGCTGTTCAGAGAGGGATTATCAGTCCGGATCAAAACGTAGGAGCGGAGAGCGTATGGGTTAACGGCACTGACGCCGTAAAAGTTTTCGTCGACGAAGCTCATAAAAAGGGACTTAACGTCATATGCGACGTAGTCTATAATCATACTTCCGGGAAAGCTGACGCAGATAATCCGCTTTGGTCGATAGACGGAACTCATAACAGCTTCTTCAAATGGCCCGGAGGATATAACAGCGAAACTCCGTGGGGGACGAAGCCAAATTATTCCGCCGAAGGAGTGAGAAATTTTTATGCCGACAATGCGGTTCAGCAGATAAAAGAATTTGGAGTAGACGGAATAAGATTCGATTTTACTCAGGTTCTTCACAATACCGGAACGGCTTCAGAACAGATCGACGGTATGAACACGTTAAGACAGATAAATAGAAGTTTGGCTCTGTTTGATCCGGACGGTAAGCCTTATACCGTAGCGGAAGATTTTACCCAGAACTGGCTGGTAGCGGCAGACTTAGATCAAGCGGAAAACCAATGGGGGATGGAGAAGAAGGGAATGGGATTTGACGGAGTTTGGAACGGTCCCGTTCATCATGATTTGATAGGAACTATCGAAGGCAAGAAAAATATGGATGAGCTTATGGGGACTCTTCTTAGCCATAAAGGAGTTAACTCTCCGGAGAAGGCCGTTATTTTCTCACATAGCCACGACGAAGTCGGCAATAGCGGAACATGGGCTATAAGGGCAGGAGCTAAGAGCAGAGACGATGAAAAAGTCATGGAAAATTATCCGAGGGCAATTTCCAGAGCCGCAGCTTCTATAATTCATACGATGCCTGGAGTCCCGATGGTCTTCCAGGGAGAAGAATTCCTTGCAAACAATGATTTTAAGCATGGAGCTACGTCGACTTGGGGAGCAGATTATTCTTGGCTTGATTTTAGAGTTTCTCCCGCTAAGCTCGATAGATTTAAAGAAATATCCAATTTATCTGCGAAAGAGCAAAAAGCCGCTTTGAAGGAATTCTCTGAAGAAGACAGAAGCCATTACGCCGAGTATGTGGCTATGAACGAGGAGGAGAAAGCTCAAGCCGAGATCTATTCGTTAAAAACCGGACAATCTAACGTTTATAGAGCTTTGAACGAATTGAGAAAATCCAGCGGAGCTTTTGACGCAGATTCTCCCATGTCCAGAGTTTATACTCATAACGACAATAGAGTTATGGCTTATGAACGAACCGACGGTAAAGATAAATTTATCGTAGTGACTAATTTCTCTGATAAGGATTATTCAAATTATAAAATAGACGGTATGCCGGCCGGAACATGGCAGGAAGTCTTTAATTCCAACGCAAGAGATTTCGGCGGCACAGGTTTCGGCAATTTTGGCCAAGCCGGAGCTTTCAATCAGGGCATGAATATACCGGCAGGTTCTTCAGTAATATTTAAGTTAATATAAAAGTTAAGTTTTAATATGATGATAGGGCATGCAAGATAAAGAATTGCTATATACGCATGTCCTATCATTTTTATTTTTAGATTATGGATAAGATAATTTCAGATCATATAACTATAGTTCTTGTAAATCCTAAGACTTCCGCTAATATCGGTTCTGTGGCAAGAGCGATGAATTGTATGGGACTTCGCAATTTAGCCGTAGTGTCTCCGAGATGTCAGATTGATAGGGACGCTTTTAGTTTAGCCGTAGGTTCAGATGAAATTTTACAAAGCGCTCTTATTATCGACGATCTTAAATCGTTTTTGAAAAATTTTTCTTTTATTGTTGGGACTACTAAAAAAATGGGGAAGAGGAGGCTGAACTTTATAACCGCTTCTGAATTTGCGTCAAAGCATCTCCCTCTTCACCTACAGTCCAAAACGGCTATTTTATTTGGCGCTGAAGATTACGGCTTGTCTATGGAGTCCGTAAAATTATGTCAGCATTTAGTGTATATTCCGGTTTCCAATAAATTTGGCTCGTTGAATCTTTCTCAGGCCGTTATGATAATTTGTTATGAGATTAGGAAAGCTTTTGAGCGTAAAGTTTTTCTTCAAGGGCGCGAAGAAGCCGATTCGGACGATATGGAGCGCTTATCCCGCATGATCGACGAAACTTTTGAAATAGTAGCTTATCCTGAAGCGTTCGGGGCATTTAGCTATTCGTCTCATCTCAAGGAAATATTGTCCAGAGCTCGTCTTAAAAAATTTGAAGTACATATGCTTTTTGGAATGGCTAGACATGCTAAGTATTTAAGCTCCCTTGCTTTTAAAAAGGACAATCCTTGATGGGGGCGGCATGGTTTATAAACGGCTAATTTAGGCTCTATTCAAATTGGCTTTATTTTATTATTGAGGCTTCTGTTTTTTTTGCTGAAAATATGAATTTTTACGTAATTTTAACAAAAAAAGAATTTACAATTTTGTTATATATGATAAAATAGCAAGTAGAATATATTAAGATAAATAAATATATATTTGTTTTTGTTAATTTATAACGATTAATCGCCGACGTTATTTAATCATAATATCAATAATTTAAATATAGATAGAATTTTTAAGGAGGAGTTAAATGAATTCCATCAATTCATCGGGAATTACCGCAAGTTCTATCCTTTCCGGAAATATGGATCTTAAGCCTGCTGGCGACGTAAAGAAGTCTGATTCAGCTTCTATTCCGACTGAAGACGTTTTAGTGAAATCAGAAAAAGAGGATGTGTCTTTAAAAGATAAATTATTTAAGCTTTCTTCCGATAAAAATCCTTTTAAAAAATTGACCGAGCAGGATAAGGAATACGCGATAAAGGGAGCCGTTATTGGCGGCGTAGCCGGAGGAGTTATCGGAGGCATAGCGGCTTATAATATGTCGCAAAACGAAATAAAAGCTACTAACGATATTCAATCCGTTACTCTTGATTGGCAGGAGCCGGTAATTAAAAGCGAAAATTTGGGCAAGATTCCGGCTAGTTATTATCAACATGCCGGGTGGTGGCTTAATAGCGGTTCTCACGGTTTTAAAGACGTTTATAGAAATAATCCGGTTTTGGAAAACGGGAAGCCTGTAATGCAGGACGTTCAGAAAACTTATTCGGATTACGGCGAGCCTGTGGTCACTTGGAAAGATAATAAAATTATTCATAAAACTTTAACCGGTTTTTCCGAAAGAGTAGTAACCGATACAAGCACTTATAGGGAGTATGAGGGAACGGATTCCGACGGAAACGCAATATATTCTACGCATACCGAAGTAGACGGTTTCTGGCATTATTTTAGTCCCGATATTCATAATACAGTCGTTGGAAATTATCAAACTCCTCAAGTCAAATTTGAAACCGGCGTTAACGTCGGACTTAATACGGCTTTGGGCGTTCTTGCCGGAGCAGGCATCGGAGCGTTAGCCGGAGGAGTTGCCGGAGCGGCTATAAGTCATGTTATGAATAAAGAGGAAGTTAAATAAATATTTTTATTTGTTTAAAAAATAAAGATTAGCAATAAATAAGTCTCTTGTTAAAATTTAACAAGAGACTTATTTATTTGAGCGTTAATTTAGATAGTTAGATATATTTTTGTTTATTAGGCTGTTTTTAATGCAGCATAATAAACCATGATTCTCCCAGAATTATAAACGAAAAAATTAGGGTAAATATTTGCCATCTCCATTCGAGTTTAGGCGTTTGGATAAAACTCAGAAGCAAAATAAGAGACATTAGCTGCATAGCCGCCATATAACATTTTTTTACGTTTAATCCAAAAAACGGAAGGTATTCGGGAACAAAAATGGCTAAAGCTAAAATCCCCGGAAAAATTAAAGTGGCTGATATGGATAAATATGATATGATTTTATTTGTATTTTTGTTTGCCATTATATTATTTTGAATTATCCGTTAAGTAAATTAAAAGTTATTTGCTCGGCGGTAATGGATGCGTCTTTTTCTTAGATGTCTATTTTGCGGTATCTCCGTTTGCCTGCGTTTGAATTTTTGCCCGGCTCATTTTATGCCCTTTATTGTTCTGTTGAGTCGGATTGACTTTTTTCGTTGTCGTCGTTTTCTTCTTTATCGTCGTTTTCTTCTTTAGATTCCTCGCAGATTTTCGCTTTCTTTGAGATTGTTCCGGTTTCTACAAGTTCTTTAAGATCGTCGCCTTCCATAACTTCTTCTTCTAAAAGGTATTGTACGACTAGATCCATTTTGTCTCTATTTTCCGATAGAACCAGTTTTGTTTTTTCGTATGCTTCGTCTATAAGCGTTTTGATTTCATAATCGATATCTTCGGCTATTTTATCGCTATAGTCATGTCTGTCTACGATATCTCGACCTAGAAATACGTTTTCATTTCTTTTTCCATAGGTTACTAATCCTAATTTATCGCTCATTCCATATTTAGTAACCATTCTCCTGGCTAAATCCGTAGTCTTTTCCAAATCGTTCGAAGCTCCTGTGGTGATCTCGTTAAAGACTATTTCTTCAGCCGCTCTTCCGCCTAGCATAACTATCATTTTTGCGAATAATTCGTCTTTATTCTGAAGATATTTGTCGTCGTCAGGCATACTCCAGGTTACGCCTAAAGCCATCCCTCGTGGCAGAATAGTTATTTTTCTTACGGGATCTGCTCCTGGAGTTTTTAGTCCGGCTAAAGCATGTCCCGTTTCATGATAAGCGATGATTTTCTTTTCCTTATCCGAAAGGATTCTGCTTTTTCTTTCCGGCCCCATAATTACTCTTTCGATAGCTTCTTCGCACTGAGGCATACATATGTTCTTTTTATTTTGTCGCGCGGCGAGAAGCGCGGCTTCGTTGATCAAATTTTCAAGGTCGGCTCCCGAAAATCCTGGAGTTCTTTTAGCTATTATGTCCAGATCTACGCTTGGATCTATCCTTTTATTTTTTGCATGAACTTTTAATATGGCTTTTCTGCCTTTTACGTCCGGTCTGTCTACCACGATATGTCTGTCAAATCTGCCGGGTCGTAAAAGAGCCGGGTCTAGAACGTCGTGACGGTTGGTTGCCGCAAGCATAATTACTCCGCTGTTAGGTTCGAAACCGTCCATTTCGACGAGTAGCTGATTAAGAGTTTGTTCTCTTTCGTCGTGCCCTCCTCCGTATCCGGCTCCTCGTTGTCTTCCGACAGCGTCTATTTCATCTATAAAAATTATGCTTGGCGCAGATTTTTTCGCTTGGTCGAAAAGGTCTCGTACTCTTGAGGCGCCTACTCCTACGAACATCTCGACGAAATCTGAACCGCTCATAAAAAAGAAAGGCACTCCGGCTTCTCCGGCTACGGCTCGTCCCAGAAGCGTCTTGCCGGTTCCGGGAGCCCCTAGCAACAAAACTCCTTTTGGAATTCTCGCTCCCATTTTCCTGTATTTATCGGGATTTTTTAAAAAATCGACGATTTCCTGTAATTCTTCCTTTGCCTCGTCGACTCCGGCTACATCGTCGAAAGTAACTTTCGTTCTGTCTTCTGAGATAATTTTATGCCTGCTTCGTCCAAAAGACATTGATCCTGCATTGGAATTAACCTGTTTAAATAGCATAAACCCTATAAGGATAATAAAAAGAATAGGCAGAAGATTTAAAAGAATAACCCAGAAACTGGTTTTAGAAGCTTCGGCTGTTATTTTAACGTTTTTCTCCTCAAATATTTGAAAAAGGTTTATGTCTTCAGGATTTGGAAGATAAACTTTAAAATTAACTTCTTTTTTTTCGCCGTTTTCTTCGGTTTTGGTATATACTCCTCTGGATTCCGGATAGGACCATACGATTTCTTTGACGTTGCCTTTTTTAGCTTCGCTTACAAGAACGCTGTAAGGGATCATTTGAGATTCGTTAGTCTGATAAGCTAAGTGCAAAAAATAAAAAATACTTATCAGTATTATAAAGAGAAGTATATGTCCGTAATTTCTGTTTTTCCCCAAGAGATTTGCCTCCTTTAAGTCTTCTGGCGCTTGTTTTTGTTTGATTTTATAAAAAAATGAGCCGTAATCAGAGATGTACAGCCGAGATATAGTCTAAATTACAATATTTATTATGATAGTCTATTCCATATCCGAAAATACGTTTTTCTGAAATTCGAAATCCTATATAAGCCAACAAAGAACTTTCGATATTATTTTTAGCGTTTGCGAGAAGCGCGCAGATTTTTAACGACGAAGGTTCATATCGTTTAAGAGTTTCCGATATATTTTTTATGGAATCTGACTTTACGGCGATCAATAGTATGTCTCTGTTTTTTACGAAATATGACAGATCGCCGGATAAAGCGAGTTGAAGCGACGATTCGCCTTTTGCCGTTTTATTGTCTATAAAGTTAACGAATATTTCTCCTTTAATTTTTCTTAATAGGTCGGATGTGAACATGAAAGATTCGTTTAGGCCGCATATTGCGAAAATTTGTTTTCCTGCGTAATCGTCAGAAATTTCATTAGCTAGCTCTAATATCCTTTTTTGTATTTGTTTAGAGTTTAATATAATATTCGAGTTCATACTTTGTTTAAATACTATACTTTTTTGAGTTATAATTTTAACGCTCGGATTTCCATAAAATTAGACGATTTTTCAGTGATTTTTACCATATCGCTAAGTCGCAATCCTACTACCCATATGATATCGTCGTTGGAATCGACGATTAAAGGTATCAAATCCCTTTCATTTTTAGGTATTTTTTCATCGCGGAAAAAATCCTTTAATTTTTTTTTGCCTCTCATCCCAAAAGGCCTAAAGCGATCCCCGTCTTTTCTTTTGCGAACGAAAAAAGGAGGCTTTGCCTTGTCAAGATCCAGACACGCCGTCATTTTGCCTTTTTCAAGTTTTTGTGGACGAGTCTTAAATTCGGTTAGATTGAACTTGATATTCAGATTTTTTAAAACAAGTCCGTCGCTAAGCGGTAATATTGATTCAAGTTTGTCGGCATGTTCGTACGAATTTTTTAGAAAAATTAACCGATCATATGTTTTTATTATAGAAGCCCCTTTTATTGAAATAGATTTTGTGCCCGGAGACGACAATAAATTTATCGCTTCTTCAGTTATAGAGAAGGGTAGATTTTCAGATATCGACGCCGCGGCTTCTCTTATAACCATTCTCTTTAGAGCGACGTGAACTCCTGCAAGCTTTTTAATCGATATCGCTATTTTGCCGCTTTGAGAACAGTTTATTTCAGGAAATAATCTGTGTGCCTCTTTTCTTATGAAGTCGCTTTCAGAAGATATTATCTCGCTAAGGACTTCAAGCCTTTTATTTATTTCCGGATTACAGGAAAACAGCCGCGGCATTATATCTTTTCTTACTTTGTTTCTAAAAAACGAAGAATCTAAGTTTGAAGAGTCTTCTCGATACTGCAGACCTTCTTCTTTTAACATTTTGAGAATTTCCGTTTTTGAAATAGAAAGCAGAGGCCTTATGAATATATTTTCTCTGATGGGAACTATTCCGGCTAAACCGGTCGAGCCGGATCCGCGTATAATTCTCATTAGGATCGTTTCCGCCTGATCGTCCAGATGATGCCCCGTAGCTACTTTACAAAAATTTAGTTTTTGCAGAAAATTGCGAAAGATGGAATATCTGCTCTGGCGTCCGGCTAGTTCGAGAGAAATTTTTTCTCTTTTAGCTATTTCCGGCACGTTTATTTTTTCTAAATAGAAAGGAATTCCATATTTTTCGCTTATCTTTTGAGAAAATTCAGCGTCTTTATCGGCTTCTTTTCCTCGTATCCCATGATGTATGTGGATAGCCGCTAGGGTTAACGCGTATTGTTCTTTTAAAAAGTGTAGGGAATATAGGAGAGCTACCGAATCGGGACCTCCGGATAAAGCTATTAGCGCTTTGTCGCCATGAACTAGCAGCCGCCGCCGTTGAATGGAGGACGTCAGTTTTTCAAGAAAAAGTTTTTGCATAAAGTTAGTTTTATAAAATAAATAATAGCAGCGAGTGGACTTGAACCACTGACCAAGGGCTTATGAGTCCCCTGCTCTACCTCTGAGCTACGCTGCCATTCAAATTTCGCTAAGTATATCGCAACTTAGTTTAATTACTCGTTGCTTATTAACTTTAACGTGATATATTATACACTAAAGACTAAAAATGTCAATACTGAAATTATAGATTTTTTCCTGAATTTTAGTTTCTCTCGGAAGACTGTTGGTTATTTGCCAAGTTAGACGAGTACGGACTCCTGTCGATTCTGCGTCTATCGGTCATGTAGCAACTGTAATCGCGCTGCGAAAGATACGTTAATATTTCGTTTGTTATATGAGCTATTTGTAAAGGATGAATTAAAGGAATATATTGATTTGTAGCTATCGCTATGGTTAACGTGGCTATAGGGAAGGAATTTATATCTCCGTTTTGATCCTTGCTTACTACAAATCCTTTATTTATGTCCATTTCGTCATACATAAGCTTTACATGTTGATCAAAAGACAGTATTATACTTTGAGACATTGCTTTTGCTTTATCAGGCGAAGTTATTATGACAAATCTTTTTTGATCAATATGGTAGACTTGCTGCCCGGCCCATCCGAATTCTTCCGCGGCGCTTTCTATTATTGCCCCGGCTAGCCTGATTAATCTATTGGCGTTCCCTGCGCCGTATTTATTCGCATAGGCCGTTAAGTAGTTTAAAGATATTTCGCAGACGGCAAATTGATTTTTTCCATCTATTGCTTTATATAGTTCCGTTTCAAGTCTAGCGGCTCCATGCATATGCGTTATAGGATTTCGATCTTCGTCTATATAAACCGTTTTTTTACTCGCTATCCCTTTTATAAAGAATATTAAAGCGTTCGTTTCGCTGTCTTTAAATTTTGGAGGTTCTTCCGGAGCCGAATCGTTAAAAAGCATCGCCGCGTAAGCGGTAGTTTTTCTCCAGGATAGAGATAGAGAATTTGACGTCAACGCAGCGGCTATTAAACCTATTGCTAGAAATAAAATAAAAATTATCGATATGGCTGCGAGTCCTTCCGCTTTAGGCAGGCTGTCTTTAGGAATGTCCGCTACAATGGCTATTACTAAATCTGTCTGTCCCAACGCCGAATATCTTACCAGTTTATAGGTGGAATCCGTTTCGCCTGAAATCTTTCCAACAGGTTGATTAGCTCGGATATGAGCTATAAATAAATGAGCGTTCGCTTCAAGTTCTTCCGGGAAATTTTGCTCTTGATATGAAGAAACCGCTAATTCTTCTCCGTCGGAACGAAGTAGCCAGGCATAAAAAATTCTTCCGGCTTTATAATCTTCTACGTCTTTTTTTATTTTGCTTTCATAGTTTTCATAATTTTCAATCGTAAATAATTGGTCAGATATAAACGCGTTGAAAGCGTTGTCTAGAGTCGTTTCGGTGAGCTTTAACGCGTATGAAGATTGAAAAGAGAGAAAAAGTCCTAAAATTGCTATAAGAAGTAAGACGTAAGGAATGATAATGGCGAAAAATAGCTTTTTTTGCAAAGAGAATCACCTCTTAACGTTACGCGGCTTTTATAAAAAGTCTATATTCTCTACGGGAACGGCTTCTTTAGCTTTCAACGAAACGGCCGCGACTTTCCATATCCCTTTCTCTTTAACTATATCGCAGGTTCCGGAATACAGAGCTTGATATAATTTATTTTTATATTTAAGTTCGAGCTTCGCGTCGATTTTTAATTTTCCCAGATTACTTGTATGGTCGTATATTACGACTTTTTTTATAGCGACTTTTTTTATGTCTTTTGCTTTCAGCGCAAATTTAAAATAGGGGATATTGTTTTTTAACTCTTTAGAAAACGAAGCGTAAGCCGCTTCGTATTTTTTTTGCTGAAAACAATAGAAAAAATTGACCACAGCTTGTTTTATTTCCGCGTTATCTTCATTTGCGCAAACGCTTTTAGACGCGGAATACAAAAAACAGACTATGGCCATAAAAATAAGCGTTAATTTAAAAAGCCGCGAAGAAGACATAAAATTAACGTCTGCGCGGAGAAGCTATATTTCCAATGTCAGACATATTATTATTTATTGAATTTTTAGTTTCCGGTTTACTCTGAGACTTCGCGGAAGTTTCCGGATTTTTAGCTCCGTCGGCCAATCTGACTACCAGAGGATATTCCAACTCTACTTTCAATCCGCCCTGAGAGTCTGCCAGAGTAGTTTCTACCCAATATGTTCCCGGAGTTTCAAATACTGCGTCTTGAAAAAGATTAACGGCCATAAACGGAGTAGTTTCTTCTTTTAGTTCAAAAGGCTGTTTGCCTGTTTTTATAAGTTCAGTTTTTCTATCAGGCTTATAAATTTTAATTTCCTGGGCAAAACGGCCTTGCCCGTTACACCAGCTGTTAGCTATGAAGAAACCTTTGCCCGGAAATTTAAAGGGAAACTGAGGAAAGGGCAGTTCAAAAAATATACTGCTGAAAGAGGGAGGCCCGTCTTTTTCGGTTACCGAAAGACATGGAACGGAAAATTGCAAAGAAGGACGCTTCATTTATTGCACCACCTTTAGTTTAATTGAATTTGAACTTGTCCGTAAGCAAGCTTTAAGGACTTCCCGCCGCTTTTTAGCATATTGACGCGGGCTTAAATTCGGATAGTTCAGACCCTATTATATGTTTAGTTTAAATAAAGACTAACATATCGAGTAATTTAGTCTATGAATTTTTAGAACGTTTAAGTCGTTTATTTTGTTCGCTTGCGATTAAAAATTTTATTATTGTTTACTGCTGAAAATTCTCTATTGCCGCGCTGATTTCCTTTTAAAGTATATTTAAATCGTTTCAGCTACGGATTTACGATATATAGTTTTAGTTAAATCTTTCGAATATGCTTACGTATTTTATTTTGATTTGTGTTAATGCCTAACTGCCGTTTCTTCTTTAGAAGAGGTTTGAGATATTTGATTCAAAGCGTCTTTTGCCGCTTCTACTTCGGCTTCTTTTTTAGTTTTTCCGCTGCCTGTGCCTATAATTTTACCATTAAGAGTCGCATTTATGAAAAAAGTTTTAGCATGAGGAGCCCCTTCTTCGCGTTCTACTACATATATGGGCGCAGATTTAAATTTTTCCTGTAGGCATTCCTGAAGCTGGGTTTTCGCGTCTTTTTGTATAAAAGATATATTGCCGAGCTTTTCGGCAATTTGATTTTTGACAAGATTTGACGTGAAATTAAAACCTTTGCATAGGAAAACCGTTCCTATAATCGATTCGTAAAGATCGGCTAAAACCGAACTTCTTTCTTGACCTTTAGATAAAGTTTCTCCATGACTCATTAAAAGAAAGCGCCCTAAGTCTAATTGCCTGGCCGTTTCAGCTAACGATTCGGTGGATACGAGGCCGGCTTTTTTTACTGCCAACATTCCTTCTTGTGCGTCGGGATATTTTCTGTAAAGATAGTCGCTTATTATAAGTCCAATTACCGAATCTCCCAAGAATTCGATTCTTTCGTTGCTTTTCCAAGCTACGCCGCTGTCTTGTATAAAAGACGAATGCGTGACGGCTTCGAGAAATTTAGGCCAATATTTTCGCTCTACGCCTAAGCTGTCCGTTAGTTTTATTAATTCTTCTTTATAGTAGTCCGCAGACATAGGCGCGTTTATTTTTTTTTTATTCTTCATATTTTTTAAAAATAATAACCGCGTTTTGACCGCCGAATCCGAAGCTGTTGTTTGCCGCGTATTTTATATCTTTTTTGATAGCCACGTTGGGCACAAAGTTTAAATCGCATTCCGGATCCGGATATTCGTAGTTTATCGTCGGAGGTACGATGCCTTTTTCCAAAGCTAATAAGCATACCGCCGATTCAAGAGCTCCTGCGGCTCCTAAGTTATGACCGAATATTGATTTTGAGGATGATACGGGAATTTCGTAGGCATATTTGCCGAAAACAGATTTTATTCCTAGAATTTCCGCTTTATCTCCCGCAGGAGTAGACGTGCCATGAGCGTTTATGTAATCGATATCTTCGGGGACTATGCCGGCGTTTTTTATAGCCATTTTCATAGCCGCCGCTCCGCCTTCGCCTCCGGGGCTTGGATTTGTTATATGGTTAGCGTCGGCTGTCATGCCGCATCCTACGATTTCTCCGTATATATGGGCTCCTCTGGCCTTAGCGCGTTCCATTTCTTCTAGGATAAGAATCCCGCAGCCTTCAGACATTACGAAACCAGATCTTTTAGCGTCGAACGGTCTTGACGCTTGCTCCGGAGCATCGTTAAATGAAGACGTAGTCGCTTTCATGTTGGCAAATCCTGCGCAGGCGGCAGGAGATATGGCCGCTTCCGCTCCGCCGGTAGCCATTACGTCCGCGTCGCCGCGTTTTATGATATGGTATGAATCCGCTATTGAATGACATCCCGTTGCGCAAGCGGAAATTACGCTGTAATTTGGCCCTTTGAATCCATATTTTATAGCTATGTGACCTGACGCCATATTAGATATCATCATAGGAATAAAGAACGGACTTATTCTGGCGGGACCTTGTTCTATTAGAATTGAATGTTGCTGTTCAAAAGTCCACATTCCTCCTATGCCTGATCCTACGATAGTTCCTATTTTGTCTAAATCTTCGGCGCCTATATCAAGGGCGGAATCCTGAATAGCCATAGAAGAAGCGGCTACCGCGAATTGAAGATAACGATCCATTCTTCTTGCGTCTTTTTTAGATACGCCGTATTTTTCAGGATCGAAGGTTTTTATTTCTCCGGCGATTTTTACCGAAAATTGTTCCGTGTTAAAACCTTCAATTCTAGATATGCCCGATTTCCCTTGTTGGATAGCGTTCCAAAACGTTTCTTTGTCGTTTCCGACGCAGGAAAGGACTCCTATACCTGTGACAACGACTCTTCTTTGCATATAAGATACACCTCGTAAATATTTAATAACACTATAAATTTTTTGAAAAATACCGTATAGCCGCGTAGCTCCGTTTTTGAAATTTGCCGTCTTTTATAAATAATAGTATATTTTTATAGCCGCTTATGACGCTGATTGTTTCAATTTCTATTATGTCGTTTAATTATCCTTCTAAATTTGATTTATAAAGAGGCACAAGGATATAGGGCGGGCTGTAAAGAACAAGATATTCTTTATCTTTTATTCTGGATTAAAGGAATTTATGATATGTTAAGATTAATGACGCTTTGGAGTTTTGTGTTCGTGTTATTGATATCTCCTGCTTTTGGAAGAATATATATGCATCCTTCTAACGGAGAAACCGTAACTATTGATAAGGCTAATTTAAAAGTTTTTGTTTTTTTCCCAAACGGCTATGATAAATCTACCGTTAAATTATATATAAATAATGAAGACGTGACAAAATTTTGTTTTTTTACTGAGACCGAGATTCGCGTAGAATGCGGAGATTTTGTAAAATATGGCAAAAACGACGCCTCAGTATTTTATATTTTGCCTGAACAGGGGAAACAGACATTGACGTGGTTTTTTAATATTGAGGAGAAACTATCCGATAAGATAAGCGTGAAATTTAATTGTCAGAAAGAGCCTTTTGAAGAAGGAGACGAAATCGATGTTCTATTATCAGCTCCTCCAGGAGGAACCGCGTCTTTTTTTATAAAAGATTCCGACGTGAAAGGAACTATGACGGAATACGACAACGGGCATTACAGAGGAGCGTATAAGATAAAATATGGCGACAAGGTAAAAGACGGCAAACTTGCCGTTTTATATAGGGATAAAGCCGGAAAAGAGTCGGAATTAGAGGCTTTAGAGTCGGTAAATATTTCCGCTTATTTTTTTAAGGTAAAGATTCTTTCTCCCGAGAACGATTCTAAAGTAGATTTATACTTTGATATAATTGGCAGGACAAGACCGAATGCCAAGGTCTTTATAACTCCGGCCGTCAGTATTGGAGGAGTCGGTAATCTTTTTTCGTCTTCTTCAAGCAAAAGTTCTCTTGGAAGCGTGCCCGGAGCTATAGAGACGGAAGCTGACGAGAAAGGCTTTTTCAAAGTTCATTACGGTTTTCCAATAAAAGTTCCGCTCGTGAATATAAAGCATAGATTTTACGTAAATGCCATTGACTCAGATGGAACTCGGTCTTTAACTACGTCCTTTTCAGTGGAGATGAAATGATAAATGGTTAAAATAATAAAGTTTTTTAAAATTCATTTTTTTAATTTAATGAGTATTATTACGATAGGTTTTCCGTTCGCGGCGTATAAGTTTTTGGCCGGAGATATTATAATGAATGCCTTGGACGGAGCGCTTTGTCTTGTTTTATTCTATTTCTTTTCGATTTGGGCCATAGTTGATTTTATGTTAAATTTTAACGCTATGATGAATATTTTAATATCGGGTAAAAATCATGATCCGGTATGTTTTTTAGCGTTTATTGCTAAAAAAATGTCAAAATTACTCCATATTAAGGGAATAGGGGAAGCCTTGGATCTTTTTCTTTCGTTCAGCATAGTGGCTTGCATCGTCGGAGGGTGTTTGCTTTCAAAGCTCAGCGACGGTTATATCTATTTATGGAATATAAGCACCGTAGTTAACGTTTTAGGAGCCGGAGTGGTAAGATTGGCTCTGCTTTTTTTTGAGGAATTTGACAGAAAATAGACTTAATGGAGTTTATCGATTTTTTTTTGACTGTTTTAATTTTTTTTTGTATATTTCTTCAAAATCATATGGAGCGGCCAATACGTAACCGCATCCTTCAATTAGTTCCGCTCCGGAATACATCAGATATAGATCCGGATAATCTCTGCAGATCTCCGGACGGTCATTATGTATAGAACATAAATTTCCTCGTTGTTTTAAGCATCTAAAGATTATGATTCCATCCTCGGAAGTTCCGCAGGGTTGAAAAATTTCGTATTCAGGCTCTTGGGCTTTAAGAGTTTCAAATTCTTTTAAGTCGGAAATTTTTTCCCCGTTAAGTAAAATGCTTATGCTTCTACAACATTTTCCGCATCTCAGGCATTTTCCGGCTCTTAGATAGCTTCTTTTTTTACCTGTTAGCTTAAGCCACAGTCTTTTTATAAATATTTCAAACTTTAAAGCAAATTTCATTTATTTTCCTTTTAATAAAAGAACTGCGCCAAGAGCCAGGGTGACAATTGAAAATGTGGATATTATATCGTATACGTATATCCCGGATGAAAATATTTCAGATCGATGAGCAGTATTGAGGAAAGACGCCGTAAATATTGCCGCCGCGCTTATAAATATAAGTATGATTCCTATTTTTCTCTTATTTTTCATCGCTTTTATTCCATAATAGTTTATATAGGCATATGGCCAGAACCATTATGCCTGAGGCCGTTAGGCTTGTCATTGGCGAATTGTCGAAACCTAACGCGATATTTCTATATTCCGGCTTAAGAAGCATAACGTTTAGATAATTTCTAATTAGGACTAGGTATATGACCGCAAAGTGGAAGCCGGACGCAACCCATATGTTTTTAAAATGAATCGTTCCTATACATAAAAGTATGGAGAAAAGAAATAAATTAATAAAGTAAACTAATTTATAAATCACAGAACCGGGACAAAATAGGTGAACTAAAGCGAAAAATATAGAAACGACAGTTATCGCTTCGTTCTTTTTTAAATGTTCAGCTAGAACTTCTAAAATAATTCCTCTAAATATCGCTTCTTCGCTAAAAGCCAGGAAAAAGCATGGCAATAAGTTTATAAGCGCATGAAGAATAGCTTCGCGAAAAGATATGCCGATTGTTTCGTTATACAGAGCAGGCGAAATGATAATAAAAAACGACGAAAAAAATATTATTCCCGTAATTGCGCCGATAAAAACGCAATTTGGCGCATTTCCCGATAATAAACTTATGTTTAAAGGTTTTTTGATAAATTTGCGCCTAAATAAAAGAATAGACGCCGTCATAGATAGATATAAAGTAACGGCGTAGGCTATCGTCATCGTTTGCGTTTTAGTTCCTGAGGTAAATTGACGCCAGAATTCTCCTCCGGTAACTACTGAAAGCAAAGCTAAATCCGCAGCGTAAACGGCCGCAGTAAGACAAATAAGAAGGGCTAATTTAGATAAAGCCCTTCCATATTCGTTTTTATTTGAAAATAAGATGCCGATTTGCACTTATTGTCGTCCAATCAACCTTACCGTTTCCCTGGCTACGGCAAGTTCTTCGTTTGTCGGTATTACGAGGACTTTGACTTTGCCGTCACCAATTAAAAGGCTGTTGTTTTTATTAGCTTCTTTGTCTAAGGTAATTCCAAAGAACTCTAATCCGGAGAGAGCGATCTCTCGTCCTTCCGGAGAATGTTCGCCGATACCTCCCGTAAAGACTATAGCGTCTGCTCCGTTCATAGCGAAAGCGTAAGCGCCGATGTATTTTCTCACTCTATAAAAGAACATCTCGAAAGCTAATTTTTTCATTTTGTCACCGGATTTCCATCCGTTTTCGACTACTCTCATATCGCTGTCGCCTCCGGTTATACCTTTGAGCCCGCATTTTTTATTCAAATAGTCCGAAGTTTCTTTAATTGTCATATTTTTAGCTTCCATTAAATATAGAGGAATATATGGATCCATATCGCCGCTTCTAGTTCCCATCATAAGCCCTTCAAGCGGCGTAAATCCCATGGAAGTATCGAAACTCCTGGCATTTTTTACGGCAGTGACAGAAGCGCCGTTGCCAAGGTGGCAAGTTATTATCTTCAGTTCTTCGAGAGGCCTTTTTAAAAATGACGCGGCTTGCTCGGCCACATATTTATGGGAAGTGCCGTGAAACCCGTATCTTCTTATGCCCAATTTGACATAATCTTCATAGGGCATTGCGTAAAGATACGACGTTTCAGGCATTTGTTGATGAAATGCCGTATCGAAGACTCCGGTTTGCACGGCGTTGGGAAGACTGTCTTGAGCCGCAGAGATACCTTCGATATTCGGAGGATTGTGAAGCGGAGCGAATTTTACGCAGTCTGCCAACTGTTTTATAACTTTTTCGTCGATTATAACCGAGTCGGCAAATTTTTCTCCTCCATGAACTACTCTATGGCCTACGCCGATTATTTCGTCTTTATTTTTGACTACGCCGTTTTCCGAATCCATTAAAGTATCTATAACCCATTTAAGAGCTTGTTTATGATCGTCTATTCTTAATTTTTTGTTTATAGATTGTCCTTGAAACGGTTTGTATTGAACCGTAGCATGGTCGGAACCTACCTCTTCCACGATTCCTTTAGCTATGACAGATTCGTCGGACATATCGAAAAGCTGATATTTAACGGAAGAGCTTCCGCAATTTAATACTAATATTTTCATTCTTAATCGTTTGCCTTTCTATTATTTTTTTAAGTTTCTTATAATTTCAATTAAGTGATCCATTTCCTGTTTTGCAAAAGGCTCTACATATTCTCTTAAAATTTGTCGTATTATTTTTTTAGAATCGCTTATTTTATGCTTTTCGGCATATTCGAACAGCTTGTCGTCTGATAATAATTCTTCGGTAGGTATATGATATTTTACTTCTACGAAGTTTCTGTCCTCTTTACCTTTATCGCGGCTGGCTCTGATCCAAATTTCAAAAATAAGGCCGCTGTTTTTACTTTTTCTTAGTTCGGTTTCGAGTTTCTCTTTTATTTCAGTATTTTCCAAAGGAAAATAGTATGGCGCGCTAAGAACTAATAGGTTGCCGGTATCTGTTTCGCGGGCTTTTTCAAAGCCGAAGGTTTTGTTGCTTTTGACGTCTAAAAATCTAAGGCCTCCTTTTTTCGTAGGGCGGCCGTCGGATATATAGAGCCCGTATAGCCCGCTTAAAATTTGATTAATTTCTTCGGAAATGAGTTTAAAATTAATATTTGTTTTCATAAAAAAAACTCCGCTGATAATTTCAATTTCGAACAATTCTTCTTTTTGCGGTTAAAATCCTTCGATAAGACGATTATATATAGTTTAATAAACGCTTCTTTTACCTTTGATTTTCTCGTATTTTAAGGAGTTTTTCGATGTCTGGATTATTTTAAGAGCAGTATTTGAAGCGGCTATATAGAGCGAATATTGTGATATAACGGTATTATATTACGATAAAAAAGAGGTTTTTTAAGGTATGAAAAAGGTATAAGTTATATATAATGTATTGTGCTTTTATACTTTGCTGCTATTGTACAATCATAAACTTGATATTTTACTTGTTTCAGGCAAAGCCAATCCCGTGATTATTATATTTCCAAAATATAATAATCGAGTTTGAAGTGTTAACAACTGCATTGATATCTAATTCTAGATCGAACTTGTCTAATTGAACAAATAAGCGCTTGATATCAGCTTTAGAATTTTTCCTGTTTTGACATCTGTTAGCGATCAAAAACAAGCGTTTAACCTTGGAGAAGCCTGTAAAGCTTTTCATTCAAAATATAAAGAAGGAAGAAATTAGAAAAATGAGCGATTAAGCATTGCCCCGGATTTAGCGAATGGTTTTCCCGATACTCTTTCACGCGGGGCGATGAAGCTAGCCGTTCCGGAACCGTATCGAGCGATTCTTTAGAATTTTTTGCGACCTGTAATTGTGAAAGCAGACGGAACTTGCGCCAAATGTGGCTCAAGTAATACGGCGGCAGATTTGGCGCAAGTAGCCATTCTAAAAATTAAACAATGCATGTGCGCGCAAGACGCTTATATGGGAATGGGAAGATTCTATTCCGGAAAAGCGTGTGATATATTAGAACGCAGATGCATTTCTGTCCATTGCTAAAGCGGAACGCCTCAAGCAGGCGGCGCCCTATATTAGAACGAAAGCGATCCGAGAGACAAGCCCGGCAGAGGCTGTAAGGCTGGAGATTTTGAAGCTTCGACTAATAGCGAAGATAGTTATCATGTGACCTTAGCTAATGTAACAATTAGATTAAATTTTTCGTTTTGAAATCGTTTTTCTAATAGTTTTTTAACGAAAAGGCTTAAAAGTTGCCTGCAGAATATTAAGTCTTGCGACAGAACTTGGATATTATAATATTATGATCGCAAATAATAATCAGTTTATAGATTTTCCGTTGTCCAATCGTACTTCAGGCTGACTAAACCTGGAGACGTTCGTTCTGAATTAATTTTAAGACATAACTCTTTAGCGGGACAAGATTCTTGATTATTTTCGTTGTCGACGCATGCCAGGACTTGATAACTTCCGGAGTTTAAAGGAATATTTGTCACGTTAAATATTATCTTTTTTAATTCTTGATTTTCAAAGTTAATTTTCTCCGTATTTGTTTCGCCTAAAAGAGCATTATCCGCGGAAAGAAATTTTAGCGATATTTTTAAAGGACCGGATCGTTCTTTTTTTAATACCGATACCTCCGCCGTAAGATTGTCGTTTGCATTAAGTCCTGTTTCAATTCTTTGTCCCTGTTTGTTTTGCAATGAGAAATCTTTGATTTCAGCGTCTTGGGCATATCCTGAAGGCTGATTTTTCGGAGCGTTTTGGATTCCTGTCATGAATTGTAAATATTCGTCCGTTACGTCTTTGGGGCTGCCTTCTTTCCTTATGACTCCGTCTTGCAGCCAAAGGCATCTGTCGCAGAATTCGGTTATGCTCGACAGAGAATGAGTTACTAATACGATAGTCACCCTTTTCCGTCTGAATTCTTTCATTTTATCAAAGCATTTTTTTTGAAAGTTTGAGTCTCCTACGGCTAGAATTTCGTCTATTAGAAGGATTTCAGGATCTACATGGATCGCTACGGAAAACGCCAGTTTTAAATACATACCTGAAGAATAAGTTCTTACGGGATTATCTATGAATTCTTTTAATTCGGAAAAATCGATTATGGCGTCTATATTTTTATTGATTTCCTTCTTCGTCATGCCAAATATGGCGGCATTCATATAAATATTTTCGCGACCTGTAAAGTCAGGGTGAAATCCTGCTCCCAACTCTATCAGACAGGATAGTCTGCCATTTACTTTTACGGTTCCTCCGGTAGGGTATAATATTCTTGCGATTATCGAGAGCAAGGTGCTTTTTCCGCAACCGTTATGTCCTATTAATCCTATAGATTCGCCTTTGTTTATAGCGAAACTTACGTTTTTTAACGCGTAGAAAGGAGTGTATGCGTCAGATCTTAAATTCAGCAGTTTTTCTTTTAGAGTGAGCGGTCTGTCTTTAAAGATTTTAAAGACTTTGGATACGTTCTTGATTTCTATTGCCGGTTGTATAGTCATAAGTTATAAATCCTCTGCAAACGTACGCTCAAAATAATTGAACGTTATATATCCTATGAACAAAGTAATAACTGCGGCGGCGCAAGATATGCCAAGGAATAGAAAATCGGGAGAAGAACCGTAGTAAAACACGTCTCTGTACGAATTGATTATTCCGGTCATTGGGTTAAGTATGCCCAACCACAGCCTGGGATTGACTATATTTCCAAAAAACGAGTATTTGTCGGGGATCATCTCTATTTTATATAAGACGGGAGTTAAGTAAAGCCAAGCCATAGTAGCTACGATTACTATTTGTCTTACGTCTCTAAATTTTACGTTTATACTTGAAAAGATAAAACAGAGACCGGTTTGGTATATAAATTGTATTAGAAGTATAACCGGAAATAGTAATAGCCATAAAGTTATTTTCATTTTCGCCGCTAGCATAACGATAAACAATATAGGAATACAATATAAATAATCTATTATAAACGTTAACGATATTGATAACGGCAAAATCAATCTTGGAAAATAGATTTTCTTTACGAGGCTGGAACTCCCGATTATACTGTCGAGAGATCCGTTGACGGCGGAGAGAAAACTGGTCCAGGGCAGAAGGGCTACGAAAAGAAACATTGCGTAGTTGTCTTCCGGAACTTTAAATATATACTTAAATACCAGAGTATATATGATAAGCTGCATTATAGGGTTTATGAAAGTCCATAAAAAGCCTAAAAAAGATCCTTTGTATCTGGCGTTTAGAGTCTTGCTTATAAGACTTATAAGGAGTTCCCTATAATTGAAAATTTCCTTTATTGCGTTTATAGGTTTATATGCGTCTTTCATGGGTAAGTCCGATAGTTAGTCTGTCTGTTTTAGCGTTTTATGATGTTCATACCATCCGTATAATTCTTTTTGCAGCGGAATTTTCAGTTCTTGATCTATATATATGTCAAAATAAGGAGGAGTCAAGCCGTTATATAGGCCTAGCGCCGTGACGGTAGACTGCTCTTGAGTATGGTAACATTTCCAGGTTACGGTGCCTAGAGAATCTCCGCTTTGCACCCTATATATTTTTATTTTGTCTTGCGTTATGCCGCCGTATTCTTTGTCCTTGTTTTTTGTTTTGTCTTGCCGGCTTTGGATAGATTGAACTTGAGTCGCTTCAGTTTTACTTTGATCCGAGCTTATATCCCCCATACCTATTCCTTCATGTTCCGAAGGAATAAGTAGACGCTCCTCAAGAACCGATACTCTTTGCGATAGTTCTTTTATTTCTTTTTGACTTGCGCCTGCGAAAGGATGAAAAATATTTAAAATTATTAGGATAGACAATAAGGATATAATGATATAGTCTTTTTTTGAAAAGTTATTCAGATTTTGTATATTTGACAATATTTTTTCTTGATTTCGCTCGAAAAACTTGTTTTTTAAAATTTCGTCTTTGGATAGTTTGCCTTCCTCAGAAGCATTTTCTTTCTTTTCCATTTTTTTCATCCTTTTACGTTTTGGATTCTTTTATATATACTTTGTCAATTCTGTTAGAGAAGGCTCGATTACAATCGGGGATCCCGCGGCTTTTAAGGCTGAATCGATATCTTTTAGTCCGTTGCCGGTCGCAATACAGACTACGGTTTCTTCCGGTTTAAGGTTCCCGGTTTTCGCTAATTCTTCCGCCCCTGCCGCCGATGCGGCCCCGGCAGGTTCTGTGAATACGCCGGTATTACGCGCGATAGTTTCGATTGATTTCAATATATGTTCATCGTTCACTTCTACGCATATACCTTTGGATTCTAATATCGCTTTAACCGCTCCTATACCGTCTCTTGGCAAGTTTACCGAAATGCTGTCGGCTAATGTGGAGGCTTCGGTTTTTTCAATAATTATTGAATTTAAGGAACTTTTCTTAAGGCTTTTTGATACCGCGGAGCTTTTGTTTGACTGTACTGCGCATAATCTGGGCAGTTTGTCTATCAGCCCGGTTCTATAAAGATCCATAAAACCTTTCCAGATTCCGCTTATTATATTCCCGTCTCCTACCGGAACTACAACCCAATCAGGCGCCTGCCAATAGAGTTGTTCGGCTATTTCCATTGCGCAGCTTTTTTTCCCTTCTCTTGTGAAAGGATTGTAACCCGTATTTCTATTAAACCATTTATAACGGATAGACGCTTCATGGCAGAGATCAAACGCTTGATCGTAAGAGCCTCTGACGGCTATAACCTTTGCTCCGTAAAGAAGAAGCTGAGCTATTTTTGCTTTAGGAGCTTTTTCTGGCACAAAAATTATAGGAGATATGCCTAAACTTGCGGATAAACATGCCATTGAAGAACCCGCGTTGCCCGTCGACGCTCCGGCGATTTTAGAGGCTTTAAGCTCTATAGCCGCCGACAAGGCTATGCTTCCGGCTCTGTCTTTAAGAGAACCGCTCGGGTTCCTGCCTTCGTCTTTTATATATAAATTTTCATGTCCTAATTTTTTACCGAGTCTCTTGGCCATATACAGAGGAGTCCAGCCGATCTGAAGAGGCGAACGTATAGCGTCGTCGCCAACTGGATAAAGCGGAGCGTATCTCCAAATGCTTTTATCTTTGTTTTCCGCAAGATTTTTCCTTGTAAGCTGTTTGGCTATGGCTTCATAGTCGTATATAATTTCCGTATTTTGTCCGCATTTTTCGCAGACATATACGATTTTGCCGGGTTGCAAAGAGATCTCATGTCCGCAGGCCATGCATTTATATCCGATCGCGTAGTTCATTTCATTCTCCTGTCATTAGTATGAGGCGATTGTAGCGGCGTCTTCGCGTCCGGGGTAGCGAATGGTACGCCGCATAATATCCCCGTTAAAATTTTAGGCTTTAAAGGTTGAGTTTTGTCGCCTTGACTATTTTGATATGCGCGTGCCTGTTTTTCCGTCTACTGCGGCTTTGATATTTGGAGGATTTGTAATTATAACTTGTTCTCCTCCATTCTCAAGGAACGATATGGCGGCTTTGATTTTAGGCAGCATACTTCCCGGCTTAAAATGGCCTTCTTCCATATATTTTTTGATTTCGTCCAGCGTGACTGAGTTTAATTCTTGTTGATTCGGAGTTCCATAGTTTAGGCAGACTTTTTCCACCGCGGTAGATATAACGAAAATATCGCTTTTTACTTTAGCGGCTAGAAGAGCGGAAGCATAATCCTTATCTATTACCGCGGCTATTCCTTCAAGGTCTTGATTCTCGTTTTCTATCACCGGAATGCCTCCTCCGCCTGCGCATATAACGATGAATCCTTCTTTAATCAGCGTTTTGATCGCTTCTTCTTCGACTATTTTAACGGGCATGGGAGAAGCTACGACTCTTCTATATCCTCTTCCGGAGTCCTCAGCCATAATCCATCCGCTTTTTTCCCTTTCTTCCGCTTCCTGTTTAGTATAAAACGAACCTATCGGTTTTGTCGGATGAGTAAAAGCCGGATCGTTTTTATCTACTATAACTTGCGTAACTACGGTGACAGCGTGTTTATTGATATGTCTTTTTTTCATTATGTTTCCAAGAGCTTGCTGAAAATTATATCCTAACGCTCCCTGAGTGTCTGCTCCGCATGAATCAAGCGGCACTTCATGGATAGAATTTCTGGCGAGTTCGGATCTTAGCAGTATAAATCCTACCTGAGGCCCGTTTCCATGGGTTATTACTACGTTGTATCCGCTTTCTATTAAATCGGCTATATGTTCGCATGATTCATAAGCGGCAAGATATTGATCATGTACCGATTGGCGTCGTTTATCTTTTATAAGAGAGTTTCCCCCTAAAGCTATTACGGCTAATTTACTTTTCATTATAATACCCTCCTGGCGCTTTTTCCGCGTTTTTTTTACTCGCGGTTTAGTTATGGCTAAGCGAACGCTGTTTGTGATTTTGCTTATGCCTTTTTTCTTTTAATATGGTTTTATAGCTATATATTGCGAATATTAGATAAGTTAGAGGCAATTTTGTCGTTTTGTTTTATCATCAAGTTTAGTTCGTTGGGTTCTTCCGAATAGGCTAAAGCCGTTTCTTCGTTAATAAGGCCTTCTTCTAGTTTCTTGATAAAAGATTGATTAAAAGTTATCATTCCTTCAAGAGAACCTTCTTTTACGTATTGGTAAATTTCATGATAAGAGCTTGTTCTTATAAGACTTGCTATCGTGGAAGTAACGTACATTATTTCAGGTACAAGCACTCGTTTTTCCATATCTGCCGAAGGAATTAACTTATGTGATAATATGCCGTTTAAAGTTTCGGCCAACGTAGCGCATATACTCATTCTTTCAGACGGCTGAAACATATCTAGTATTCTGCCTATAGTTTGAATCGAGTTAGGCGAATGGAGCGTCGAAATAACTAAATGCCCGGTTTCAGCGGCTTTTAGAGCTTGCAGAGTCGTTTCCTGATCCCTTAATTCTCCTAATATGATGACGTCCGGATCTTGTCTTAGCGCGGCTCTCATCCCTTCGGCATAAGATTCTGTGTCTATTCCGACTTCCCGTTGAGATATAACGGATTCTTTATCCTGAAATATATATTCTATAGGATCTTCCAGAGTTATGATATGATATTTTGAAGAATTATTGAGATATTCCACCATAGCCGCCATAGAAGTTGATTTGCCTGATCCCGTAGGACCGGTAAGAAGGAATAAACCGTTTGTGAACGAGAGAGCTTGTTTTATGCTTTCCGGTATTCCAAGTTCTTCTATAGACGGTATTTTGGTTTTTACCAGTCTTAGCGAAGCGGCGATAGTTCCTCTTTGCAGGTATACGTTTGTCCTAAATCTGCCTTGTTTTTCTTGAAAGGAAAAATCTATGTCCTTTCCCAGCGCCAATTTATTCTTCTGTTTATTTGTCAGCAAGGGAAGGATTAAGCGTTTTGCGTCGTTTGAAGTAAGCGATTGATCGCCTACCGGGACAAGTTCTCCTTCAATTCTGATCATTGGAGGAGCTCCTACTTTTAAGTGCATATCGGATCCGTTATGTTGGTATTGCAGCTGCAATAAATCCGGAAGTTCCGCCTGTAGTTCGGATTTTTCCGGTATATTGCTTAAAATGCCGAAGGGATCGTCCGATTCGCCGGGAATCGGTTGGTCGATTGACGTTTTTACGTCTTTTCCTGACGACGAAATAAGACTTAGCTCTTTTATTTCTTGTTTTCTAAGATCCGATTCCCTCTGTAATTCAGTTACGGCCTGTTTTAGTTCCGAGATCTGAATTCCTATTTCCTGCAGCGGATTTAACCCTCTTTGCTGGGGAAATTGCGCTTGCCGTTGAGGGTATTGCTGCTGGATTGGAGCGGCTTGCCGAATATTCCCTTGCTGCTTTATGATTTGAGGAGAGACGTTCTTTGGGCGAGCCGAGGAAGGACTTGACGATACTTGCGATCTTCCCGCAGGCTTTTGTCCGGCGTTTATTTCAGGATCTCCTTTCAACTTGTTCAAGTCATATTGAGAGGAAGGAGTCATATTATCGTCCATGTTTGTTCTCCCTTTTTATAAATAGTCCTATGAATGGCTTGGTTACAGAATATTTTATTCCCTTAGAGAAGACGTTTTTCCTATTGCTTCAATTAAATATTTTTATAGACCTTATTTTTCCCTCCGGCGTTTCCCTTTTTTGCTTGAGGCTTTTGCGCCGATCCTTGATTTGACATTTTATAGATTTTTATTGTATGATAATAAATTAAAACGGATAGGGAAAATGTTTGAAACATGGCTTTTAAGGGTTTTATTTTTTCTGATACTCATTGGAGTTCTTCCGCAGAGATACCTGATTTTGTTTTTGATTTGATATCTAAGTGCGATTTTTGCATACATGCCGGAGATTGGGTCGACGTTTCGGCCGTAGAGATATTTTCTTCTTTTTCTTCTCTTTTTGCCGTTTGCGGAAATTGCGATTATTCGGACGTGCGTAGGACGCTGCCTTGCTCCAGGTCGGTAGATATAGGAGGCGTAAAAATAGGCTTAACTCATGGCAGGCGAAAAAGTTCCGATGTTAAACGGGATCTTTTAGCGGAATTCTCAGGCGTGGACTTAATCGTTTTCGGTCATTCTCATGTTCCTTTTTACGAAAAAGAACGCTCAGCGGTTTTTTTTAACCCCGGAAGTCTTTCGTTTCCAAGAGGAGGATTTAGTCCTTCTTTTGGAGTTATGGAAATTGACGACGATTCCAAATTTACCGTAAGGCATATTTTTATTTAATAGGGGAGAAAGAATTTATGAATGTCCGCCTTGTAAACGATTTAACGCAAGATCCGCTTTTATACGCAAGCTTTGATTCTTCTTCTGAGAGTCTATTGCTGGATTGCGGATATATGTTTGGTCTTTCCTTGAGGGAAATTCAGAAAATTTCTTCGATTTTTGTGTCTCATACGCATTTTGATCATTTCATGGGTTTCGATCACATGCTTAGGATGAGAATAGAGCAGAATAGAGACGTCGAAATATTTGGACCTTCAGGTTTTATCTTTCAAGCGGCGGGAAAACTTTCCGGTTATTCATGGAATTTATGTTCCGATTTAAATTTGAATTTTATTGTTTTTGAGATCGAGCCTCCGGTTATAAAAAAGACGGTTTTAAAAGCTCAGGAAGCATATAAGCTTGGAGAAATAGAAATTCTGCCTTACGACGCCGTTTTGGCAAAGAAAAATAATTTTATCGTAAAAACTGCGATAATGGATCATATAATTCCGTCGTTGGCTTTTTCGATAAAAGAAATCGATTCGCTTAAAGTAGACGGCGAAGCGCTTGCTTCGATCGGCGCGCAGCCTGGGCCATGGCTTGGGGAACTTAAAAGAGACGCTTTAGCGGGTCATGATTTAAACGGAGAAATTGAGTTTTCAAACGGAATCGTATTTGAACGAAGGAAGCTTGCCGAGCTTTTATTTTATCTTAAACGAGGTAAGAAAGTTTCATATATAGTGGACACGGTTTTCTCAGACGATATTTTAGAGAAAGCGGTAGAGTTATCTGAAAATAGCGACGAACTTTATTGCGAATGCGCATTTTTAGCCGAGGACGCGGATAAAGCCGCTTCATCCCATCATCTTACGGCAAGTCAAGCCGCTATTATCGCTAAAGAAGCTAATGTTAAAAAGTTATTTCCCATTCATCTTTCCAAACGATATACCGGACGTTTTAGAGACGTGTTTCTCGAAGCTCACGGCGTTTTTCCGCATGTATATTTAAGCGGCAAGGGGGAATTTAAAGTTTAAATGCTTCAATATCTTCAAATTTTTTTAAGAAAGGCTCAGAACGATATCGTTTTAAATTAATAATAAAAAATCCGGCGTTTATACGCCGGATTTTTTATTATTAATCGGTTATATTAATTAACTCTTTACATATTCATCCCATTTATTGAACATTTTATCCTGAGTTTTCGCTTTATCTACGGTAACGGTCTGTTGAATTTCATAAATTTTGTTCTGAGTGTCTTGAACGATTTTCCATTTGTTCCATTCGGATTTTTCAGCGGCCGCCTGCATGCTTAGCTGAGTCTGCTCTATGTTGATTTGGCTATTCTGCAACATTTGCTGCGCGTTTATGGCAGTAGTATTTTGACTAATCATAGTACTAATTGCAGACATATAACTATCGCCTGAACCTAAACTACTTGTAAATCCACTTAACATATTACTTACCCAATTCATAATTGAAGCTCCTTTCAAATTTTAAACTAACCTTGGTTATATTATCACACATAATTACATTACTGTCAAGGGTTGAGTTTTTTTTTTTTTTGTTAACAATATGTTAACGGTTTTAGTTGCGGTTATGTGGCAAACGAAGCTTTGACGAGAATATCCCCGCTTTAGAGGCGAGGATTAAGCGCTGACATTACGCTTCGCTGACTTGATTGAAACGAGTTTGAATCACTTTTGTTAAGCGGGTTATTCTTTATTAATAAGACCTTTTTGCATTAGATCCATATATATTTTCTGGTTGTTTTCATGTACCGTCAATATGACTCCGTCGCGCGCTGCGGTTATGACTATTTCTAGGATTCCCATAACGCACTGAGGAGTTATCGGATTATCCCACTGTATTTTATCTTTTGTTTTTTCCCATACGTCAAGATACATTCTGTTGAACATGCTGACCATTTCTTCCGGCGTTAATCCAATGTTTGTTTCCATTTAGCAAAACCTCCGATTTTATTTCGCTGAGCGAGTTATAATTTCTATTTTTCAATTGTCTTTCCTTCCTCAGCTTAGTTGGATTTGTCCTACCGAATTGACGTTTACTTTAGGAGCTATCTCGTTCCAGGACAAAACTACGAGAGTAGGGAAAGATCTGTCGGTAAGTTTCTTAAGAGCGGGACGTATCTGAGGAGCGCACAATATGATAGGCTGAAGCCCTTTTTCTTGAAGTTTGCCTACTTCTTGACCTACGGACATGAGCACTTCTTGACCCATATTGGGATCGAGAGCTAAAAATGAGCCCATTTCGGTTCTCTGAATAGACTGAGCTATAATTTGTTCAATTTGAGGATCTAACGTTATTACGTTAATTACTCCTTCGTTGTTTACGTATTCTTTGCATATAACTCTGGATAGGGCTACGCGCACGCATTCCGTCAAAACCTCGGTGTCTTTTGACATGTTGACGTTGTCTGCCAAGGTTTCCAGGATAGTGACAAGATCTCTTACCGAAACTCTTTCTTTTACTAAATTTTGGAGAACTTTTTGAACTTCTCCCAAAGATAGCATATCAGGAACCAGTTCTTTTACTACTGCCGGGTGCGTTTTCTTTACCGTATCCAAGAGAGCTTGAATTTCTTGTCTTCCCAGAAGATCGCCTCCGTTTCCTCTGATTACTTCCGTCATTTGAGTCGCAATTACGCTTACGGGATCAAAGATCATGCATCCGAGCCGTTCCGCGTCGCCTCTTTGTTCCGGAGAAATCCAAACTCCGGGCATGCCGTAGGTGGGATCAACCGTTTTGGTCCCTCGCAGGTTTTTCAGTTTTTCTTCCGGCCCTATGGCTAGAAATTGATTGACTACTACTTCTCCGCTGGCTACTTCTATTTCTTTTATTTTAATTACGTATCCGTTGGGCTTTAGTTGGAGATTATCCCTAAACCTGACTCCTGGCACTACGATGCCCAGCTCTAAAGCGATATGTCTTCTTATTGAAGTTACCCTTTCAAGAAGTTTCGCTCCCTGATTAGGATCTACGAGCGACAGAAGCCCTCTTCCTACTTCAAGCGAAATAGGATCGACCTGCATAAGCTGAACTACGCTCTCCGGTTTTTTTGCGGCTTCCTTCTTCTTTTCCTGCCCTTTGCTGACTACCGCTACGTCTTCGACTTTATTGCTTTTTTCGATTAAGAATCCTCCGCCGCCCAAAAGCGCTCCTAATATAAGGAAAGGAGCTACCGGCATAGGGAAGAGCTTCATTATTCCCAATAGAGCCAGAAGTACGCAGAATCCGGCGGCTATCATTAACGCTTTAGGCTGCGCCGTCACCTGCTTTACAAGATCTTCTCCGAGGTTAGCGTCCGAAGCGGCTCGAGATACGACCATACCCATTGAAGTCGACATTAGAAAGGCCGGCACGGTAGTGGTAAGTCCGCTTCCTATAGTAAGTATAGCGTAAGTGTTAAGAGCGTCTACCGCGGCCATTTTATGCATTATTATGCCTACCAGCAGACCGCCTACGATATTTACGATCATGATTACGACCGAAGCCATCGCGTCGCCTTTAACGAATTTTCCGGCTCCGTCCATAGCTCCGTAAAAGTCTGATTCTCTTTCTACGTCTCTTCGTTTCTTTTTTGCAGCCTCTGCGTCCAGAAGCCCCGAGTGAAGATCCGCGTCTATGGCCATTTGTTTTCCCGGCATAGCGTCGAGAGTAAATCTTGCGGCAACTTGAGCGATACGCTCCGCGCCGTTTGTGATGACCATAAGCTGAATGATAATTAAGATGATGAACATCAAAAATCCAATGATCAGATTGCCGCCTACGACCACTTGAGCAAAGGCCGGTATGACATGTCCGGCGCCTATGGGGACTCCGGTAGGACTCTTTTTATTGCCGTAAAGAAGAATCATTCTGGTGGAAGAAACGTCCAGCGCCAGCCTGAATAGAGTCGTTACCAGAAGCATAGTAGGGAATACCGCGAATTCCAGAGGCTCGGCGATATAAATTGAGATAATGAGAATAATAATTGAAGTAGCTATGTTTACTACAAGCAGGAAATCCAGAAAATCAGGAGGCATGGGAATTATAAGCATCAAGATTATGCCTACTACAAGCATAGCCATTACTATATCTGAATTTTTCGCAATTTTTTCTAAATTCACTTAATCAGTCACCTTTTTATAATGTTTAGAATAATTTTAAATTTATTTGACGACATTTTGCGGGAAAGTTTTGCCCCGTTTTAATAAAGCGAAGGCAAAGAGACTTTATTTGCCGTCGAGTCGCTTTGCCGTTCTTTCTCTTAATCTATATATGGCGGCAATACTCTTTTCAAGCGTTGCCTTTTTATCTGCGTCTTCTTTTTCGCCTTTGTTCGCGTCTTCTTTTTAATTTAAAAACGTACATCAGCAACTCCGCCGTAGCGACATATAAGTCGGGAGGTATGGGTTGACCTACCTGAGCGGCTCCAAAAAGAGCTCTCGCAAGTTCGACATTTTCCACTATAGGCACTTCGCTGTCTTCCGCAATAGTTTTTATTTTAACCGCGTTTAGATTTTCTCCTTTTGCTACGACTACCGGAGCCTGATCTTCCCCTTGCTTATACCTTAATGCTACGGCCAGATGAGTCGGATTAGTGACTACTGCCGAAGCTCCCGCGACGTCTCCCATCATTCGGCCTTGAGAAGCTTGACGCATCATCTGTTTTATTTTTCCTTTTACTTGAGGATTACCTTCGGTATTTTTATACTCGTCCTTAAGTTCTTGCATAGACATTTTCATCTGTTTCATATAATCTTTTCTTTGAATTATATAATCTAAAATGGAAAGGACGAACATACCTACTAATACGTTTGTTATAATTTTTTGTACGATTGTTTTTAGAAAACTTGTAGTTTGATATAAATCCCAGTCTACTGCGAATGATAGAACCGGTATATTTGATTTTAGAATATTATAAACTATTAGTCCGATTACTACTAATTTTGCAATTTGCTTCAATAATTCCAAGAGCGACTTCATTGAGAAAATTTTCTTGAAGCCGGCTATAGGACTTATCTTGCTTAATTTAGGCATAAGAACTTCAGTGCTGAAGATAAATTTAATTTGAGCTATATTTCCTACTATCGCAAAAAGGAACGCCGCGGCGAAAAGAGGAGCCAACACTTGAAAAAATACGCTCATGGAATAAACCACGTCGCCCAGAATATGTCTTTCGGATATAGGATTGTCGACGATAACGCTTATTTGGTTCCACCAGTTTCTGGAAAAATCGCTTAGGGTTCTGAACAGGCCCGCGCCCGTAGCCCCTAGAACTGCGGCGGTAACTCCTAGAAGCAGGGTAGAGGTAATATCTTGGCTTTTGCATACCTGACCTTTTTTTCGCGCTTCTTGTAATTTTTGTTCGGTTGGTTCTTCAGTTTTGTCGCTATCTTCTGACATCTGACGGTCCCCCCTTTCCGATTTTAACGTTTATGCGTCTGCCGATGAAACGGCTTTAACGCGGCAAGACTTGCATAGTATGCAGAAGTTGAACTAAAGCTTCGCTATTGCCGATAAACTGCTTATTAAGAGCGTTGATAATTAACAGCATAGCCGCTGAAAGCATCGTTAGACCGATAGCTATATTCAAGGGGAAACTCAACATGAAAACGTTCATTTGAGGAGCTACTCTCGCTAACATGCCAAGACCTATCTGCGTCGTAAACAGAGCCGCCATTGCTGGAGACGCTATCTGAATTCCAAAATAGAAAATTTGAGCGGTCATAACTATTAAATGATGCGTCATTTCCCCGCTGTAGTTCATGCCTGATAACGGAATAAATTGAAAGCTTTCAAACATAGTTTTGATTAAAGTATGATGACCGTCAAAACACAGAAACAAGGTCATGGCTAGATAAAATTTAAACCTTCTCATCATGTTTACCGAGCTTCCGCTGGCAGGGTCGTAACTGGCCGCTACTGATAAACCCATTTGAGTGTCGAGCATTTCTCCGCCGAATTGAGCCGCCGCCATTACCATAAACGAAGCGTATCCGATTATTAGACCGACAAGCAGCTGAGTCGCTACCATCAGAATAAAATTTAACGGTTCGAAAGAAATGTTATTCGGAACTTCTATACTGGGATACACTATAAAGCTCCACACGGCCGCGGAAGCTACGAGAATTTTTTTATCAAAGTGGTGACTTCCCCAAATAGGAGCTTGTACGAAAAAACCGGCAAATCTGACGAATACCAACAGCCATACCGTAAATAATTTTAATCCTTCCTGCGTTATATCCATTTATCGCTCGCTAAGAATTGACTATATTGGGAAAACCTGCGAATATTTCTATGGCAAATTGCGATATCATCGCTATAAGCCATGTCGAAGAAGCTATCAGCACCGCGAAAGTAGCCACTATTTTAGGGACAAAAGATATCGTCTGTTCTTGAATTTGAGTCGTAGCCTGAAGAATGCTGATTATAAGTCCGGTTCCAAGAGCCGCAAGAAGCATAGGAAGCGACAGAAGCAGCGTAAGCTGAAGAGCTTTACTCGTTATGTAAAGTATAAATTCTTCAGTCATGTCCGGAGTCTCCTTTCTTGGCTTTATATATTTATATTATACATCATACGGAGTCCTTTTGTGAACGGCCGAGCGGTTTTTATTTGCGAATTTTATTATTTAAAGCTTTTTACGAGACTTTCTACGATAAGTTGCCAGCCGTCTACTAAAACGAACATAAGAAGTTTAAACGGCGTGCTTATCGTCATAGGGGAGAGCATGAACATACCCATAGCCATAAGTATGCACGAGACTACCATATCTACTACCAGAAACGGCAGATATATCATAAAACCTATTTCAAACGCCGTTTTTATTTCGCTTAATACGTATGCGGGAATAAGCACCCAAATAGGTACGTCTGATCTTTTTTTAACCTGATCTTTTTGAAGCCTGCCCAGTTTTATAAATAGCTTGAGTTCTTTGTCCCTAGTCTGCTTAATCATGAACTCTTTCATAGGCTTAGAGGCTCTGTCAAGAAATTGATTCCAGGATATTTTTTGCTGAGTATAAGGTTTTATCGCATTGTCGTTTATATCTTTGCCTACGGGCATCATTACGTAGAAAGTTACGAATAAAGCCAGACCCATAAGGACCTGAGTCGGAGGAACTTGCTGCGTTCCCATAGCGGTTCTGATAAAAGATAAAACTATCGATACCCTGATAAAAGCCGTAGTCATTACGAGAATATACGGAGCTAAAGACAGAGTAGTTAGAAAGAAGAGCAATTGAATGGGAAGCGCCATTTCCTCCGGAGTTTTGGCCTTACTGGCGCCTATTTGAATATCGGGGAGGGTTATATTGGGAGTTGGCGCCGCTAGACAATCGGGAGAAAAAAGCGTATAAATGGCGACCGTTACGATAAAAGCGGTTAGAGCCAAAAATAATTTGTTTCTTGCAGCGAGCGGAAATAGTCGCATTTAATCCTCCGATGACGCGCCGTTTTCCTGTTGTTTGACTTTAGATCCGTCGTAAGGTTCAATTTTTGGAAAAAGGCTGAACGACGAGTTCTCTATGTTTTTTTTTGATATTTGTTCGTTTCTGTCGTCGACGTTAGAATCAGGCAAAATTACGTCCGTCAAATATTGAATATTATTTTCCGAAACTCCTACGGCGATAGTCTTAGAGCCTATTTTTAATATATAGACCGCTTTTCCGGGCTGAAGCGTAGCTTTATCCGTAATTTTTATATTTGACGATTTTGTTCCAAGCCCTAACGACGGTATGTTGATTTTGCCGGAGGAGAGAAACTTTAACGCTATAAAAATCAGCGTTATAACTATAAAAAGCGCAAAAACGGTCATAATCAGCCGTTGTTGCATTTTTTTGTTTCTTTCCTGATCTCTTGCCGTTTCCTCTTGTTCCAGCCAGCCTTCATCCGTTAGAATAGAACTTTCGGTCGCAGAAGGAGCGGAATCGAATTCTTTATCCAGAAAAGACTTTTCCTCATTCGCGTCCGTATCGCCCTCGGAGAAATTTTGCGCCGAATTTTGAGCGGAGACATTCTCGGAAGTCGAAGCGTCCGCAAGCTTTGCCGACGACGCCGAATTTGCGGAGCCGGCCCATACCGACGTTAAAATTAATATTAGGAATAGAACGGTCGTTGAAAATTTAAGATATATTTTCATAGAGAAAATTATGCGCCGAGATTTTTACCTGCTTATAATTTCGGTGATCCTTACGCCGAAGTTTCCGTCTATTTCTACGACTTCGCCGCGCGCGATCATTTTGTTATTTACGAGCACGTCTACGGGTTCGCCGGCTTCTTTATCAAGAGATATAACGGAATTTACGCCTAATTTTAAAATTTCTTTTACGAGCATGTTCGTTCTTCCCAGTTCCGCTCTTACGACTAAAGACACGTCTCTCAGCAGATCTATGCTGCTGGGAGCTCCTGCCGGAGTTACGCCGCCTTCTATTTCCCCAAATTGAACGGAGCGAACCGTCGAAGACGGAGCTTTAGCATACATATCTTGATTATTCAAATTCTTCATCTCCTTCGGTGACTACTTTTGTTATCTGTATCGACATTTTGTTCTCCTTGATGCCGGGGCGTCCTAAGAATTTAGTTCTGTCGTTTACTTTTAGCTTCATTGGAGAGGTGACTTCGGTGTCCAGTTTAATGCAGTCTCCAACTTCTATATACAGTAAATCTTGAAAAAGTAATTCTGCTCTTCCCAATTCTACTATTACCGGTATCTTTGCGGCTTCTACTCCGGTTATTATATTAGAAGGAGCGAGCTGACTGCCCCCTGAATTTGTCCCTCTCGTTATAAGAAATTCGTCGAAGCTTGATTTTGGCAGAACGTCTTTAAGATATTTAAATGGAATACATACGTCTACCGCTCCGTTAGTTTCGGCAAAACCTGCCTGGAAACTTATTACGACCATAATTTCGCTCGGTATGGAAATATGAACGGCCATAGGATTGAAGTCCATGTTTAAAAATAGAGATTCGACTTTCCTGACTTCTTTCCATGCTTCGCTGTAAGCGGTTAACATTTTATTTACCGGTTTGAGAATAATAGCTTTTTCAAGATCGGTAAATAAGCGAATTTCATCGAGAGAAGCTCCTTTGCCTCCCATCATTTTATCTATTAAAGCAAAGCTGAGAGACATGTCAAGACATAACAAACCTTTTGTTTCCGCGTCTATTTTAAAAATAAAAATAGCCGTCGGATCAGGCAGAGAACTAACAAACGAGTGATAACTTCTTTGTCTGATCGCTCCGAGAGTCAATTGAGCTTTCGTTTGAAGGAGGGCTCCGAGATGTATCATAACATTTTCCGCAAACTCGTTGAAAATATTCCTTACAAATCTCTCCTGATCGCTCGAAAGCTTCTCGCCTTTTTTAAAATCGTATCTGTCTATTTGTTTTAGTTCGGATGTTCTGGACCCTCCGACTCTGCCCGAGAGTTGACCGCTTCTCGTCGATTTTATCCCTTGGTCGAAGGAGAGCATTTCTCTAGAATCCCTCAAAAAATTTCCTCCCTTCGGCGGCTAAAGAGCGCGCTGACAATTTTGAAGATCATTATAACACAAATCGCGGCTCTTTGTCTATTCGAAAGGGAGGAAATTTTATTCGTTTCTACTTTATAAGTTGCATAGCTTGCTCGGTGAGCTTATCCATAGCTTTGAAAGCGGCGAAGCTCGCGTTGTAATTCATTTTGGCCATTCCTATTGAAGCCGCTTGCTGGGCGTAATCTACGTTCGCAAGCTCTACGCTGTTAGCTACGATGCTTCCTAAAGCTCCTTGTCCCGCTACTCCGGTGACGGCTTGTCCTGACGATTCGCTTTCCGTAAAAGTAGTGGTGCCTGAACGCTGAAGGCCGGATGCGTTGGCGAAGGAGGTAAGAGCCATTTGATACAGAGGAACGGTTTCTTTGGTTTGCTGTCCGGTAATAGGATCGGTTATGGTTTTTTCTCCGTACAGTTTACCGGTATTGTCAAAACTGAAGCTGTCGTATTCTCCAAGGTATTTTTGGTTGGAAGGATCAATCGACACGTCTACGTCGGTAAGAGTTCCGCAGATATTGCCGTTTGCGTCTAACTTGAACGCCTTTGCGGCCATACCGGTCGATTCCTGAATAAGTTTTCCGTCTCCTGATGCCACAAATCTACCGTCGCGGGAATAATGCGCGTTTACGCCGTCGCTGAGAGTAAAGAATCCGTTTCCGTTAACGGCAAGGTCAAATTGTCGTCCGGTTTGGGAAATAGCCCCTTGAGTAAAGATAGTGTTGCTCTGTTTAGTTTTAGCTTTGCCGCTGCTTCCTGTGCTTCCCATTAAATCGTTGAAGTTTATGGCTTCCGCTTTATATCCGGGAGTAAACTGATTTTGCAAGTTGTTGAAATGAACGTTCATCATTTGCTGATTATTCATTACGTTGCTTGCCTGTAAATTTGTGTCAAACATTAATAAAACCTCCTTAAATTCCTTATCTTAAGGTGTAAAATTTCTGTTTCTTATTTCATATTTTACTAACACTAAGTTAATAAAATATTAACAAAAAATTGCCGATTTGTAAACAATAATTTCTCTTAAACAAAACTCTTACGTTGCTTTTTGTGAGGTCGGAGAACTTTAGTAACGTTCGATGTTTTTTTATTTATGTTTAAAGCAAACGCCTACCGGCACGCCTATAGTCCTTTCGTCTATCAGCGTCTTCCCGTTTGATTCGGCATACACTTGCGCGGACGAGCCTCCGTCTAAATTCATAAAGGTTTTTATTTCGATTTTAGCGGATAAAAGCGTCTTTATTATTTGTTTCCAAGAAGCTATCCCGCCTGCCGTGACGGCAAGAACGACAAATCCTTTTTTATCTACGCCTATGCCCGCTCGTCTTGCTTTTTCCCGGTAATCGATCGTGTCTTCAACTCCGATAGTCTGTTTGGAATCGGCTATCAGCCTTGGGCCTGCCTGGAGAGCTTCGAACCAGTCTGATTTTTTGAAGGAGTCTCTGTGAAGTATCGTTAATCTGCCATTGTTTAACGCCAGCACTCCGGAGTATATTATCGGTTCAGCTATATAGTCGTTTCTGATTTTTCCTTTTGTTTTTAGGAATCCCAAAGGAGAATAATTTTCATCGAAATAGCTGGCGTTTATTCCGACCGACGATTTAGTCAAATTTACCATATCTTTAACGGAGATACGTTCTTTACCGAAATCCTGAGCTCTTACTATTTCGGCTCTATATGTCGCCTGATCCAGTTTTACTAGCTTTAGCCTTTCGTTATCGTCTCCTTCGTAAAGTTGAAGATCCGCCGTCCACATGCCTTCGCTTATTTTTGTCCAGACGTCTTTTTTCATAGCTATTTCGCATGCGTCTGACCCGGTCGGAATACTATCTTCCGAGATAGGATCGGCCGATATTAAAAATATCGACGTAAATAAAAATATAGCGCAGACAACGGCGTAGGTTTTGGCGCGATTCATCGTTTTAGTACTCGATACCTTTTCTAGCTTCCAAGCCGTTTTTCCAAGGATGTTTTATTTCTTTCATTTCGGTGACTAAGTCGGCTTGTCGTATTATTCTTTCGTCGGCGTATCTGCCGGTTAAAATAAGCTCCATATCCTCCGGTCTTTCTTTTATAAGAGAAACTATGTCTTCGACTGAGATTAAATTAAACCATGCCGCGCAGTTAATCTCGTCTAATATTAACGCGTCTTGTCGTTTTTGCTTTATAAGTTCTCTGGCTTTATCCAAAGCTTTCCGAGCTTCCCGAATCGCCAGGGGGTTTGGAGACGCTTTGTCGGAAAAAGCGTCGATTCCATAGGAAAAAACGGGAATGTCGGTATGCGCTTTTAGAAATTTTATTTCTCCGGAGTCGCCGGTTTTCATAAATTGAATTATAGAAACTCGCAATCCTTGCCCATAAGCGCGAATAGCCAGACCTACCGCGGCGGTTGTTTTGCCTTTTCCGCACCCTGTATATACTTGGATTTTTCCTTGAAAAGATTGTTTATATAGCATATTTTCCCTTTAAAAGTTCCGGAAGAATAAATTTTTCGAGGATAAGACTTGATAGATAGTAGAAACACAGCATTGACAGCATTACTCCTATAAATACCATTCCGGAGTAAGACATAGGCATTCCGTAAAGCGCTTCTATGCACATAACGCCTATATATAAGAGATAGACCGCGAATATAAAATATAAAATTGCTATTATATTATTCATAAGGCTAAAATTAGCGACGTATCCGACGATAAACAGCATTAATATAAAGATTTCAAAGAATAGCAATACTACGCCCATATATCCCAACACAGTTCTCGTATCTTCGAAACTTCCGCCAAAACCTCCGCATTTTTCGCTGAAGTAGTCGATTGCGAAGGCGGCAACGTACCATCCTATAACCAAAGCGAAAGGAATTAAAAAGGCCGTTATAAGCGCGGCGTCCCTTTGGCCAAGCTCTATTACGGTGTGAGTAGGCAAATTTTCAGCTTTGCCCGCGACAAGATTAACTACTTCTTGAGAGGATATTAATTTTCTCATTCCCATGGATATTCCGGTAAGAATAAAAGAAATTAAAAATAGCGAATTATATGGAGCGTCCACAAGATTTTTGGCGATTTCTTTCGGTTTTATAAGCAGATTTTTTAAATCTGAGAAAAAGTGTTCGAACGTAAACGTTTCCATTTGTTTTCTTCTTTCTATATGTTATATGTCTCTTCTTTGAGCAAAAAATTTGTTATATAACAAAAGACCGACTATAGTCGCTAGTCCAATCGCCGCGAATAAGAACCACATCCCCGCCGGATTGTCGGTTCTCGTTATGAAATAATCATAGGCCAGAGGTCCTATTCTGCATCCTAAACCCGAACCGATAACTCCGTATAAAAATGAATAGCCCATATAAGTGGCGACTTTATCTTCGGGGGCTATAAGCCCTACGTAGCTTATAAATTTTGGATGAGCCGTCATTTCTCCTATTGAAAATAAAATCACTCCTATTATTAAAGCCCATGCGTGGAAAGCCGAAGCGGGATGGAAAACATATTCTTGAAGCTGCATAAACGCCGCCGTGACTCCGCTTCCTTTCAGGGCAGACGCTGAAACTTCAAGTGTTGCGACGTTTTGCGCGTATAACGCCGATATGGCGATGGCCGTCATAGCCAAAGTCCCGAGAGAAATTCCCGTGATCATGGTGGGAAGAGCTTTAGTCGTCTTAGTTACGTTAGATATTATTAATTGCAACGCTATTATTACTCCCGCGTTTATTACCGTTATATATTCTGGGTTCAGTTTAAAGTCGCATCGTATTCCAAATACGCCGATCGCCGAAGATACGGCTCGTTCAATTGGAGTTATATTGGCGTATTCCGTTATATACCATAGAACGGTTTGAAACATTTGAAAATAAAGAATCCAAAAACCGGAATATATCAAAATAAGAAGTATGAATTTATAATCTTTAAGAACGCCTACGGCTTCGGCCAGAATTTGAGGAACGCTTTTTGAGCTTTTCGGTTTAGGAGGTTCCTTATAGACGAATATATTTGGTATAAGCATAAGGAGAATAGCCGCTCCCGAAGCTATAAACACATAATTCCAGCCGAATTCTTCTCTCATCCAAGGGACTATAAACAGCGGAAAAAGAAACGCTCCAAGATTGATAGACCAGTAAAAAATACCAAAACCAAGAGCGCTTGTTTTTTCGTCCGTCACTCTAGCTATCGTTCCTGAGATAACAGGTTTAAACGCTCCGGCTCCTATCGACATTATTATCATCGCTATGAATACTCCGGCGAAACTTGAAACTTGGCTCGCGGCTAGATATCCTATTCCCAGCAATAAGAAAGCTATGGAGAGCGTTTTTCTGTAGCCGAATCTATCGGCTAAGGCGCCGCAGAATATCGGAAGCGCATAAATTATAGGCTGTATTGTTCCTGCGATTTCTCCCGCTTGAGTTTTCGAAAATCCTAATCCTCCGTCTTGAAAAGAGGCTACTAAATATACGGATAAAATGCTCATCACGCCGTAATAGGCGCCTCTTTCTACGAATTCGTAGAATATTGAAATCCAATAGACCGACGGAAATTGCTTCAATAATGTCTGTCGTTTCTGCTTTTGTTGCTCCTGCATTTGGGTTTTCTAATCCTTTTGACATTTTATTATAACGCTTGGTTAAAGTTTATTATTTTTGGCTGTTTGAAAAAATCCTTCGCTTTAGTAATTTTTACCGTCTTAAATTGAAAAAACGTTAGGTTAAAGCGGTATTTACATTTTATTTTAAATTAAATAAAATATTAAGTGTTAACATTTTATTTATACATTTTATGTTTTTGCCATGCTAAAATTATAATTACATAATTTATACCGTGACGAAGGGAGCTTGCGATGGATTCGATAAAAAATATTGGAGCCGTATATTCCGCTTATCAGACTTCTTTTATTCCGACGAATATCTCTACCGTGGATAAAAAAGAGTCTTTCGAGACTAATGACGCGGTAAATATTTCTTCTTTGCCAAAAAATAAAGAAAAAAATGAAACCGTAAAAATTACCGTTTTGCCTCAAGACCCAAGCGTATCTTCGGTAAAAATCGCGGAGATTCCTAAAAATATGATAGGATCCAAAATAGAAGGTCCTAAAATGTATTCTATCGATTATAATAATCCTAAGGCTATTCCCGATTTAGATGGAAATTATATATATGATATCGGCCTTCCTCAGTTTGATCAGGTTAACTCTTACGCTACGGCATATAAAACTTTCAATATGCTCGAGTCTATGTTTGGCAAGTCCGTGGATTGGGCGTTTGGCAATCCTAGGCTGGGAGTTAATCCCCATAAAAAAGAGGGTATGAACGCATATTACTCAAGGAACGAGGCTTCCGTAAATTTCTTTTATTTTAACTCTGAACCTTTGGGTAAGACTGTCCAGACATCTCAATCTACCGACATTGTCTCTCATGAAGTAGGGCATGCTGTATTGGACGGAATAAGGCCGGGCTATCTTGGGTGGGATACCGAGACGATGTCGGTTCATGAAGCTCTTGCCGATACGACTTCTCTTCTTTTCGCTCTTCATGACGAGGACACCGTTAAAGCCGCTCTTTTGCAGAACGGCGGAAATATGGAAACTCCTAGTATACTTTCCAAAGTTGGCGAGGAATTCGGAATAGCTCTGGCTAAGAGCGACAACAATCCTAACAACGACGATAAAGATTATTTGAGAAGTTTGATAAACAATTTTAAATACGTAGATCCTTCGACTCTTCCTCAAAGAGCGGACGAAGATAGTCTTGCAAACGAGAGCCATAGTTTTTCCCGAGTTTTGTCAGGCGCAAATTATGAAATTGTGTCTTCTTTTTATTCGTCTAATCTTAAATCCGGTATGACCCCTTCGGAGGCTCTTAAGAAAGCGGGCTCAGACTTTGGAGAACTTTTTATAAAAGCCGTAGGCAATTGTCCCGATTATCAATGCAAATATAAAGACGTGGCCGCAAATTTGCTTAAAGCCGATAAATTGTTAAACGGAGGGACGCATGCGGAAGACATCAAGCAAATATTTCTTGAAAGGAATATTTTATCTAAAGCGGATATATCCGCTTTAGATAAAACCATTCCGTCGGTAAAAGCCAAAGACCCTTCGAATATTTCCGAAATTTCGTCGATATTGGCTAAACATGGGAAAAATTTTGGAGTCGAAGACGGTACGTCTTTTTCCATGGGAAGCGCGTCTGACAACATATACGGAGGCAAGACAGTTTCTCTTAGCTGTTCCGAGGACATGCCTTTGGGCAAAGAATTCGGCAAGTTTGAAAATTGTTTTGTTAAAGTGAAAGGAGGCATTCGTCTAGACTTTGATAAACATGGCAAGTTAGTCGATTTTAGTTATGATAAAATAGACGACGCTAAGAGAGAGGATATACGCGAAGGCGTTTTAATCGCCGCTAAATCAGGCAGAATTTTAGAGGGTAACTCTACTCTGAACGAACAAGATCCCATGCGCTGGGTTGGGCAAGTGACTCCTGATAGATCCGGGAAAAAGTTCATTGAGAGAATTCCCGTTATCAATTACTTTTAGACGCCTTAAATCAGTACAAAGCGGAGAATAAATTTCCGCGGCGCGATTTTGCGCAAAATATTACATCGATTTTATAGTCAAGAGAGGACTTAGAAATGAAAATTTTACTTGCGACGGAAAAACCTTTTGCTAAAGAGGCTGTGGAAGGCATAAAAAAAATAGTCGAAGACGCCGGCCATGAGTTTTTGGCGCTAGAAAAATATACGGATAAAGCTCAGTTGATTACGAAAGTAGCGGAGGCGGACGCCTTGATAGTGCGGTCTGATAAGGTAACTTCCGAAGTGATAGATGCGGCTAAAAATCTGAAGATAGTAGTTAGAGCCGGAGCCGGATATGATAATATAGATTTAACGTCATGCTCCGCCAGAAAAATCGTAGTCATGAATACTCCGGGTCAAAATTCAAACGCCGTGGCCGAACTTGTTATCGGAATGATGATCGCCGTTTCGAGGAATTGCTTCAATCCCGGAACGGGAAGCGAGATACATGGAAAGACTCTCGGCGTTCATGCATACGGAAACGTCGGGCGCATAGTAGCGCGGTACGGCAAAGCTCTTGGAATGACCGTATACGCTTACGATCCCTTTATACGCGATAAGAAAGAGTTTGAAAAAGACGGCGTTATTCCTGCTGAGTCGCCCGAAGAACTTTACTCAAAGTCCAAGTATGTTTCAATACATATGCCGGCTAACGAACAAACGAAGAAATCAATAGGCTACTCTCTTCTTTCTTTGATGCCTAAAGGCGGAGTCCTTATTAATACCGCCAGGAAAGAGGTAATAGACGAAGAAGGAGTTGAAAAAATATTTGAGGAAAGATCTGATTTTAAATACGCGACCGATATAGCGCCTTCCTGTTCCGAAGCCTGGAAAGAAAAATATGGTTTTAGATACCTTGCCACCCCGAAAAAGATGGGGGCCGAAACGGCCGAGGCAAATATAAACGCCGCTTTAGCCGCAGCCGGTCAGATTACGGCTTTCTTCAAAGACGGAACGACGAAGTTCCAGGTAAATAAATTTTAACCTGTATAGGTAGAAATCCCAAAGGCTACATACTTTGGGATTTCTACCTATTTGCATAGTCGGATTATCCTTGATTTTATATTGAGGCTTTTATCGTTTTAGGTTTTTGCCATTTCCGTAAAATCAGCGGAATATCCGTCGTTTTAAGATATAGTTTCTTGTCGAAACGCCGAATTAGCGATGAGAAACATAGAGTAAAACAAATAAATTTAAAGATCACTTAAAATTGCGCTTAAAATATCGTCGGCGGGCTAAGCTATGGCCGCTTATTTGGGATGCCAGCTTTTATGAAAAATATTCTTCTAACGTTAAAAACGTTTTGTTTAGGCGTTATAAAAAGACTTTTGCTTTTTCCTAAACTCGTTTTCTTGGTAAAAAAAACTTTGCATTTATTTCCTGTCCTAGAATCTTACGTCGTTTCCGTTTTGGAAAAAAACCTTGATCCTATGCCGGAATTTTCATATAATGGGCTTGCGCTTGATAAAAAAGCCAAGATAATCTACGAACGTCTTTCCTCAAAGATTAAAACCGGGGAAGTCGTATGAAAATTCTTTTAGATATACAGTCTCTTCAGGGCGAATCAAGATTTAGAGGCATAGGGAGATGGACTTTAGACCATGCTAAATCTTTTATTAAAGTCGCGGAAAAAGACGACGTTTTTTTACTTATCAACGATTCCGGATTCGAAGGCGGAGCGCGCGTCAGAGAGATTTTTAAAGATATTCTGCCTGAAAATAGAATATTGACATATTCTCTTCCTTTTTCTCTTTTTAATAATCAGAAAAATTGGATTGAATATAATACTTTAAGAAAAAATCGAATTCGAGCGGCTGAATATTTAAGAGAGATTTTTATTTCGATTGTAAATCCCGATTTTGTTTTGATATACGGTTATTTTGATTCGTTTTTCAGTATATCTTCCGTTAAAGAATATTTTGATCAAAAGACGGGAGTCGTTATATATGATTTTATACCTTTAAACGATAAGGCTAATTATTTAACCGGATGGAGAGAAGAATGGTATTCCAGAAAATTAGAACATCTTAAAAAAGCGGACGTTTTATTCGCTATTTCCGAGTACGTAAAGAACGAGACAGAGAATTTGTTTAAGTCGGATTCTCTAGTTGTGACGTCGGTGAATTCAGACGCCTCCGAATTTTGGGATAGAATAACATATTCGGACGAAGAAATCGAGCGTTTTAAAATTAAATACGACGCGTCTAAAAAGTTTATTCTTTATGCCGGAGGCTTGGACGAAAGAAAAAACGTTAAGTCTTTAATCTCTGCTTACGCAGCTTTAGACGAGAAGATAAAAGAAGAGTATGCTCTTTTAATAGTATGCGGCAGGGACGAAGCCAGAAAAAAAGCGTTGAAATTATACGCCGATTCCTTGGGAGGCTGCGGCGGAGTAAAGTTTTTTGGAAACGTTTCCGACGACGAACTTCGTATGGCTTACAATTTATGTTCTCTTTTCGTCTTTCCGTCTTTTGAAGAAGGTTTTGGACTGCCTCCGCTTGAAGCTATGAGATGCGGAGCCGCCGTTATATCTTCGGAAAGATCCTCTTTAAGTCAGATAGTTAATTTAAAGGAAGCTATGTTCGACCCGGGCAGCGTCTCCGAAATCGCAAAAAAAATTGAAAAAGCTTTGTTAAGCCGCGATTTTTACGAATTGTTAAAGAAGAACGCCGATATTCAGTCCGGAAAATTTTCTTGGAAAGACTCGGCTTTAAGAACTTTAGATTCCATAGCCGATATTGTGACTAATGAGAAAAGGGATGATATCGCGTATTCCCCGGACGAATATTTAAACGGGTTAGCCGTAATTCTTAGAGGGGAAAAAAACGAAGTATTCATAAGCGAGATCGCCGAATCCATTTCTTTTAATTTGGAATCGTCTGGTTCGGAAGAACAAATATTCATAGACTCTTCTCTTTTAAGTTCCGGATCTTTAGAAGCCCGGAGTTTTTCGCCTTGTTCTTTTAAAGGCAGAAAAACGATATATTTTAAAATGCCGGCAGGAGAAGCCGGTCTGAAGGACGTTTTCGGAGAAGACCTGGAAAAATCTCCTTGTGTCGGGGATATAGTTTTCGCGCGAGATAAACTTACTTTATTAGAGGAGGCTTATTTTAAAAGACTTAAGTTAAGGGGTATAAAAGTCTTTTGCGTCTCTTCGTTATATGAAGATATAACGGACTTGCTGAAATTGTATTTATGATAAAGCCTCATATTTGAAAGCTATGTTCATACCTCCTTAACTTCATGTTAGAATTTTCTTTTTTGTTTAATGTGAATATGTTACAAAATCTTCGCGATAATATAATAAAAAGTTTAAAATCCGGCGTTCCTTTAATAAAACGGATTCTTCCCTCTAAGCTTGTAACCGCAGTTTCTATCGCTTGTCAGAAAACCGCTTTTAAATATAATATTAGGGGCGGTTATGAGAAAGGACTTTATCCTAAAGGCGTTAATCTTTTCGGGTATTTAGATTCTCCTATAGGGGTAGGGCAGGGAGCCAGGCTTATGGCTTGCGCTTTGGAACGTTCCGGAATTCCTTTTGTTTTGATAAACATACCTTTGTCGGGCAGCGTAGATACTCGTTTCAAAAAATATTTCAGAGATAAACCTGAATTTAACGTAAATATCATACATGTAAATCCTAAGGATTATTTTCTTCATCTCTCTTCCTTTTCCGGCGATGTTTGGAAAAAGCGTTATAATATAGGAATATGGCTTTGGGAACTTGAGGAATTTCCTGATATATGGTCGGATTATTTTAATTTTACGGACGAGGTTTGGACTCCCTCGTCTTTTAACGCAAAAGCTATTCTGACAAAATCTCCGGAGCCTGTTTTAACCGTGCCGTACGGCATTGAAGCGGAATATGATTCCACTGTTTGCCGAAAATCTTTTAATCTTCCCGAAGATAGATTTTTATTTTTGTCTATGTACGACGCTAAAAGCGGAGCTATGCGGAAAAATCCTGAAGGCTCGATAGAAGCTTTTAAAAAAGCATTTAAACCTGAGGATCAAAGAGTCGGATTAGCGCTTAAAACAAATAACGCTTCTTCTGCCGACCTTGAAAAATTAAGAAACAAGATAGGCGATCGCTCAAATATTTTTATCGTTAATAAATCGATGGAAAAAAAAGAAGTGAATTCCTTGATAAAGCTTTGCGACGTTTTCGTTTCTCTGCATAGAAGCGAAGGATTCGGTTTAGTTATGGCGGAGTCAATGTTCTTAGGAGTTCCATGCGTCGCTACCGGTTGGTCGGCGAACGTTGATTTTATGAATTCTAATAATTCCTGTTTAGTCGACTATGAGTTGACGGAAGTTTTGGACGAGGAAATATATTTGCCTGTTTTCGAAGGGCGCATCGTTCCAAAATGGGCCGAACCGGATATAGATCAGGCTGCCTTTTATATGAAAAAGTTGTTTGAAGATCGCTCTTTCGCCAAGAAAATATCCGCATTGGCTCAGGAATCTATACGACGGGAATTTTCTATCGAGAAATCTGCGGATAAAATAAAAGCTAGGCTTGACGAATTAGATTTGATTTGAATTTTAGGAGTTAGTTATTATGAAAAACGTTTTGATTACTGGGATAACCGGCCAGGACGGATCTTATTTGGCCGAATTGCTTCTTGATAAGGGATATGGCGTTTACGGTCTTGTCAGGCGTAAGAGCGAGCTTTCCTATGGAAACGCCGAACATTTGAAAGATCGCGTCGCGTTTATCGACGGAGATATGGCGGATTTGTCTTCTCTTATTCGAGCCGTTCATATCTCAAATCCGGACGAAGTTTATAACTTGGCGGCTCAATCGTTTGTCGCGGCAAGCTGGAGTCAGCCCGTTTATACGGCTCAGTGCGACGCGTTAGGAGTCGTCAATATACTTGAAGCCCTCCGCCTTTCGAAGCCCGACGCTCGTTTTTACCAGGCTTCCACGAGCGAAATGTTCGGATTGGTTCAGGAAATTCCGCAGAGGGAAACTACTCCGTTTTATCCTAGAAGTCCTTATGCCGCCGCTAAATTATATGGGCATTGGATTACGAAAAATTATAGGGAAAGTTTCGGAATGTTTGCTTGTAGCGGCATTCTTTTTAATCATGAGTCCGAAAGACGCGGCAAAGAATTTGTAACGAGAAAAATTTCGGCTGCGGCGGCCGCTATAAAATTTGGACTTCAGGATTGCGTGGAACTTGGAAATTTATCGGCTAAAAGAGATTGGGGACATAGCGTAGATTATGTTAGGGCTATGTATCTTATGCTTCAACTGGAAAAACCCGACGATTTTGTTATAGCTTCCGGAGAAACCAGAACGGTTAGAGATTTTTGTTCTATGGCGTTTAAATACGCAGGATTTGATCTTGCGTGGGAAGGCGAAGGATTGAATGAAAAAGGCATAGATAAACTTACCGGAAAAGTTCTTGTTAGAGTTAATCCTTCTTTTTTCCGTCCGGCTGAGGTCGATATTTTGCTTGGCTGTCCTGAAAAAGCCGAAAGAACGCTCGGATGGAGACGAGAGATTTCTTTCGAAGAACTCGTAAGAAGAATGGTAGATAATGACATTAAGGAGCTTAGCTTAAAAACGGTATAGTATTAAGCCCTATAATTCGGAGGAATTATGAAAAAAGCTTTGATAACCGGAATTTTCGGACAAGACGGATTTTACCTTTCCGATTTATTGTTAAAGCAGGGATATAAAATTATTGGCGTAGCTCCTTCTAAGCCTGAAATTACTGACGCTTCTAATTCTTGGATCGGCGACATCGAATTCGTTCGGGGCGACGTTTCCAGTTTTGATTCTGTTTCCGCTATTATAAAGGCGGTTAAGCCGGACGAAATTTATAATTTAGCGGCTAGATCTTTCGTCATGGATAGCTGGGCCGGACCTTCCGCGTCTGCTTTATGCAACGCCGTAGGCCCTGTAAATATTTTTGATTCAGTTAATAAAATTAAGCCTGATGCGCGTATATTTCAGGCTTCTACATGCGAGATTTTCGGAGATGCGCTAGATAATCCTCAGACTGAGGATACGATTTTTCGACCTGAGACTCCTTACGGCATTTCGAAATTATACGCGCATTTAATGGCTTTAAATTATAGAAAGAATTTTAATTTGTTCATATCCTGCGGAATTCTCTTTAACCATGAATCTCCGCTTCGTCCGGAGAACTTCGTGACGAGAAAAATAACTTCTTCTGCGGCAAGAATTAGATTTGGCTTGCAGGAACGCCTTGAACTTGGCAACTTAAACGCTAAAAGAGATTGGGGTTTTGCCGGCGATTACGTAAGGGCGATGTATCTTTCTCTTCAAAACGATTGTCCCGAAGATTTCGTTATAGCTTCCGGAGAAGCGCGTTCAGTTAGAGAGTTTTGCTCTCTTGCGTTTCGATATGCCGGCTTCGAAATCGTTTGGGAGGGTAGGGATCTTGATGAAAAGGGGATAGACGTTAAAACCGGAAAAACCCTCATAGAAGTTAACCCCGCTTTTTTTCGTCCTTCGGAGGTAAATTTTTACAGGGGACTTCCTTTAAAGGCAGAAAAATTATTACATTGGAAAAGATTAGTTTCGTTTGAAGAGTTGGTTTTTAAAATGACTGAAAGCGATTTGCAGGATCTGAGTAAAAAATAAAAGGAGTTTGTCGATGAAGGTTATCATTCTTGCCGGAGGATGCGGATCTCGTCTTTGGCCTTTGAGCCGCAGTAAATATCCTAAGCAGTTTTTAAAGTTAAACGGCATGGATCGTTCTATTTTTCAACTTACTTTGATTAGATGCCTTAAATTCGTTTCTATAGGCGATATTTATATCGTTACGAATAAGGATTATCGTTTTTTGATTTCCGGTCAAATTGAAGAGCTTGGATATGAACCTTCCGGCGAAAATATCCTTTTGGAACCTCAAGGAAAGAATACTCTTCCCGCTATATATTACGGCGTAAAAGCCATAAAAAGAAAAGGCGACGATAACGTCGTAGTTTTTTCGAGCGATCATCTTATCGGAGAAACCGATAGATTTATATCTTATATTAAGGCCGGAGAATGCCTTACGGATAGATTTATTTTGACATTCGGCATAAAGCCGTTATTTCCTGAGACAGGATACGGATATATTCGCCCCGGAGAACCATGTCCTCCGGGCTTTAAAGTTGCGGAATTTAAGGAAAAGCCAAATTTGGAGTCGGCTCATAGATACGTAGACGATGGATATTTGTGGAATTGCGGCATTTTTATGTTTAGAACCGAAGTTTTTGAAGAGGAAGTCAAGAAATATGCGCTAGACATATACGAAGCGTTTTGTAATAACGACGTTGAAATTTCTTTTCGGCAGGCGAGAGAAATTTCGATAGACTACGGCCTTCTGGAAAAAAGCGATAAGGTCGCGGTAATCGGAATGGATATACATTGGAACGATCTTGGGAGTTTCGCTACGTTTTACGACGAATACGAAGCGATAAAAGACTCTGAAGGCAACGTGATTTTTGGCAAAGAAATATTAATTAATTCTTCAGGGAATCTTATCTATTCCGAAGGAAATAAGGCTATCGCCGTAATAGGAGTGAAAGATCTCGTCGTAGTAGACCAGAACGACGCTTTGCTTTTATGTCATAAGTCCGATACTCAGCTTGTAAAAGAAGCCGTCGATATTTTAAAGTCTGCCGGCGATTCAAGAGCTGATTTTCACCAAACCGAATATCGTCCTTGGGGATCCTTTACCGTTTTTGAAGAGGGAAATTTTTACAAAATTAAGCGTTTAACCGTTTTATCCGGGAAAAAATTGAGTTATCAAATGCATTATCATAGAAGCGAACATTGGATTGTCGTTAGCGGTACGGCTAAGGTTACGATAGACGACAAGGATTCGTTGGTAAAAAGCGGCGAAAGCATTTTCGTTGCGGCCGGGCAGAAGCATAGACTGGAGAATCCGGGAAAGTTGCTGTTGGAAGTGATTGAGGTTCAGTCAGGAGCTTATTTGGGAGAAGACGATATAGTAAGATTCGTCGACGATTTTGGGAGAAGTTAATTTTACGCGGATAGAAATTAGACGCCGGTTGAGCCTTCTATCTCATAGTATGTTTTTATCTAGGTAAAACGTAAAAGCGTTAGGAACAGGCGAAAAGATTAAAAGCCCTTTCTAAAAATGGCGGCTTTTAATCTTTTCTCTTACGTACGATTTAATGAAAATCTTTATCCTTTTATTGTGTTGTCATTCTTGATTTTAATATCGGCGATAAAGGATTTTTAGAGATTTTGAGAGAGATTAATATGGAGATATCATTCCTTGAGTCAAAGGATCTTGCGAACTTTCGCAAAGTTCTTTCATCGTTTCGAGCATAGCCTCATAGCTTGCCACGTTCATTTCGGCCGCTTTTACTATTAACGTTCTTCCTCTTTCCGCCATTTTGAGCGCGGACGAAAGGGCCGTTTCGTCTAGAGACTTAATGTTTTGCAGATAGTCTAAAGCGCTTATCATTGTTTCTATGCCAAGCTTTCCGGTATCGATTTCATTTTGCATTTCATCCTGGATTTCATTCGGAATCTTTTCGGCGTTTACCGTTTCTATTATTGATTTTAGCCGTTCTTTTTCTTCTTTTAAAAAAAGGAGAAATTCCTCTTTGGTAGACTGCAGAGAACGAAATTTTATAATTTCTCTTTCTAAGACGGAAGGCATATTTAAGTTTGTCCGCGGCATAAGTTCCTCCTTTTATTTTTTAATCGCCGTGAAATTTGCTCGGCTTCAATTTGAGCTTTTGAGATATTTTCTTCGGATATATCCAAGGAATATCTTAGTTTCTCATAATTTTGAAAGAATTTCTTCATATCCGATAAGAGAGGCTCGGGAATGTTCAGGGAGTTGACGAATTCGTTTACGGTTTGCCGTTCTTGTCTATAAAATCCATATTTTTTTAACGCTTTGAATATGGGCTCGGCTATTTCCGCTATATTTTTCCTCGAGGTGATCTCTCGTAGTTTTTCCTGCTTGGTTTCGCGGCTCTTTCGCAGATCCGTCTGTCGTTTGCCGCTTTGTGCCCGCAATATTAGAGCCGCTGTTGCGGAGCCGGTGAAAATAAAAATCATGAAGAGTCCGAACGTTTTGGAGCGAAGAACGGGCTCGAGGTATGTCTTGATTGACGCGAGAGTAGTTTCAACTCCGCTTTTGTATTCTTTCGCCGTTATTTCGCCGGCATATCCGGGAGTCGGATCGAACTCGATTAGGCCTGTTTCCGTGATAATTTCAATCCAGGCGTGAGCGTCTGATTCTTTAATTTCATAAAAGCCGGTAAAAGGATTATACGTCCCTTCGGGAAATCCGGTGACTACTCTGCATGGTATTCCGTTAAGCCTGCATACTACCGCCATAGCCGTTGCAAAATGTTCGCAAAATCCTTTTTTTTCTTCAAAAAGGAAGTAGTCGGCAGTTTCTGCCCCGGTCGGGAATTTGTCTATATTTAAATCGTATGAGCATGAAGTTTTTATCGATTCGCATATAGCTTTGGCTTTATCGTAATCAGATTTATACCGATCAAATTGAGCGGCGAATTTTTTCAGTCTGTCGCTAATAGGAGGAAGTCGAAGACAAGATTCTAACATTTGTTCCCGGAAAAATCTCCAATTGCGCGTTCCTTTATTTCTTCGCATTGTTATAGGTATGTTAAACGTCGGCAAGCGTTTTCCTCTTTCGCTTACGCAAACGTAGCTCATTCCTTTTTCTAGATAGTAAGGGGAGAATAGTTCCCTGTTTGGTCCGATATATAGTTGGTTGCCGGGGAAATACAGCTGGCTGGCGCAATTTGCCGAGTATATTATATTTGATAAATCTTTCTCTATATTAAAAACCTGGATTATTCTCTTGGAATCTCTTCTATGAGGCATTCCCAGAAATATGACGTCGTCAAAGGCGTTTATTTCGTCAGTCATAGATATTTCAGAGGAAGGGATTTTCCAAGAACTGCCGTCATAATTTGTAAAAACGGCGCCTCTGTAGTACGACGGAAACGACGTTTTTACTTTGATAACGATATCGTCTGACAGTCGTCCTCTGAAATTGAGATCCATTACGTCTCCAAATCCAAAGTAACCTGAAGCCGCGGCGGATATTTTATTTAATTTTTGTCCTCCTGTTCCTAAAGACGACGCAGAAGATTGTTCCGTTTTTTGTCTAAAGAAACTTCCAAACCTGAATTTTTCAAGATTAAGCGTTCGGATATTGGCAATTTCGGCTCGTGGAATTAAAATAAAGAATAACGTTCCGACGGCTATGGAACTGAATGTCGCGATCGCCGCTATTAAAACTCCCCAACCTATAAGCTTTTTCTCGTCCTGAGCGTTCGTTTTTTGCGTTTCCAGAGATACTATGGCTGAGCTAAACGAATTGGCCGCAAAAAAATAAGATATGAAAAATAAAGCGAAAAATAAGGTCGCTAAAGCTATATATATAATATCGGATACGAAGAAAGCTCCGGTTATGATCAACATTACGCTAACGGCTAACGAATACTTTAAATCCCTTGATTTAGGCAGATCAAAGCTGTGCAGAGTCTGAAGCCATAACAGAAGAAGAGATAGAGAAGCGGCGGGGCCCAGAGGATTAGTGAG
>CASEKF010000017.1 GCA_949288455.1 uncultured bacterium
AGGAGAGCCTGAGGGGGAAGAACCAAAATCGGGAGCTTCGAGAGCCGAGCCGAAATCAGAAGAACCAAAATCGGGAGCTTCGAGAGCCGAGCCGAAATCAGGAGAAGAACCAAAATCGGGAGCTTCGAGAGCCGAACCGAAATCAGGAGAAGAACCAAAAGGAGAGCCTGAGGGGGAAGAACCGAAGTCGGGAGCTTCGAGAGCCGAACCGAAATCAGGAGAAGAACCAAAATCGGGAGCTTCGAGAGCCGAGCCGAAATCAGAAGAACCAAAATCGGGTTGTACGGCAGGTTCGTCAGTTCCGGATATATTAAGACCGCTTAATAAATCTTCCGGCTGGATACCTTTCTGTTCTGAAGATACGTTAGAAGTATCCAAAAATTCCTCGGAAGGCTTATCTTTTTTCTTAGAAGAAAGCTGAGGTTTCGATGATAAAGTCGGCTTACCGCCTTTTTTTGAAGTCTTTTTCAAAAGCAAAGAAGAAGAAGAAGAAGTCTCTTCTTCAGAAGAGGCGGACATCATAGGTTTAGCGGCGCCTTTTTTATTCATAGACGATTTGGCCATAAGACGACCGCCTTTTCCGGCTTCCTTAGGAATAAGCCTTGAAGCCCTGCTTTTTCCGTCTTTATCCTTCTCGTTATCTTTTGACGTTTTATCGACTTTTGTCCTCTCGGTTTTCGTTTTCTCCGCAGATTTTTTATTTTTATCCGACTTATCAAGCTTAGATACGGATTTTGCAACTAGAGACACGTCTATATTTGTTTTATTAATATCTGAAAGCGGCAATATATCGGAATCGGTGTCAGGCGAAGATAAAACGACAGAAGAAGGAGTCTCAATTGATAAATCAAGATCCATACCTACCAACGATTTCCAATCCGGCTTAAAGGGCAAATAGGAATCTTCCGTTTCGGAATCCATAGGAGCTCCTATATTCATAAGTTCTCTCAAAGCAGTAGGATTAGTAGGATCAAGTTTCAACACTCTCTGATATAACTTTATCGCGGAAGCGATTTCGTCTTGTTGTTGATAGTTAGTTGCGGCAAACACATAGCTTTGAATAGCTTCGGCCGTCTCGTTAGACAACTGCCTAGCTTCGCCAAGTTTCTCAAAAGCTACGGGATTATTATTCTGCAACTTAGTGACTTTATTAAAAGAACTAATAGCGTTTCTAAGCTGTCCCATATCCAACAAAAGGTATCCCAAAGGCATAAGGAAATCAACATTTTCGATATCCATTACCAAAAGCTCTCTATAAACTTTTAAAGCTTCGGTATAGTTATTAAGATAAAAATATAAATGACCTATAATTAAAAGGAGCTGCGTATCTTTAGGACTAAGAGGACTCATAGTCGTAAAAACTTTGAGAGCCCGATTAAATTCCCGATTTTTAAGATGCGAATAAGCAATAACTCTATAATAGGATAAAGCTTCCTGGAGTTTACCCTGTCGCATACATACGTCCGCCAAATTTTCGGTAATACTCAAATCTGAAGGAGCATATTCTTGAGCCTTAGACAATATTTTAATGGCTTGCTCCGCTTCCCCTATTTCAAAAAACAGTCCGGAAAGGTCTTTTGCAGTTTTAATATAAGCTTCGATATTACCTGTTGTAGAATATATCTGCAGCATTTCAAGTTTTGGGGTCGGGTCTTCAGGGGCAAGCCTGCATATGCTTACGGCTACTTGAAGCGCATTATCATAATCTTTGCAAGTTACGTAAAGTTTCATCAAGGACTCGTAAGCTTTAATAGTCTCTTCTATCCTGCCGCTGATAGCATAAAGTCTAGCTGCAGCCACTAATGCCTCGGCAGTCAATAACGCATCGCCGCCGGACGATTCATTTTTTATTATCTCTTCATAAATCTTAAGGGCTTCGTTAAATTGGCGATTATCGTTCAAAGACTTAGCCTTTTCCATTAAACCGTTCATATGCTCACTCATCTTCCCCTTCCACTTTAAAACAAACTTCCGTTAAATAAAAGCAAATGCCTATTATATTCAAAAGTTAAACCATTTTATTAGAGTTATTCACAAATTCATTAATTCCTTTAAGTAATTTCGAAAAACTTTCTATAAAAATTTTTCTTAATAAACTGAATCTATTTGAATAAAATGCCTATCCGACATCTCTCTAAGAAAACGAATAATACTCGCGATATCAAAACCTAAACCTTCAGTTGTTTATAAATCGTAAATAAAAAACAAGCGAATAAACTTATATATACAAATTTTATTTTCTCTCTAACGGTTTATATTTAATTCTATGAGAATCTCCGGTATCTCCTAATCTGCTTTTTTTATTAGCTTCGTATTCGCTAAAGTTTCCGTTAAACCAAAAAACTCGACTATTTCCTTCAAACGCAAGTATATGAGTAGCCACTCTGTCTAAAAACCATCTGTCATGACTTATTACCATAGCGCATCCGGCAAAATATTCCAAAGCGTCTTCCAAAGCTCTCAAAGTGTTTACGTCAAGGTCGTTTGTAGGCTCGTCTAAAAGTATAACGTTCGCTCCCGTCTTTAGTATCTTTGCAAGATTAACTCTATTTCTTTCTCCTCCCGACAGCATTCCGACTTTTTTCTCCTGATCTCGTCCGGAAAAATTAAATCTTGCGGCGTAAGATCTCGAATTCATTTCAATCTTGCCAAGATTAACCGTATCTTTATCGTCGGAAATACATTGCCATACGGTCTTTGAATCGTCAAGAGAGTCCCTCAATTGATCGACGTACGACAATTTAACCGAATCTCCAAGTTTGATAAAACCTGAATCAGGCCTTTCAAGCCCCGATATAAGTTTAAATAAAGTCGTTTTACCCGCGCCGTTTACTCCTATTACTCCGACGATGCTTCCGGGAGGAATTGAAAAAGAGACGCTATCCATTAACAATTTATCGCCGTAAGCTTTAGAAACGTTCTCAAATTCAATTACCCGATCTCCAAGTCTAGGACCGTTTGGAATAAACAACTCCATATCTTTAAAACGAGCGAAAGTATCTTCTGATAGAAGCTTTTCATAAGAATTTATACGGGCTTTAGATTTAGCATGCCTGGCTTTAGGAGTCATATGAATCCACTCAAGCTCTCGCTTCAAAGTTTTACGCCGCTCAGATTCCGTTTTTTCCTCTATTCTAAGTCTATTTTCTTTTTGTTCAAGCCAAGATGAATAATTGCCTTTCCAAGGAATCCCGAAACCTCTGTCAAGCTCTAAAATCCAGCCCGCTACGTTGTCTAAAAAATAACGATCATGCGTTACGGCTATAACCGTTCCCTCATATCCTTTCAAATATCGTTCGAGCCATTGCACCGACTCTGCGTCAAGATGATTGGTAGGTTCGTCTAAAAGAAGAATATGAGGTTTTTCAAGTAAAAGTCTGCAAAGAGCGACTCTGCGTTTTTCTCCTCCTGATAAATCGGAAATTTTCATATCGGAATCAGGACACCCCAAAGCGTCCATCGCCCAATCGACTTTTGATTCGATATTCCAACCGTCAAAAAAATCTATCATCTCCTGTATTTCGCCGAGTTTTTCAAGTAAAGACGACGTCTCGTCGTCGGTCAAATCTTCAGACAGCCGCTCGTTTACGGCGTCATATTCCCTTAGATAAGAAGTAATATGACTCATTCCCTCGAAAACCGTTTCTTTAACGGTTTTATTCATATCTAGAACCGGTTCTTGAGGCAAATAACCGATTTTATAACCTGGAGCAAACGCCACTTCTCCGTTATATTCCTTCTCAATGCCGGCAATAATCTTAAGAAGAGTACTCTTTCCCGATCCGTTTAACCCTATTACTCCAATTTTAGCGCCATAAAAAAACGATAAAGAAACGTCTCGAATAACCGGCGTCTTGTCGTAAAATTTATTAACTTTAACCATAGAAAAAATAATTTTTACTTGTTCGTCAGACATATGAGATGACTCCCTATATATTATTTTTAATCTTTGCCTTTTAAATTTCGCCAAAAATCAACGTAAATGCCAATGAGTTAAGCGTAAATATGACCAAGTTAAAATAACATATTACGCTTAAAAATTATTTTTTTACTTCGGGCAAACGTTATAAAAAATGAAAAAGAGAAAGCGCGAAACGACATATCTCTTAAAAATAAAAAATACCTCTTATTACCGTCGGCTTTAAACGGCCTAAGACAGCAATAAAAGATATTTTTTATAAAAACAAAAAATTACTCGCAAAATTAATACGTAAATTTCAAATTTATTTCTATGTCAGGATGGAGACTGCCTTTTACCGGGCACGTCTTAGCCGCGTTTTCAAATTTTCTTTTTTGAACGTCGGTTATCTCCAAATTCTTCGGGAAGACGACGTCTATTTCAAATTTTCCGATTCTTCTTGGATTTGCGGACATCTCCTTCTCCAAAAACGCCTTCGTTCCCTTCAAATTAACCTTTTCTCTATCGGCCACGGCTCCTATCATCGTCAAAATACAACTGGCAAGAGCCGCCCCGACAAGATCTGTGGGAGAAAATTTAGTGCCTTTTCCAAGGTTATCTAAAGGGGCTTCTGTTTCAATTACAGATCCTGACTGTTCATGCAGCGCTGAGCACTGTAACTCCCCCATATACGTAACTATAGTTTTAACGGACATTTCAAAACTCCCTTTCATAATAAAAATAAAAAATAAATTCTGCCGTCATAAAAAATTTTCCTTCATTAAAAACGTAAGAAAACAAACCGCTAACGCTTGGGAAGCGATAAGTATCAATATAATATAAAAGGTAAAATGAGAAACAAAGAGAAATATTTTAAAAACGATATATTAAACTACTTTCATATGCGGAGAAATATTACATTATGGGTTATACTATTTTAAAAGATATAGACGTCGGAAAAGAGCCGGTTATGTTTGCGGCTTGGCCGGGAGTAGGAAACGTAGGATATATAGCCGCAGAATTCCTTATCAGGAATACAAATTCTACGGAATTTGCAAAAATAAATAGCTCCGAATATTTTTATCCGTCTTCCGCTATAATTCAAAACAACGTGCTAAAGTCTATTTATTTCCCGCAGAATTCATTTTATTACGCTCGTTATCAAGAAAAAAATTTTATTTTTTTTCTTGGAGAACAACAGCTGCCAATAATTCACAATCTTCCGACGGAGCAAAATCCGGCTTATAAACTGGCTAAAGACGCCGTAGATCTGGCGGAACAATTCGGATGCAAAACTATATACACTTCAGGGGCCATATTTTCAATGCTTCACCACTCAATGACGCCTGGAGTGACTTGGGGAGCTAACACTCCCGAAATGGCTGAAAGACTTAATCGTCTACTTGCGAAGAATTTCAGACTTCAAGACACGTTTCAACCTATGATTTCGTTTATAACAGGCATGAACGGCATTCTTCCGGCAGTGGCAAAAGATAGAAATCTTCAAGCCGCCGCTCTGTTAGGAGAAGTTCCAATCTATCTTCAGCCGATTCAAATAGCGTATCCTAAAGCTTCCGCTTCCATTCTACAAGCTTTTGCATTTTTACAGGGAATAACTCTACCGCTCGAAAAATTCACGGAAATAATAAACTCTACTCAAACTAAAATCGACGAAATCATGGGAAAATTTAAAGCGTCCCTGCCTCCTAAAATGAAAAAAGATATCTTTTCCGAAATAGAGCAGCTGAAACAAACGAAAGATTCGACCAGCGCGGACGTAAAATTAACATATGAAGACGTGAAAAATGCAATAAGCGAAATAGAGCAGTTTTTTAAAAAGGAGAATAACAATGGATGACACGTATAGCGGCCGGGAACTTGTAGAGTCTAAACGCGAAATCGACGGCGGGATATCGATAATATTCTGGAAAGACGATTTAATATCGATGAGCATGCTGTTAAACACGTTAATTAACCATGCAAAAATGAAGCCGTTTTTAAAATTAAACTCCTCAAAATATTATCCTATCGAGGGTATCAAACTCGTCGCTCATGAACTAAAAAAACAAGAGTCTGTTTTTTTTGGCAGAGCTCATAAAAAAAACGCATTGGTATTTTCAGGATACAAGCCGTTATTTAATCATTCGTCTTATATAGAAGAGGTTCTTCAAGCCGCGGAGTATTACGGAGGATCAGATTTAATCGTAACCGTATCCGGCGTTCCGTCTCAGACAAGTCACAGAGACGCAAGAAATCAGATTTATATTTTTAATTCTGAAAGATATAAACAAACGTTTCAAGAAAAATATAAAACGCTAAAAACAAAGCCGTTTTCAACGTCTTCGCAAATAAACAGCGATCAGCCTTCATTCAATTCCTGGTTATCATGGGAAGCCGCTAAGAGAGGTATTCCATGCGTAAATATACTTATAGAAACTCCATTTTATATGTCTATTACGGGAGACGCCGAAGCTGAACTAACCGGAATAAAAATATTGAATAAAATATTAAATTGGCGAATAAAAGCCGATCCGGAACTAACGCTTCTAGCGGAAAGACAAGCTGCGCTCATGGAAACGATAATATCTAATTCCGAAGACGCGACAGACTTTATGGAAAAAATGGAAAATAACGAACTGCTTTCTATGGAAGAAATGCAGCTTATGATATCAGAACTACAAAGGCTCCTAACCGGAGAGTAACAAAAGCAAAAACGGCGTCAATAATATCTCTTTTTTATGAAAAAAACGATAAAATTTTGTTTTATATTCGCTATATTATCAATAATTCTAGCCGCGATAGGAGGAGTATGCTGGTTTAAAAACGCATGTCTAGGCTATATCCCGGGAGAAAAAATCGAAGCGTTTATACCTGAAGGTTCTTCAGGTATAGAAATAGCGGAACTTTTGGAACGACGAAAAGTTATAAAAAGCGCGTTGGCTTTTAGGATAGCCATAAAAATATCTCATTCCGATAATTTCTTATCGGGAAAATACACTTTTGATTCTTCCGATTCGATAGATAAAATCATCGAACGCCTAAAAAAAGGCGAGCAAGCCTTAAATCTCGTCACTATTCCGGAAGGACTTACTATAAAACAAACGGCCGAGATTTTGGAAAAAGAAAATATCTGCGAAACGAAAGATTTTCTTGAAGCCGCCTCTAAACATAATATCATAATCAACGGGACTAAAATAAACAATTTAGAAGGATATCTTTTGCCTGAGACATATGATATTCCGGCAACCAGCGACGCAGAAGACGTAATCGAAATGATGACGAAAAGTTTCGATCAGGAAATATCTCCGCTCTATAACGAAAGAAAAAGCGGTCTACCCCAAAAGATGACTCTAAACGACATAGTAATTTTGGCTTCGTTAATAGAAAAAGAAGCCAAAATTCCAGAAGAGCGGCCCATAATCGCAGGAGTCTATTATAATCGACTCCAAAGAGGCATGAATCTTGAATGCGACGCGACTATCCAATATGCATTAGGAGAAAACAAGAAAAATTTATTATACAGCGACTTGAAAATTGATTCTCCGTACAATACGTATATGTACTCTGGTCTTCCTCCCGGAGCTATCGCAAATCCGGGACGAGATTCGTTATACGCTGCTCTAAATCCGGTTGAACATGATTATTTTTTCTATGTTCTAAACGAGATAAAAAACGATGGGAGCCATGTATTCTCAAAAACTGCGGCAGAACATGAAAAAGCCGTATATAAATATTTAAAGGAATATTGATTACCAATTAAATTTATAAATTACGGAGGCGCGCTGTCTACATGAAATTATTTTTTAACGCGACGTTTTTTTCTATAACGCTATCTATTTTCGCTCTTTGCTGTTCTTGTTCTATTAATAACGCTAAAACGCAAGCAACTAAAACGTATCAAGTCAAAATAGGCGATTATATTCTCTGGTCAATAAATGATTCCGAAAGACAAGCCGCAACGGATATTTTTCAGCATCCGGCAGTTCTTGAAAAGCTAAAAGACTCGGAACTCGATAAATCGGAAATAGAAGAAAAAGAAAAAGTCTTAAAAGAAATACAAGAGACGTATCCGGACGGAACATATACCGGAACTATTAATTTTTTTGTTCTGAAAACTCCTAAGAAAAACTTTCTAATAGACGCGGGGTTGTCAAATCTCAAAGAAAAACTCTTAGGAGTAGGTTTAGAGCCAAAAGATATAGACACCGCGCTTATAACGCATGTCCACCCCGATCATATAAAAGGCCTTATAGATCATCAAAAAGCCGTTCTTCCAAACGCAAATATACTGATCAGTCTTCAGGAATCAAAATACCTCAACAATCTGGACGATACGGATAAAAATAAAGCCGCATACTTAGAATTATGCCAAGCTTACGGCTCCAGAATATCTACGTTTACAAACGACGGCTCGGAGATCGAGCCCGGTATTCTTCCAATAGCGATTCCCGGTCATACTCCGGGACATACGGCCTATAAAGTAACGTCAAAAAATAAATCGGTTTTATTGCTGGGGGACATATTTCATTCTATAGATCTTCAGCTAAAAAATAGAGATATCTGCGTAGTATATGACTATAAACCGTATACTGCGGCTTCCGTGCGAAAAGATACGTTAGATCTCCTGGAGCAAGAACCGGACATGCTGTGCGCAGGAGCACATATAACTTTTCCGGGAATAGGCAAAATAACGAAAGACGCAAAGGGAATTTATAAATTTGTTCCTCAACAATAATGAAACGACGCGATTAACTGCGCGGTCTTTTAGCAAATAATCGAAAACAACGACATGAATAAAAAAATGATAATAGCTCCAATCATACTTCTATCTGCGGCGGCGGCAGCGTTTGCCGTTTCTTTTTTAACGGAAGAAAATAATGCGCTTACGACAACTTACCTAGACGTAGAAGTAAATAATATACAAGGAACGATTCGAATAGTTCTTTTATCAGATCTTCATGGGAAAAAATTCGGACGAGACAACGATATACTTATAAAGAAAATCGAAAATATAAACCCTGATCTGATCTGCTTTGCCGGAGATCTTACTAACGGAAGAGATAAAAAAGGAAAAACAGATAAAACAGGTTTAAAACTTCTTGCAGATTTAAATAAATCGTATCCAGTATTATATATTCCGGGCAATCATGAGTATAACGGAGGCGAAAAAATAAAGAACCTCCATAACGAACTCCAAAAATCCGGAGTACGTCTCTTAAAATCTCAAATACAATCTTTAACGATTAAAGATAATAATATAAACATATTGGGGCTGGAAGAATTAGAAAATCCAAATTCAGTAGAGTCGCTGCTTACAAAATTTGAAAAAAAAGAAAGTCCAAAAATTGTTCTCAGTCATTTTCCGGAAAATTTTCCAAAATACGCGCAATATAACATAGATCTTATATTGTCGGGACACGCTCATGGAGGCCAAATAATTTTGCCTCTGCTTGGCGGAATATATGCTCCCGGACAAGGTTTATTTCCAAAATATTATAAAGGTTTGTATGAAACGCGCAGCGTTAAAATGGCAGTCAGCAGAGGACTTGGAAGCAGCGTCTTCCCTCAAAGACTATTTAATCGCCCTGAAATAGTTATCGTAGATATTCGCCCGAACGACAAAAGCTAGATTTTGCGCCTCAAAACGCATAAAACGAGCATAACCAGCATAAAAAAAGAAAAACAAGTTCTAAAAATTTTATTTTTCAAACATTTCTTCGGCAATTCCTTTATTTATATAATAATCTCCGTATACAACTTCTCCTGTAGCTTGAATGCCTATAAATGGAAAAAGTATTTTAAAGTCTATTTTATCAAAAAGCTTAAAGCCTTCTATAGAACGATAATGACATAAAAGATCTACTTCTCCCCCATTTCGATAAGAATATATCTGCCTAGGAAAAAGCCAGGTATTTTTATCGACCCATAAATCAATTTTCTCCAAATCGCCGCGTCCTTCTATGGGCACCATTCTTAACATAAAACAGTCGGTAAAACCTTCTCCGCCTTCAAATATTTTAACAGTGTATTTAGAAGGGTCAGGCAAGCTCCAACCGAACGCTTGAGGATACCTGCCCAAAAAATCAGGAGCTTTTACAAACGTCACCTTATGTAAATCAGGCTCTTTAAAATAATAATTTCCTTCAATATTAAACGGAATCTCAAGGAAAGTATACTTGGCTTTAACGGATATGTCAAAAGGAGAAACATAATCTTTAAGTCCCAGATTAACTATACGCATTCTATCTATAATTTTAGCAAAGTCAGCCCTTTTAAGCGACGAACCATAAGAAGGAAAATTAACGTCTTTCTTCACGTCGACTTTATTTTTCTCCGCCGGCTGTTCCGGAACAGAAATAGCGTCGCCATTCTTATCTGAGTCGGGAATATTGCCATACTTGCCGGAATCAGAAGGAGACGAAGAAGAAGAAGAACCGTCGGCCGAATCCGAGGAAGGAGACTTGTCGGAAGCGCCGCCCTGGGAATCAAAAGGAACAGATTGTGTCGCTTCATGCTTCCGTTCATATTGACTTACGAAAAACGTAACGGAAAGCAAATTCTGCAGATATGAAGATAAGCCGTTCTCTAAAATCGACTTGTCTATTAAAGAAATACATGGTTCGCTATTTTCTTCAAAATTGCTTTTTACGACATTGACAGGGAAAAAACCGTCTGTCTCAGGCGTACCAAAATTTTCATTAGCGCTTATATATTGACACAAACATAACGTAAACGCCAAGAGATAGGCAAAAAAACTTCCCTTCATAAACTTAAACTCCTCTTTTTATTTATCTTCTGCCTATGCCAAAATATAAAAATCCCATAGATTGCATTCTGGCAGGATCATACATATTTCTGCCGTCTATAACAACCCTGTCTCTCATAATACTTCTAATTTTTATAAAATCGAGTCTATTGAATTCTTTCCACTCCGTTAATAAAGCTAACGCGTCGGCCTCCTCAAGAGCCTCATAGGGATTATTGCAAAAAACGACCGAAGTATCGCTTAAGATTTTCTTAGCGTTATCCATAGCCACCGGATCATAAACTCTTATTTGAGCCCCTTTAGAAAGCAATTGACGTATTATTATTAGAGAAGGAGCGTTTCTTAAATCATCCGTATTAGGTTTAAACGATAAGCCCAACAAAGCGATACGCTTATTCTCTAAAGTTTCTTCGCAATAATAACTTTCAAGTTTCTTAACTACAAGTTCATGCTGGGCAATATTAACGTCCTGAACGGCTTTCAATATTTTAAAATCAAAGCCTTTCGTTTCGGCAATATTGATAAAAGCAGATACGTCTTTTGGAAAACAAGAGCCGCCATAACCGATTCCGGCTTTCAGAAAATCCATTCCTATCCTTTTATCAAGACCGATACCACGAGCTACTTTAGAAATATCCGCTCCCGCAAGATCGCATATATTCGCAATAGAATTGATAAAAGAAATTTTCATCGCAAGATAAGCGTTAGCGGAATGTTTAATCAATTCGGCGCTATTAATATCAGTGATCAATAAAGGAGCGTTAAGAGGCTCGTAAAGCTTTACCAAAAGAGAAGAAGCTCTATCCCCGGTAACTCCTATCACAACTCTATCCGGTTTTAAAAAATCGTCTACCGCAGTGCCTTCGCGTAAAAATTCGGGATTAGAAGCTATGTCGAAATCGACTCCATCAGGAGCGGCTTTTTTTATCGTATCCATAAGCCATTCTCCGGTCTGAACAGGCACCGTGCTTTTTTCCACTATCAATCTATAGTCGGACAAGCAAGAGCCAATCTGCCGAGCAACGTTCTCAACGGAAGATAAATCAGCTTCCCCGCTTGGCTTAGACGGAGTGTCTACGGCAACAAAAATAACTAGGCCATGTTTCACTCCTTCCTTAATATCGGTTGAGAAACTCAATCTTCCCTCCAGAAAATTCGAATGGACAAGTTCCATTAATCCGGGTTCGTAAAAAGGAATTTGACCGTTCAAAAGCATCTGAATCTTATCTTCGTTTTTATCGATACAAAACACGTCATGACCCAGTTCGGCAAAACAAGCTCCGCTAACAAGTCCGACGTAACCGGTGCCTATAATAGTAATCTTCATAACTGTCAAAAATCTCCTAAATAAATAGAGTAATTAATTATAAAATATCTTAAATATTCGGCAAATAAAAATATAGCAAAGCGATTATAAAATTAATAATCAATAATAGACTTAGATTAATTATCTTCGTTATTTAAAGCGTTAGAATCTTTAACGTCGGAACCGGAACCGTCCGGAACTTCAGCTCCTTTATCCGAATCGTCGGGAATCTTAAGTTCAGAGCCTGAATTATCTAAAATTTTGTCTCCCGCCTGAAGTAATTTTACGGCAAGAGTTTTTCCGTCTTTTAAAATTACAAGCGAACTGTTGGCAAATTGTTCCTCAATATAAAATACCGCAGGCTCAGAGGAATTAACGGATAAAGGTTTCTTCAACAGTTCCAAGCCGTCAGCGTCTATAACGGCAAATTCTGCGCCGTCGAGGGTAGAGCGATTTCCATACTCGTCCTCGCAATAAAAAACGGCCTTAAAAAAGTTATTGCCCTGCAAAAGTTTATTCCTATAAAAATCTACGGAAAGATTGTATAAGACCGGAGAAGACGGCACAAATTTTCCTTCCCAAATTTTACCTTTAAACGAACCGCACTCGGCATAAAGATCAAAACTTCCGGCCTTTTTCATGCTACCGATAGAAAAAGAAGCTATTCCGCCTAGCGATTTAACATATTTAGGAAATCCTCCGAAAGAGGGGGCTATTTTCACGAAAGAACCGTCAGGCAAAGGTTTGCCCGAGGCGTCTAAAAGCTGAACTTCAATTGACGCAAAATCTTTACCGTCGCACAAAATTTCATTTTTATCAGCTTTTAAAACGCTAACGGAATAAGGAATCAAAAGCTCTTCTCCGATATAAAGACACAAAGCGTTTCCCACAGGTCTTTCATATACCGATACCCCTAAGGGTTTAGATATATCCGCCCCAAGGATATCCATAGCTACGGAGCCTCCGCCGTCAAGGTTCATACCGGAAACTATTCCGGAACGCACCATCTTTTCCGCAAAAGTTTCCAACTTCATACCTTCTTTATGACTGTCAAAATACCCTGAAGCGGTAAAAAGTCTAACTCTTCCTTCGCTGTCTACGCCAACTCCAGTACGCCCTGCTAATCTTGTTATATCGTTGCCTTTTTTGCCTAGCTCCTCTTCGTCCGCGTTAACGGCCACTTTGGAATCAGACACAAGTCTGGGACCTCCTCCCAAAACAAAAGCCGCATTTTCAAAAGCTTTTCCGGAAACGGAATAAACTACTCCATCTTTCGCGATCATCCTGTCTATAACGGTAGAGCCGTCCATTAAAACTGCAAAACAAGTTCGAGGAGGCCGTCTGGAAACATGAGGCGAAACTAATTGCCCATATCTATAAAAAAGACCTAGAGGAGCTCCTCCTTCATAAGCGAAAAAGCCTCCGTTCACCGCAGCGACAGCTTTAGCGTGCTCTCGTATACGCCCCACTTTATCGCGTCCTGAAGGAGAAAGAACTATATCGAAATAAGACGTTCCCAACGGATAAGCAAGAACAGAAAGCTCGTTAAATCTTACGTAACCGTTTTCATCGGAAAATTCCTCAATATTTAAAGATACGTCTTTGGAAATTAAATAAGAAGCCGAAACGGAAAATTTTCTGTAAAAATCTACCGCGATACGTTCTCTTCCCTTTTCAGACAACTTCATAACTTTAACGTTCGACTCGGGAAGCGGATATTTAAGCGCAATGGATAATAAAAAACGCCCGTCGTTTTCGTTTATGTTTACCTCTGAAAACAGCTTATCGTCCACTTTAAAATTAGTTTTCAGACCGTTCTTAATTTTGCATCCTAATACGACAAAATTAAAACTAGGTTCGGGAAGCAAAGAAAAAAAAGAATAAAACGGAACGGAAGAATCAAATTCCAAAACGACTCTTATTTTCTCCTTATCCGCGCTATATCTGACGTCGTTTAAAAGCGGAGATGTCGGAGATGTTTCGGCAAAAGAGACCGAAAATAAAATTGCAAAGTAAATAAATAAA
>CASEKF010000018.1 GCA_949288455.1 uncultured bacterium
ACGGAAAGAAGATTACGGCGAACAACGTTGAAAAAAAACTTCCGGCAAACGTTCGGCATAATTCTAATCCTTCGATAGACGAAGCTGATTTAAGCGGCTTGAATTCCCTCGATAAAGCTTTGGAAGATTCGAAGATATCTCCAAACTCATCGCTTAAAAGCGGAACTTATATATATATAAGAGACGTTACCGATCTATCTTCCGAATTAAATAAAGCTCGAACGTTTACTTTAGCCGATGAAAACGGCGCGATCTCTTTAAGAGATAAAAACAAATGGGTATATTTAGACGAAGATTATGCTGATATAGACTGGAATAAAGTAAATAATTATTCCGCGGTTCAATCAGTAAACGGCGTGTCTTTTGGCAACGGAAAGGTAACCGTTTCGGAAAATGTGGCAACCGACGGAAATATTCATTTTATGGCGTTAAATAAAACCGAAGACGGATATTCAAATGGAAATTCGATAGATTTTGAACTTGACGACGGAAGTTTAATAGTCGGAAAATCTTCTTCTGACGATAAAAATTCGTTAATTGTAGACGGCGAAGTTACCGGAACTGGAAAACTATTTGCAACCGGAGACATAAATATGAATGCCGGCTCCGTTTTTGAAGCAAGAAAACAATCCGGAGTAGGAATATGGGCAGGAGGCTGCATAAATGTAAAAAACGCCGAAAATCTCAGCTCAGATTCGGCGGTTCAAGAACACGTTCTTTTGAAAGCCGGCATAGAGCACGCCGTCGAAAACGGTCTTGAGGCTGAGAATACTCTTATTTCAACCGCAAATGGGAGTTATCATTATACGGAATTGGAAAACGCTTATTCCGCCGCTTCAGACGATCCCTGCGTTCAGTTTAAATTAAATGGCGAGACGATAACTCTTCATCTTGGAAGCAAAGGCTCCGACGATGGCTTTATAAATATTTATAAAGGCGATCAATTCGTTAAAAGCATTACTCCGAGCTCTTTATTACAGCAACTCGGATACGAGGTAGAAACAAATAACGGTTCGATTTATGGAAGAACTTGTTGGAGTAAATTGAAAAATGGTAATGACAATAGCGCTAGCAGTTATGTGGTTCAATATACTCCCGAAAATAAAACAGACTACCCTAATACCTTTGAAAGAGTGTCTGACGCCACGATTGAAGCAGATCTGGCAACCGAAGCTTTAGATATTAAAATTAAAAGTCATGTTACCAATAGCACCGAAAAAGAGAGAGGAGAACTTTATGAAGGTTTTCCAGGAGCCGTGCAATTAATAATCGAAGGAGAGTCTATAGGCATTATCGATATAAATAACGCAGAACTAAGTGTTTTTAGAGATGATCTTACTAAGTACGTTAATTATGAACACTTAAAAGTAAGAGATAGATATAGAAATAGCGACACAAAGGACGTTGATTTTGTAGAAAGTACAAATGGTAAGATATTATTTTCTAAGAAAAATCTTGCTCAGCTGTCAAATGTTGGATATACGCAATTATCTGGCACTGATATTGAGATACAACAAGGAAACATTTCTTGCGTAGCTTACCTTTTCCCTTCTATAAAGCCTGACGATTTTTTCAAGATTATTCGTGCCGGCGAATTTTTCGTGAATGATAAGATTCCTAAGTTAAATAAAGATATAGAGTATCCTGATATTTTGCCGGGAGATTCGATAGAATCGTATTTAAAACGTTTTTACGCTTTCAATGTCAATAACACAAGCTTTAAAGGAACTATATATTCTGTGGGGAACCATATAGCGATACAAACAAACTATAGAGATTTTGAGCTTTTAGGAGCTTTTATTGCGATTAACGGCTCTATTCTGCTTTCTCATATAAATAACGGATCTTTAATTTTCGATCCCGATTACGTTCCGTTTTTTAAAAATGAAAATTACGGCGTAGATACAAGAATTTTATATCTTTCCGTGCTTTAAAGAAGGAAAATTATGAGAACTAAACAAAAAGGTTTTAATATAATTGAAAGTATGACCGCCATATGGATTGCCGCTATCATTCTGTTAATGACGATAGGAGTTTATATAGGAATGAACAGAGCGTCGCAAAAAGGAATGAAAGTTACTTTAGCTTCAGAGATTGCAAATAAAGTGTCCGTGCGGTTAGTCGATACTTCAGCCGGAGTTATCGCTCGGAAAGATCAAGTTAATGCGAATAAATATTCGACTATTTTCGGAAAGCAAAAAGTTCAGGATACGGATTATTATTATATAGCCGAATATTTGCCTTTAGAAAAAGAAGATGGAGAAATTACCAATTTATTGGAGCTTAAAATAGCTGTTTTTTGGGCTATTCCTCCCAATATAGCTCATTATTGGGACGGACTCTCAGTTCCTGACGTACAAGAAGATGAAAGCGTTATAGAGCATGTTATCGACATATCGCAAAAATCTAACGAAGGCCAAGATCAATATGGCAAAACTTATATTCGGTTTTCAAGAATAATTTATAAATGAGCGGAAACAAATGAGGCGTAATTTTTATAAGAAACTTGGAATGACTTTAGCGGAGGTTTTAATTAGTTTTGCGCTTTTTTCCTTTATAGGTCTTGTGTTAGTGGGAGTTATAACTCAAGGTACGGAACACCGAAAGAGAACGGGAGATCTTTTGACTGCGGAAACCGGTCTTATCGCCGCTTCGAACGATTTAAACAACATAGTTAGAAACTCCTCGTTAGCCCTATCTTCTTGCGGATACGATCCAAATTCCGGATGCGGTTGGATAGCCGTTCCGGTATCCGCTAAAAAGATAAACGGCAAATATAGGATAGATCTTATCAATTACGTGATTCCGCAGCGGGAAAATTCAATTCAAGACGAATCCTCCCCAAATCAAGAAGACCGACAGACGGAAGGATATATAGATTGGAATTGTACCGTTATATATTTTGTAGCTTATAATTCGGCAGGCGAATGCGATCAATGTCCCGACGGCGTAAATTTCAAATTATGCCCGCATAAATTTTTGATCCGACGCTTGATAAGCGGCTTTAACGGCAAGGAAGACGCGGCTCTTCAAGCCCGGCGATTATCAGGACGGCAATATATGCCGACCGCTGACCAAACCTCCGCTAATCAAGATAAAATAATTGCTAAAAACGTAATATTTTTTTATCCCGAAATAAAAAACGGATATCTTTCTTGCAACATAAACTTATTAAAATCCGATACATCAGGTAAAATTTCTATCGACAATTATCAATTAGAACATAGTTTGCTTTTATATAATCATGAAGAGGATAACGAAGCAGAAAACGAAAAGTTTTATCTTCAAAATTATTCGGTTATAAACGAAATAGCCGTTCCTGCGTTTAACAAATAGCGATTAGTTGACTTTATCTTGTTTAGAAGACCTATTTTCCGAAAAGAATAAAGTCGTTAAAGCCGCGCCTGCCGGAAGAATCCAAAACCATTTCATTAAGATTGGCAATGTCATTAAATCCGCAAGATTCCCTAAAATAGTCGCTCCCAGTCCTCCTAAACCGATAGCAAAACCTACCGTTAGCCCTGCGGCAAGTCCCATATGACTTTTCATTGATTCTTGAGCCATAACCAGAGTGGAACTGAAAGACGCATAAAGCACGAATCCCGTAATACCTGCTAAAAACAAGGCTCCGGCCCCCCTTGCGTAAGGGATAAGAGCCACGAGAGGAATAGTTAAAACCATCGATGAGCAAATAATTGTTTTTCTGCCGATTTTATCGCTCAATATTCCTCCTATATATGTGCCAAAAACGCCTCCGATAGATAAAATTGAAATATAGTTTCCTGCAAAAACGGAGTTTTCATTCATATGCGTCACATGAAAAAGAGGCGTATACGTACTTATTGCCGAAAAGGCGGTCGAACGGAGAAATATAAAGAAGATTAAAATTGAAAGAAAAAGATACGGAAGAGGTTCTTTAGAAATTCCGGCCGTTTGTTTGTCTCCGACATGCGAAGCGATATAAATATGTTTGTTGTAAATAAGCAAAATAATAAGATAGACGATTGACGGAACGGCTATCCATTTTGCGTTGTCAAAATTGCCGGGCAATGTCAACAGCCAGCCCATGATGAAAGCTCCTATGGCAAATCCAAAATTTCCGCCTAAAGAATATAATCCTATTTTTTCGCCTTTTTTTTCGGGAGGGCTTATTCTGTTAGCGGCTTTCATTGCCTGAGGATGAAAAATTGCGCTGCCTAACCCGCTAAGAGCTATTAAAATAATAAGAGAAATATAATTGGGAGCCCAGACTATCGCTCCCATAGCTAAACCTGAAAGCAGGACTCCCAGCGGTATAAACCATGTTTTTGAGGACTTGTCGCTGATAAATCCAAATATAGGCTGACAGATAGAAGATGTTAAACTTTGTAAAAAAATCAGCGTTCCTACTTGAGAATAAGTAAGAGAAAACGCTATTTTTATAAAAGGAACTAAGGCCGGAAAAGCTCCTTGACTTATATCGGTTACCGCATGAGCTATCGTTATTAATCTGGATGAAGTTTCCGTAGTTTTATGAGGATGTATGTTCATAATATAATTCCTTCGATTCTTTTATGGCGACGGAAATTATATCATAAATTTTAAAGAGGCTCAAGTAAAAGATATATTATTTTATTATTGAAGCATGCCCGTTTTCCACCAATTGTCATTCTCGTCCATATCTTTAATTACAATCTCCTGTTCATGCGGGTTTAAAAGGGTTATTTTAACGGGCATATCTTTTAAATTAAACGGTCGGACAGGCTCTTTAAGAAGATTTACCGTTTCGCACTTATTGCCGTTATAGTCTCTTTGCGTTAAAGTCATAGTTTTGATATCTCTGATTAAATCGCTGTCCCCTATTATAATAGAGTTTTCTTCCATTGAAATTGAAGCGGTAGTATAAACGCCTCCGTATACTTTCACAAGACCTTTTAATATAATTCCGTATTGTTGATAATCGTCGTTATCCCAAGCTTTATTCCAATCGTCATCCTCGCTTTTAAATCCCGATATTAAAATTCCTCTAAAATTGGAGTATCCGGGAGTTCTTTTAAAAATATCCGCGGATTGCGGGTCTGAGAGCAAAAGCTTCGCTTGAGTTGTGTCGGTGCGATTATTTAAACCGTCGTCTGAATATGAGCTGCCGGATTGATCCAGTTCAGAGTCGTCTACGTTAAATAATTTACTGTTTTTATAATTCTCTTTAGCTTTAATTTCGGACCATATTGCGTTTCCGTCTTTGTCGTAATCATAACAATTTTCCGTATTGCAGTTAGTATTTCCGCATGATAGAAAACATAAAGTCAAAATAAAAAAAAGGATAGATTTTTTCATATTATCGTCTTCCTTTCATATCGTTTATGAAACTTTCGATTAAGTCTTCTTCATATTTTTCAAATTCTTCAGGATTAGCTTCTCTTAAAGCGTTTTTGATTTTATCTGTCACTTCGTTTTCGTCTTCAAAGTTCGATTCTTTAAGAACATCTGATATAATCGCAGGCCAATTGTATGGCATCGACGCATATAAGAAGTATTTTTGTCTATTTCCGCTTTCCATATCTCCGTCGACAATAATTTTACGCGCAGAATATACGATAAGCCTATCCGACGGAATAAACGAATTGTTTCTAAGCTGCTCGGCATAGGAATAAGAATAAGGCTCGTCTCTGTCATGCATCATATTATTGGGGTAAAATATTATATTACCGAGAGCCATAACTACGCCGTTGCCTCTTATATTGCCTTTTACCGTAAGATTGCCGGTGCATATTATGATGCTGCCGTCTAAAATCATATCTCCGTCTATTAATAATTCCAATTTATTCCCTTCTCTTTGAGGCACAAAGCAGATCCTTTTATTTTTAAAAAGATAACTGTTTTTTGACATAGCGTTATTTATATGGCCGTTTAAGTAATCAAAATAATCGGACTTGCCGGTATCGGCTTGAAAAATATTAAGCGAATCGTCAAGCAAAACCGGAGGAGCTTCTTCAAAAGTGGCCGTTAGGTTGATTTCCGTATTTTTGCCTTCTGTAGTCGGCGCAAGATAAATTATTTCAGAGCCTCTTACCTGGAGTCTTCTTGGATTGACATTTTCAAAATCGGGTGTTAACTGTGGTTTGAGAGACTTTACGTAACTGAATATATCTTGACAAGCAAATTTTTGAAATTGCTCATGCCAGTTTTTATTTGATTTGTCATATTCTAAATTAGAGCTGTCTCCTGCCCCCAGTCCAGAGTCAAGAATGTAAGCTTTATCCGGGGCTGTACTATTTTCTTGAGTTGCGTCGTTTGAAGGTTTGTCTGTGTCTTCCTTATCAGACCAAGTAATCATTTTTTCCATAAGCTTAAGAGTCTCGAAGCGATCGCCGTTTTGGAAAGCTTTATAATCTTGGGAAGAAAAAGGATTCAAACTATCCCAATCGTCATTTTTTTCGCTTTTCCATATAACTTTCCGGTTATCTTTTAGAGTACTCCAAGGATTCAGTACTCCTCGATAAATTAAAGTTCCATTGATATCGTCGGGACTTCCGTTTAACGTTAAAATCCATGCCGTCAACGGGATTTGAGTAACGTATGAATATATGGATTTAACGGCCGCTTGCCCTTGTCTCGATCCGTTTTTAGAACGAATTTTTATTTCTCGGGCCGCTATTGCCGGACATTCTTCGCTAAAAAGCGACGATATCTGTTTTATATAATACTGTTTCCCGTCTTGTTTCGCATGACCGCCTTGGGAAACGATTACCCTTCCTTGGGCGCTTATAAAATTAGCGTTTTCGTTTATCGCAAATCTGTAAGAAGCGTTCTGAAGGGAATCTTTACTTATATCGATCCATGGAGACTTAAAAATTCTATTTCCCGTATGATCTGTCGTAATCTCAATTTTCGTATCGTTGTCCGTTAAGCCAGTCAGTAATTTATTTAAATTTTGTTGTTTATACTCGACGCTTCTTTCTATCTCGTAAAACTTAGTTAAAAAATCGGCTCCGGAGACAAGCCCGGAATATGCCGCTATAGTCGCCCCTTCTCTTTCCGCTGAAAAAGATATGGCTTTTGTCTGCCTGTGATTAAGAGAAACATATGAAAGAGCTATAATTAAAATAATGGAACTCATTAATAAGACGGTAAAAAGCAGCATCCCTTTTGGCTTTTTCATTATGATCGACTCCTTTATTAAATAAATCGTCGTTGAAACGTTATTTTGAAAGAGGGAGTATCTGAAATGAAACGTCGTAAGTCTCAGATTTTATTTTGTTTACTTGTATGGATCCGGACGAGGCGCTTCCTCCAAGGCCGTAATCAAAAGCGGCGTTAACCGATATCGCGGGATATAATTTAAACGATACGTTAAAGTAATATACGTCGTCGCATACTTTGCGAAACGATATTAAAGCGTCGTTATTTTTTAAAATTTCGCTTATAAAATCCGACAAATCATCCGTTTTATCGTTAGAATCGGATGCGTTAATTTCGGTAGAACCGCTTTCAAGAGCGTTGACTCCCGTAGAAATAGCGGTTTTTCGTTCCATAAAATAAATAGGCTGATAGACTGTTTCGTCTTCTGTCGATTTAAAATCCCCGGAAGTTTCGGAGGATTTTGTTAATACGGATTGTTTCAGATAAAATTTTAATTCGTAAATCGGTTTAGCAAACTCTTCGCCTTCTCTTTTAGAAGTCGGTTCAAGAGATTTGCAAGGGCTAAAATCTATAGGTTTTAAGTTAGGTTTAGAAATATCGTAATATATATATATTACATATGAAGTCCAAGCAAGACTTTTAAGGGCTTCGTTGAATTCCGGAGATTTGTCTGCTGAATTTATAAAAGAGTCTGCATAATTTTGAATATAATATCCTAAAGGATCCGGAGAAACGCCAATGCTATTGACGTATTTTTCATTACGGCAATCTCCTCTTAAAGGAAAACCTATGATAAACGTATCCGGTCTTGGGGTATTTTCGGAAGAAATTTCATAATCTACGACGTTAACAAGGTGGGAAGCGGTAAAGCGTAAAGATTCAGACATGCTTTCTTGAAGCGAAGCGGACGCCCTTATCAAAACGTTGTCCTCGTCGCTGGCTTTCAGGCCTTTTTTAAAAGCCATATTGTATGCGGAATACATAAGTAATAATAGAAGCGAAGAAAAAACGAGGACTAAAATTGTTTCGATTAGGCTAAATCCTAAATTTGTCTTCATAAAAATTCATCACTTTCTTAAAAGCCGAGCTTAAATTTTAGGGACGTCTACCCCTGAAGTGTATATCTGGCCTTGAAACCGTAAACGTCTGGGTTTGATCGTATTGTTAGATTCGTCTTTCTCGGTCCAGCAGACTAAAACGTAAACGTTCCTTATATATTTTTTTACGAGAAACTCGTTTTCGTTTAAATCTTTTTTATTCTGAAATTCATCGTTCGCTCCACCCTCTACGGATACGCATACAAGAAAAGGTTTTAATCCCTTGGTTTTTTCTCTGTCGTAAGAGACCGTATTATTTTCTTTATCTTGTTCTTTTTTATTTGGATAATCTGCGTTTATAAATAAAAAATCTCTTAAACTTGAAGCTAAATCTTGACTTTTAACTTTAGGATTAACGCTATTTTCCGGATTTTCAAGATCGGAAAAGTCTAAATTAGGTCCGTCAGATTTTTCAAAAGATTCATATATGCCTTCTTGACCGTATTTTTCGCTAGAGAAAACTTTTCTGGTCTGAAAAAACCTCGACGCTTTTTCAGACTCCTTAGACTTGTCTTCGTAGCCAAAATTTTTTTTAACGGATTCTTGATGTAGAATTACGGCTATATAGCTTGTAGGGACAGTATTATTTAATTCGCCCGCCAGTCTCAGCCTTTCGAATTCGCTTCTTGCTATTGAAATAGCCTGAATTTTCGATTGATTATTTCTAGGAGCATGACTAAATAAGAGCGAAATAATGGACATTACGGCTATTCCGAATATCCACATGCTTACGACTACTTCTATAAGAGACATTCCATAGCCGCAAAAATATCTTTTATTTTTATATATATAAATAAAAGCTTTCATCTTAATATAATTATAAACAATTAAGTTTCTATAAACAATATTAAGAATCTTAACAAATTATAAAATTGATAGAAAAATATTAAGAATAGTTTAACTTTTTAGAAGTTAAAATTAAAAGCAATAATAACTATTGTTACTTTTACGTCTAGGGTGATATAATTAAGTTAATATTTTTAAAAATTTAAGGACGTAAATTATGAACAAAAACGTTTTTTTTATTATGCTTATAATAGGAATTTTACATTTATCTTCCTGCAGTTTATTTACTTCCCCTGAAGCGGAAGCAAAAAAATCATATAATTTGTTTATCAGCTCCTTAACCGAGCGAAAATATGAAGATGTTTGGAATTGCCTTTCATATGAGAGCCAGACCCAGTATGAAAACTTTATTTATAAACCGTTTGTAAACCGTCTTAAAATAATACCTCAAGAACAAAGAAAACAAAATTTTCCCAATACCGACGTTAGTATAGAAGCGTTGGCCTCCATGCAGCCTAAAGATTATTTTGTTTTTCAGATGGAGGCAACCGATCTAAATAAAGATATGGTGCGATGTTTTTCTCCCGAGAGAACCATTGAGAGCGTAACCGTAAACGGTTCCGAAGCCGTTTTAAAGATGAGCGAGACAAGTGATCGCAGTATATCGTCGGAAATTCCAATGAGGCTGGAAGACGGAGTGTGGAGAATAGTATTATTTCCTCCCGGAGATATAAAACATTAGCGTTATGTCCTATTCTAAGGAGTCATTTTTATAAAGAACAACGAAGAGAACTGATTCAGCGTTAATTTTTATTCTTGTCTATTAAAGAGAACTGCGTTATAATTTATTTAGTGGAAATACGGGAAATGTGCATTCCCATATTCTTAAGAAAAAATGCTTATACTATAAATTAATTTTTGGGAGATTAATAATGTTTTGTCCTTATTGTGGCTCTAATCAATTAGACGGCGCTACTTTTTGTCATAATTGCGCGAATGCCTTACCTTCAATCGACGAAAAAAAAACTGTAGGCTCCCCTATAGGCTTTAACGGACAGGTAGGTTATCAACCGATAAGATATCCTGCCGGCAACGCTTTCCCGCAAGGTTATCCCCAGCCTGCAAACCTGTCTAATGCGCCCGGCATATATAACCAAGGACAATTTCCTCCGAGCGCTTTCGATCCTCAAGGAATGCCTAAAAAGCATTCCAGAACGAAATATATATCGGCTTTGCTTGCGTTTCTTTTAGGAGGTTTTGGAGCTCATAAATTTTATTTGGGGGAAATTGGATTGGGAATTTTATATTTGTTGTTTTTCTGGAGCGGTATTCCTTCGTTAGTAGCTTTCGTAGAATGTTTTTTGTATTTAACGATGGATGACAAGATATTTGACAAAAAGTATAATTATTAAATTTTTGCCCGCTGTATAGTCAAAGGATATATAATAATCGTTAAAGCCGAGCATATAGCGGCTTGAAGAATGTTAGGAACAAGCACGGCAAAAGCTAGTCCTGCGCCGAGAAAAAAATATTCGTAAATGAAATATCCTATAACCATAACTGCTCCTCCGGTACAAGAAGCGGCTACGGAAGCGACGGTTTTATTTTTTATTTTTTGAAATATAAAGCCTGCAATAAATCCTTCAAAGAATTTTACAAAAAGCGTAGCGAAAAAAAAACCGGCATGACCGCCTAAAAGATCCGCCAGAGAAGCGCCGATTCCTCCTATAACTCCTCCCCTGAAGCCCCCTAAGGAAAAAGCCGCTAAAAAGATAAAAACGTCTCCTAAATTGATATTGCCGCCTGTTACCGTGGGTATTTTAATAATAACGGTTCCTATAATAACTAGAGCGGTAAACATTGCGTTTAAAGTGATATCACGTATAGCGTCGATTTTCATTTTAGTATTTTAATAAAGATTGCCCTTTCTATTGACTATTTGAACCGGAGAGGGATCCGGTTCAAATAGTCAATATTATATAATTTTAGATGAACTAGCTTATATCTACGTTATTTTTTTTTGTCTTTTTTACTTTTTCTTTTCTTGGATTTTTCTTCTTGCTTGGATTTTTCTTCTTGCTTAGGTTTTTCTTCTTGTTTAGATTTATTTAATTTGGAAGGGGCTTCCGGAGAATTTTTGGAGAAAATTTTAACGCTTAAGAAATATACCGCGACGATAAGAGCGATATAAACGAAAATAGACAACCATTGCCCAAAAATTGACGCAGATAAAGTCTGACCGGCAAATTTAAAAGACAAATTTACGTTATTATATCTAATAATAGCGTCTAAAATACCGACTATAGCTCCTCCCGCTACAAAGCCTGAAGCTATAAGAGTTCCTTTTTGTTTTCTTGCGGAAGCAATTTCAGGATTTTTATGACTCTTTTCGATCATTAAAGTTAATATGCCTCCGGCTAATATAGGAAGGTTCAAATCAAGAGGTATATAAACTCCCAACATAAAAGCGAGAGCAGGAAGACCGAGCATTTCAATAATAAGAGCTAAAAGTATACCTACTATGTACAGGATCCAAGGAACATCGGCTCCTGAAACCATAATCGGCTCTATGACCGCTGCCATAGCGTTAGCTTGAGGAGCTACAAGCGCGTCCGGATGAGCGTCTGTTTTTACAAAACCGTAAGTTTGATTTAAAATCATCATTACGAAGGCTACGGAAAAAGCGGCTACTAAAGTTCCGAGAAATTTGAAAATTTGCTGATTTTTAGGAGTGGCGCCAATCCAATATCCTATTTTTAAATCCGTAATAAAAGATCCTGACATTGAAAGAGCCGTACATACGACGCCTCCTATAATTAAAGCGGCCGCTATTCCGGAAGCGCCTTTTAAACCGGCTTGAACTAAAATTAAACTGCTTATTATAAGAGTCATTAAAGTCATACCCGATACCGGGTTAGATCCGACGGTAGCGATAGCTCTTGCCGCTACCGTCGTAAATAAGAACGCAATTATCATAACTATCGCGAATCCTATTAAAGACAGCATTATTACGTCCGGTCTGCCTTGAAGAACGCCTGAATAAAAGAATCCGAATATCGCTATGCCGGTAAGAATAATCACGCTGAAAATAACGCTCATATTGAGATCAGTTTCAGTTCTCGGTTTCTCTTCTTGTTTATCGGAACCTTTGGCGAACATTTCCTTAAAGCCTTTCGTAAAAGCTTGCGTTATGACTCCAGCAGATTTAATTATTCCAAGAATTCCTGCGGCAGCTATACCCCCTATGCCAATCAATCTTACGTAATCTTTAAAAATTTCTCCCGGAGCAAGATCCGACATATGAACTCCTGACGCCGTAATTCCGAAAGCTCCCATTAAAGGAACAAAAACAAACCATGCCAAAAAAGAGCCGGCGCACATTATAACCGCGTATTTAAAGCCTATGATATATCCCATTCCTAAAAGGGCCGCGGTAACATTAAGACCAAAACATAATTTAAATTTATCGGCGAGCATTTGTCCGAAGGGATGAAGAGTTGAATTAAAAGTTTCAGCCCATAATTTAAGCGTATAAACGCAAAAATCATAAGCTCCTCCGAGAGCCATGCTTACAGCCAATATTTTAGCTTGTTCTCCGCCTTGTTTGCCTGAAACTAAAATTTCCGTCGTAGCCGTTCCTTCAGGAAAAGGAAACTTTCCATGCATATCGGCGACGAAATATTTTCTAAAGAAAATTAAAAGGACTATTCCTAAGATACCGCCTAATAGAGACGCCATAAAAATATGCCAAAAATTTATAGAGACTTCTTTAGGATACTTATATTGGAGTATGTAAATAGCCGGAAGCGTAAAGATGGCTCCTGCGACGACAGAGCCCGAACATGAACCTATTGACTGAATAATGACGTTTTCCAATATAGAAGCTTTTTTACATACGAAAGACATGCCGACAGCTATAAGAGCGATAGGTATAGCCGCTTCAAATACGCTTCCTGTTTTCAGTCCTAAAAACGCCGTAGCTCCGGAAAAAATAACGCACATTAATATGCCCATAATCACGGAATAAGGCGTTATTTCCTTCATTTTAGAATTTGAGGGCACGATAGGCTCGTATTTTTCCCCGTCTTTTAATTCCTTGTACGCATTTTCAGGGAGTCCCGAATGCTCATTTTGATTTTCCATTTGCATCTCCTTTATAAAAATTAGGATTAGAAATTTATGTGCGCCTAACAAAAGGCAATTTTTTTTGTATTTAAAAATACTTATATTTTTTCATGAAATTCCCTTCCTGATAATAATAACGAGATACTTAAAGACTTGCATTTAAATGCGTTATATGCTAAAATATTGCAAGTTTTTAAATTATAGGATATCGATAATAATAGCTTTACGCCGTTTATTATTGTCAATAAGCGTATTCGTTTTGGCTTGCGGAAAATAAGCTGAAGTGAATACGCTTATTGACAGTTAATTTTAAATATATAAGCGTTTAGTTTTTGTTATTTATTCATTAAAAATGGAGGAATGTCTCTATGATTCAATGCGCCACAAAAATGGAATGTGAAACCACAGATAAAAAAGCGGAAAAAACCGTTACTATAACCGGTAATCAAGCGGCTAGTCATGTAGCGTACGCTTACAGCGAAGCTGCGGCTATCTATCCCATTACGCCTTCTTCAGATATGGGCGAATTTGCGGATTCTTGGGCTAGCGAGGGAAGAAAAAATGTTTTCGGAGAAGTTCTTAGCATTTCTGAAATGCAGTCTGAAGCCGGAGCTGCCGGAGCTGTCCACGGCTCTCTTACGGCAGGAGCTCTCACTACTACTTTTACCGCTTCTCAAGGCCTCCTTTTGATGATCCCAAATATGTATAAAATAGCCGGAGAAATGCTCCCGGCAGTATTTCACGTTACGGCTAGAGCTCTTGCATGTCAGTCGCTTTCTATTTTTGGAGATCATTCCGACGTAATGGCCGTTAGAAATACCGGATTCGCTTTATTGTCTTCTACAAACGCTCAAGAAGTTATGGATTTGGCGGCTGTAGCGCATCTTGCGACGTTAAAGGCTCAAGTTCCTTTCGTGAATTTCTTCGACGGTTTCAGAACTTCTCATGAAATAACAAAAGTTAAAGAGATATCTTACGAAACTTTAAAAGAGCTTATAGATCCTGAAATGGAATATGTGGAAAGATTCCGTCGGAGAGCCTTAAGACCTGAAAAGCCATACTCCAAAGTCGGAGCTCAAAATCCTGACGTATATTTCCAGGGAAGAGAGACTGTTAATAAATATTATATGGAAGTCCCCGGCATAGTTCAAGAATATATGGATAAAGTAGCCGCAAAAACGGGCAGGCAATATCATATTTTCGATTATTACGGAGATCCGGAAGCCGAAGATATTATAGTAGCCATAGGTTCTTCTTGCGAAACGATAGCCGAAACCATAGATTACCTTAGAAAACAAGGTAAAAAAGTCGGTCTCGTAATCGTAAGGCTTTATCGTCCGTTTGCGGCTGAACTTTTTAAAGAAATTATTCCGGCGTCAGTTAAGAGAATAGCTACGCTTGATAGGACTAAAGAACCGGGAGCTATAGGCGAACCGCTTTATTTAGACGTCGTAGCCGCTCTGAAAGATAGAAAAGATATCGTTATTATAGGCGGAAGATACGGTCTTTCCAGCAAAGAATTTACTCCTTCTATGGTTAACGGAGTCTACAAGCATCTCAGAGGCAAATGTTCTCATAATTTTACGGTCGGAATAAACGACGACGTAACCGGACTTTCCATCGATTATTCTGATGAAATCATCACTGAACCCGAAGGAACTATTAGCTGTACTTTCTGGGGACTTGGAAGCGACGGCACCGTCGGAGCTAATAAAGATTCCATTAAAATCATTGGCGATAATACTCCTCTTTATGCTCAAGGATATTTCGTATACGATTCCAAAAAATCTTACGGAAGCACTATTTCACATTTACGCTTTGGAAAAAATAAAATTAGATCTACCTACTGCGTGACTCATCCGGATTTCGTAGCATGCCATAACTCAGCTTATATAGGAAGATTTGACATGATAAGCGGCATTAAGGAAAACGGCGTATTCTTACTCAATTCGGAATGGTCTGCCGAAGAAGCGTTCAAACATCTTCCTGAAGATATGCAGAAAATAATAATAGATAGAAAGATTAAAGTTTACACGATAGACGCTTTGAAAATATCGACTGAAGCAGGATTGGGAGCGAGAATCAATACCGTTATGATGACGGCGTTTTTTAAAGTTTCCGGAGTCCTTGAAGAAAATCATGCCCTTGACCTTATAAAGAAATCGATAAGAAAAACATATGCGAAAAAAGGCGAAGATATTATCAATATGAACTGCGCCTGCGTAGACAAAGCCGCCGCATCTTTGCTGAGGGTAACTGTTCCTGAAACTACGAATTCCATCTATAAATCTAAAAAGCTCATACCTGAAGACGCCGATACTTTCGCAAAAAATATAGTAGAGCCTATAGCGCATCTTAAAGGGGATTCGATACCTGTATCGCATATGTCTTTCGACGGCTCTCTTCCTACTGGAACGGCTAAGTACGATAAAAGAGGCATCGCTCCCAGAGTTCCCGAATGGAATAAAGAGTTATGCATACAATGCAATCAGTGCGTAAGTTCCTGTCCTCATGCCGCTATAAGAGCTAAAATTTTAACCGACGAAGAATTAAAGAACGCGCCTAAGTCTTTTGAAACTACGGAGATTAAGCCGAAAGCGATAGACGGCAAAAAATACGCTCTTCAAGTCTACGTAGACGATTGCACCGGGTGCGGCGTATGCGTAGAAACTTGTCCCGCCAAAACTAAAGCTTTATCTTTTACGACTCTTGAAAAAGCTAGACAAAAAGGACAAACTGAAAATTATAAATTCTTCGACGCTTCGACGGATAATATTGAAGCCGATAGAAATAATATTAAAAACCTTGGTTTCGTAAAACCTTTATTTGAATTTTCAGGCGCTTGCGCAGGATGCGGAGAAACTCCTTACGTAAAAATGCTTTCCCAGCTTTTTGGCGAAAGAATGATCGTAGCTAACGCGACGGGGTGTTCTTCTATTTACAGTTCTTCCTTCCCAAGCATACCTTATACGACTACGAAAGAAGGAAACGGTCCCGCTTGGGCTAATTCGCTGTTTGAAGACAACGCTGAATATGGTTTTGGCATGAGACTCGCCGTAGACTCGAACAGACATTCTTTGAAATCAGCAATAGAAAAATTCTTACTTATGGAACCTTCCGGAAAACTTTCCGACGATTTAAAGTCAGCTCTTGAAAATTGGAACAGAAAAGATAAAGAAGGACTTGAATTCCAAAAAACTATTAAAGCGTCTATTAAAGAAGCTTTAATAGACGCTGACGGCGAGAAAAAGGAATTACTGACCGTAATAAACAGTTTCAGCGATTATTTCGTAGATAAAAGCATATGGTGTATAGGCGGAGACGGATGGGCATATGATATTGGATACGGCGGTCTTGACCATGTGGTAGCTTCAGGCAAGAACGTAAATATTTTAGTGCTTGATACTGAAGTTTATTCCAATACCGGAGGTCAAGCTTCAAAATCTACTCCAATAGGAGCGATCGCTAAATTCGCCAGCAACGGTAAAAGAGCTCCTAAGAAAAATCTTGGCTTTATGTGCATGAGTTACGGAAATGTTTACGTAGCTCAAATAGCTCTTGGAGCAAATAGAATGCAGGCTATGAAAGCTCTTTTAGAAGCCGAAGCTTATGAGGGAACTTCAATAGTAATAGCTTACGCTCCATGTATTGCGCATGGCATTAATATGCAAAAGACTCAAGTTGAACAAAAAAGAGCGGTAGACAGCGGATATTGGGCGCTTTATAGATATAATCCCGACTCTGAAAAACCTTTATCTTGGGAAACTCCCGAGCCGAAATCTGATTTTAACGAATTCGTAAGAAGCGAAAATCGCTATAAACTTCTGATTAAGAAATTAGGAGAAGAAAAAGCTCAGCAAATTTTTGAAGAGGCTGAAAAGGACGTAAAACGCAGAATGCAGGCATTCAAAAATATTGCCGATATCCAAAACGCTCAGTAAAATTTTAAACTTGATAATTTTTTTACCGTACCGCAAAAAATTTTGCGGTACGGTAAAAAAATGAAAAATTAATTTTGTAAAAATATTTATGTTAGCAGGATTTTAAACAAAAGCAGCGAATAAATTATATTATAAATAACGTTAACCGTAATCAACAATATAATTTATTCTTGCCGAAGTGGCGGAATGGCAGACGCGCCGGTCTCAAAAACCGGTAGGTTTTTCCCTGTATCGGTTCGAGTCCGATCTTCGGCATCAATAAAAATAACCGAAGTCATATATGACTTCGGTTATTTTTATTGAACGTGAAAACTAAAGTTAAACTTTTCTATTTTTTGTTATTATTTATTCTCTCTTTAGCCAGTAAGGCCGATTTAAGAATAGTTTCGTATCCGGTGCAGCGGCATAAATGACCTTTAAGAGCTTTTTTAATCTCTTCTTCCGAAGCGTTCGGGTTTTCAGTAAATAAAGCCTTTAAAGTCATAATTATGCCTGGAGTGCAAAAACCGCATTGAACGGCTCCTCCGTCTATAAAAGCCTCTTGAATCGGATCTAATGAAAAATCGTCTCCTCCAAGTCCTTCTATCGTAACTATCTCGCTGCCTTCAGCTTTCGACGCTTTGGTAATGCATGATCTTACCGATTTTCCATTCATTATAACTGTGCATGAACCGCATTTTCCATAACCGCAGCCCTCTTTGGCGCCCATTAGACCAAAAACGTTCCTGATTAATTCTAAAAGCGTCGTTTTGTCGTCTATAATAGCTTTTACTTTTTTATTGTTCAACGTAAAAGAAATTATTTTTACATTTTCATTTAAGCAATAATCCATATATTCTCCCCGATCTTTTTTATAATTTAGCGATTAGAGAAAATTTAACTTTTATCTTTGTTTTTAGATTTTAAAGCCGCAAGCGCTAATGACGGAGTAAGCGGAATTTTACATATATCCGCTCCGGACGCATTATAAAAGGCGTTTAATATCGCCGGAGGAACCGACACCGCCGGATGCTCCGCTATACACCTGGCGCCAAAAGGCCCGTCAGGCTGAGGAGTTTCCACAAAATAAACGGAGTATTTTTCCGGCATATCGTCTATCGTTGGAATTTTGTATGTATTCAGGTTAGCGTTTTTTATTTGTCCTGCGTCGTCAAATAAGATCTCTTCGGTTAAAGAGGAACCTATTCCCATCATCATGCCGCCTATCATCTGAATTCTTGCTAGTTCAGGATTAATAACTTTTCCGGCGTCTATTGAAGTAGCTATATTTATTATTTTTATTTTGCCGGTTTTTAACGATACCGCTATTTCCGCGCCTTGACAGCCGAAAGTCCATTGAGGCGCGGAATTGCCTGTTCCTGTTTCAGGATTTGGAGATTCGACTCCTCGACATATATGAGAACCTACGCCTATTATCGGATCTCCTATCGCTCGTCCGTCAGGAGCTACGGCCCCTATCGCAAGTTTTTTTAACGGTATAAAAATAGACGGATTTGAAATTAAGTAAACTTTTTCGCCGTCGAATGATAAATCGGTTTCAGGAATTTGGAGATATAAAGACGCATTTTTTAAAATTTTAGCTTTAGCGTCGGCGCATGCTTTTAAGACGGCGTTGCCAACTCTGTAAGTTGATATCGAAGCTACCGTTTGCCATTCTTGAGGGGAATATTGAGTATCGATAATTTTTGAAACGAAAACCTTTTCAATTGGAATATTTAAAAATTCAGCAACCATTTGAGCGATAACCGTGTGAAGCCCCTGCCCCATCTCAGTTCCGCTGATAACTACGTTAACGGAACCGTCGTCGGCTAATTTGACATAAGCTCCGGAAGACGCGTTTGGCGACATCATCGGAGTCTTCATTAAAGCCGCTATACCTCTGCCATAAATAAACTCTTCGTTATTTTCAGGAAGAGGAGCGGCGAATAATTCTTTTTCCACTTGAGCAAGACAGGCATGGAGATTACCGTTATCTTTTGTTATGACTTGACCTAAGCCGTTTACTTTTCCGGCGCATAGAAAATTTTTTCTGCGTATTTCAGAAGGCGACATTCCTAATTTAGACGCGATCATATCGACGCTTCTTTCTATCATAAAATGAGCTTCGGGATGACCGTATCCTCTGAACGCTCCTATAGGGGGCGTATTCGTATAAACTCCTACGGCGTCAGCGCTTATATTTTTTATTTCGTATGGACCTGAAGCTACGTAGCCTCCGGCTTGCACTACGTTGCAGCCCATGTCGGCGTATGCTCCGGATATAAAATATAATTTAGCTTCCAGAGCATGAAGAGTTCCGTCTTTTAAAGCTCCAAGTTTAATTTTTCCCTGTATGCCGCGCCCTAAGACCGAACTCGTGAAAACTTCTTTTCTAGTTAGCTTTAATTTTAACGGACGTCCCGGAACAAATTTAGCTATAAAAGCCGTGAGAGGCTCTATGATAAGGTCTGATTTACATCCGAATCCTCCGCCTAGAAAATTAACGAATACTTCTACGTTAGACATATTTAAACCGAACATAGAAGCTATTCCTTCTCTTACGACGAAAGGCCCTTGGGTGGAAGACCATATTTTAACTCTATCGTTTCCCTCCCATTGAGCTATACAGCAATGAGGCTCCATTGCGCAATGAGCGTTGAGAGGGTATTCAAAATCGGCTTCTACAATAGCTTCGCATTCTGAAAAAGCTTTTTCAGTATTTCCGCGACGTTGTTTATAACGGTGATAAATATTAGAGCCTTTTTCAGGATAAAATCCAGGCGTAGAGGAGTATTCTCCATTTTTTTCATGTATTATCGGAGCCCCGGGAGCTATTGCGGAAAGAGCGTTTAAGACGTGAGGCAGTATTTTATATTCTACTTTTATTTTTTTTACGGCTTCCTGACCGGCTCTTTCGGAATCGGCGATAACTGCGCAGACAGCGTCTCCTGCATGACGAACTTTATCTACCGCTAACGGAGTCATATCTTTTATGCAGCATCCAAAGTATAGATCTTTGCAATCGCTTCCGGTTAAAATTTTAACGACGCCTTCAACTTTTTCCGCTTCCGAAACGTCGATAGATAGTATTTCCGCATGCGCGACGCCCGCTCTTAATATTTTTGCATACAGCGTCGCAGGAAGCTTTATGTCGTCGGTAAAAACGGCTCTTCCCGTAACTTTTTCAAAAGCGTCTTTTCTTGAAGGAGAAAGGCCTATCATAAAATAACCTCCAGATTTTTTTACCTTTCGTTAAATTGCTGGTTAATATAGGCTCTACGGCTCTAGCCAAGAAGCCGGAAGAGTTAAAAGCTGCCAGGGATTGACGGGCGTTCCGTGGCTATATGCGGCCCAATGCAGATGCGCGCCCGTGGAAACTCCTTTATTTCCTACTTTGCCTATTTCGTCTCCCTGTTTTACATATTCCCCTTTAGAAACGCTGACGGAATCTAAATGAAGATATATCGTTCCTAGGCCTCTGGAATGATTTAAAACTACTACGCCTCCATGAAGAGGGAGATTTTCTTTTGCCATAAGCACTATGCCGTTCTGAGGAGCCGATACTATTTCGCCTTTTACGCCCGCTATATCTACTCCTTTATGGAATTCGGGCGTTACGTCTTCGTTATAAAATCTTTTAAGACCAAATGCGGTAGATATATATCCGGAAAGAGGACAAATAAACTTTTTATGCCAAGCTATCTCCCCTTTGTCGCATAGTTTAAGAGCCGCAAGAATGGCGTCGTTATCGGCGTTTGCCTGAGGATCGTCGTAAGAGGCAAGCTGTGATTCCGAAAGCCATAATCTCTGAACTCCGTATGTATGAGCGGAAACGTTGATAGTCCTCTCAATATTAAAAACGGATTCGCCGGAAGATATCTCGGCCGATAGAAGATACGAACCTTGAGGACAGTCAAGAGAAATTGGTATCGTAGTCGCAAGAGCGTTATTCGCATATTGCAAAGAATAGGAAGCGTCTCTAAATCTTACCGTTCCGCCGGAGTTTTCGGATAAGCCGGATATCTCCATAAAAAGCACGCTGCCTTGCGTAAAACTTCCCTTAAGTATTATTTTAGGTTTTTCTTGACTTTCTGAGGCAGATGAAAATCCTAAAGAAAAAATAAATATAAACGCGTTTAGAAAGACAAATAAAATAATATTTTTAGGCATATATCGCTTTATCGGGATTAGATATTATTCTGAAGAAGCCCCGTCGTGTTTCCTCCTTTATTTTTGGAAAATTCCAAAGCCTTTTCAACCGCCGTAATAAGGCCTTCTTTATCTTTCGCGTCGTAAGGGAATGAGGCTACTCCTATTGATAAAGTAGTGGACGCTCTGGATCTTCTCATTCTTTTTATATTTTTCATTTCAAAAGCCGTTCTTATCTTTTCCCCCATTATATAGGCATTTCTTTTATCCGTATGTACCAAAACCATAACGTATTGTCCGGCTTGTATTCTAGCGACAATATCCGTTTCTCTGGCATGTTCCCTTATAACGTCGGAAGTTTCCTGAAGAACGTCGTCTGCCCATGAAGAGCCAAATTCGTCGTTAAATTCCGCGAAATTATCAATTTCGATAAGAGCTAAGGACAATTCGATTTTATATCGTCTGCATCTTCTAACTTCTTCGGCAAATCGTTCGTTGAAATATAGCGCGTTATAAAATCCCGTAAGATCGTCGAACATTCCTCCGGAAACGGTTTTTTGGAACAATTGAGCGTTTTGAAGAGATATGGCGGCAATATCCGCATATTTTTTTATTAGATCTACGGATTCCGGCGTAAAACCGTATTCTTCTTGTTTTCCAAGGTAAAATAGACCTAATATTTCTTCTTCATACAAAATAGGAACGACAAGAGCGCTTTTTTCTTGGTTTAAAAGACCTTGATACTCCTTACCTTCTATAACTATACTTCCGGCGTCTATTTTAAATATTTTTTGCAGCTCCGCAGATATCCCTACTATCCCGCAGCCTATTCTCACGCTGAAATTACGGAAAAAATCTGAATAAGGGCTGTAAACCATCTCCGCGAATATTTCAGTTCTCTTATTCACCGTATCTAACATAAACAGTATGCAAGTCTGAACAGGCGCCAGTTTTATTAAGCGATCTATGACGGAAACGTAGACTTCCTGGAGATTAAGACTTTTATTAAGCGCAGTCGTAGCATCCATAAGATCTTTAGTTTTCTTAAGGGCTAAGGATAAATCGGCGTTATCTTGCTGTATTTTCTTTATTTTATTGTCAAAACTTGTGGTTATTTCATTTTCTCTACTCTTAAAACTTTCATTTTGAGCAACATACTGATTTTTTTGTTCATGGTATTTTTGATAATTTTTTTCAACTTCGTTTTGAAGACGTTCTATCTGTTTTTGCGCTTCCGCTATTGTTTGATCTTTATCCATAAGAGCGTTTGAAAGCCCTTGAATAGTATCTTTATCGCTTTGATTATTTTCGTTTATAAGTCTTTTTTCTTCCTCTCCTCTGCGGAACATAAAATATTTTTCTTCTTCAAGAGCCAAGGCATTATTGTAAGACCATACTATCAGCGGAATCATAACTAAAAAGTACTCTATATTAAGCCACCATAAACTCTTCTTCAAATCTTTGACATCGTATGTGACGGGGATTTCTTCCTGAGGAATATTTATAATTTTCGTATATTCCCCCATTAATATAATTATAAATATCACGCCGAAAATACCTAAAATAGAAAGTCCCCACATTTTTCCCAAAAAGCAGTAAGATTCAAGAGCCGGAAGCATGATAGCGAGAAAAACATAAGGGCTTCCGAGAATAGACATAGTTAAAGTTCCGAAAGTAACGTCCGCAAGAACTAATAGTTTAATATGATTCGCGCTGGCATGAAACTTCAACATCCAAAAACAAGCTATGAAATGATAAGAAATAAGGAAAAAAGTTATAACAGGTCTTCCCAGACCGGATAAGTTAAACGGAAAAACAGGATAGACAAATCCGGGTTCGTTTAATTTGGTAATAAACAAACCTAGAATTAAAGCCGATATTCTTACTCCTACTAAAAATCCTCGGAGTTTTTCTGATTTTGCAAAATCTTCCATTATAATAAATCCTTCTAGGAGAAAGAGGTTTAAAAGCGTAATAGTTTTTCTTCTCCATAAAGAAAACGTAATCCTTTTGAAAAGACCTGAGTTACAAAGATTTGCGTCAACTTCCGCTAATTTGCTCGCTTTTCCGCCCTCTTCCGCAAACGAGGTTGCCGGGTTCGGGAAATTTTTCTTAGAATCGCAGGATGGCGGACAATTTAGCTGTCTTTCAGTCTTGGACGCGCTGAGAAGCGTGTTTTTCGGTTCTTTTTCTTCTTGCCCTTCAAACGCGTCGACAGTCTTTTCATTCTGCTATTTAGTAGGGCCTATTTCAACCTGAGAGGAGCAGGAGGCCAAATCGCGAATGAGTTTCTTCTCAACAATTTGTCTAATCAAGTCCAGGCAGGTTTTCAACGATAAAATGTCTTAAAAGTTTACTAATTCTAAATATTTGTAAAAATATTTATTAAAATACAAGGTAT